>JBCKPN010000001.1:0-65324 GCA_038901695.1 Usitatibacteraceae bacterium
CGCCGGGCGAGAATTACTGCACTAATAATCGAGAAATGGAATTACGCGGCAATAGTAGATGTGCGGCTTTGCCGTGGCGCGAAGTTGCTGGATCCCTGCTTTCGCAGGGACTGCGATAGCGCGGCTTTGCCGCGCTATCTTGCTTTTCTCGGCATACGCTGAAATACGCGATCGTAGAGCCAATTCGGCAGGATGCGCAACACGCGCGCGGCGATGCCCATGGTCCACGGAATCACGGCGAATGAAGTCTTGCGCGCGATCGCACGCGCGAAGCGAATCGCTGCATCGTCGGCGTCGATCAAAAACGGCATCTTGAATTTGTTCACGACGGTCATCGGCGTGCGGATGTAGCCGGGGCAAATGGTGACGACGGACACGCCGTTGTTGCGCAGCTCGACGCGCAAGCTTTCGCAATAGCGAATGGTCGCCGCCTTCGACGCGGAATATGCGCCGCTGCCGGGGATGCCGCGAAATCCGGCCACGCTGGCGATGCCGACCAATGTGCCGCTAGCGTTGGCTTTCATTGGTCCGACAAAGGGGTGAAACGTGTTGACCATACCCATCACGTTGATGTCGAACATTTCCTGAAACGCGTCGAGATCATTTTCGATTTCGGTCAGCGTGCCACGCGACACGCCCGCGTTGGCGATCACAATATCTGGCACGCCGTGTTTGCTGATGAAGTCGTGAGCAGCGTGCTTGAGAGCGCTTGCATCGCGTACATCGCACACATAAACTTCGGGGCGCGGCGTGATGCTCGCGGCGACTTTCTCTAGCCAATCGGCGCGGCGTGCGACCAACGCCAGTTGCGCGCCTTGCGACGCGTAAAGTCGCACCAGCGATTCGCCAATGCCACTCGATGCGCCGGTGATGAAGACTTTTTGCATGGCCGCAGTTTAGCAGCGTGTTCACCATGGGCCATGAATGCGAACGGCACCCGAAGGTGCCGTGTGAACGATGCTGCCGCGTGCCGATTACTTGGGTGCAGGCTCTTTCGGTGCGGCGACTTTGGCGGTCGCCGGTTTGGCTGGCGCGTTACTCTGGCGGGCTTCGGCGATCAGTCGATCAACGGTGCCGAGAAAATTACTCGCGCTGCTCGTCTGCACGGCGATAAACCGACCATTGACGGCGATCACCGGTGTGCTGCTCGCTTTGTAGAGCCCTGGCAATTGACGACCGCGCTTGATTTTGGAATCCACGGAAAACGATTTTTCAACCGATTCATATTGCTTAGGATCGACGCCTTGTTTTTCCAGCCACTTCAGCAGCGTGGCCTTGTTGCCAAGCATCACGCGCTCGTTAAACACGGCGGCAAACAGTTTTTTGTGGAGGCTGTCGAGTTTGCCCATGGCTTCGAGCGTGTAAAAAATCGGAATGCTGTCGATGCCGCCGGAATTGAATCCGGCCGGGGCGCGCTTGAACTTGACATCAGGCGGCAGCTTCGCGACCCACGCCTCGAGCGCCGGCTCAAGGTTCGCACAATGAATACACCCGTAGTCAAAGAATTCCATGACTTCGATGGTGCCGTCATTCGGGGTTGGCTGTGGTGGATTAATCGGTGTCACGTCCCTCGGCCCTTGCGCCGCCGCAAGGCTGACGAACGCGACCGCCGCGAGGCTGGTCAACGTGCGAATGAAAGAACTGCGAGAGAGCGTTTGCATTGCGAATTCCTGATCTGTAGAAATGCGGGAGCGGATGCGGTGAACGGTTAGTCGGGCTTGACGACGGCAGCGTTGATGCCATTTTGTGACAGCACACTTTTGATTCTGTTCACTTCTTCCTGACTTTTATACGGGCCTAGGCGCACCCGATACAACGCGCCTTTGGCGGCAACGTTGACCGGCTTGACGTTGGCTTCAAATCCGGCGAAGGCAATTTTGGCCTTCAGATTTTCGGCTTCCAGCTCGTTCTGAAACGCGCCGGCCTGCAAGAAAAGCGTTTCGTTTAACGACTTGAGTGGCACAGACTCCTTGGCCGCATCTTTGACCGGCTCGGCGGGCTTTTTCGTTGCCACGTCCTTTTCACCGGGCAGCAGTTGATAGAACTCGAAGCGCGGTTTGTCCGGATTCGCCGGGTCAGTCTTGGCGGCTGTTGCGGGAGCCTGTGCCTTGATGGTCGGCAATGAATCGACCGGTTTGGTTTTTTCGACGAACGGGTTGGCGGTGCGGTTTAACCAGGTTGCTACGCCGAGTGCCAAGAAAATTCCCAATAACAGGCCGATGATGATGCCTGCGAACAGCGGGTTCATACCCGGTTTGCCACCGCCTCGCGGGGGCGCTTTTGGTTTCACGTCCATTGGCATGGCTACATTCTCTCCGGCGCAGATACACCCAACACAGCAAGACCGTTGCGGATGACTTGACGCACTGCAACGATCAATGACAGTCGTGCCAGCTTCAGTGCTTCATCGTCAAGCAAGAAGCGCTCGGCATTGTAGTACGTATGCAATTTCGCGGCGAGTTCGCCCAAGTAATTGGTGACGATATGCGGCGACAGTTCGCGCGTGGCCAGGCTCAGCGTTTCCGGGAAATTGGCGATGGCTTGCAACAACGCGGATTCGTAGGGGGAAGTCAGCGACGACAAATCGACCGTCGCCAGCGTTGCCACGTCGCCACCCCACTGTTCGAGCACGCGACAAATCCGGGCATGCGCATACTGTACGTAATAGACCGGGTTGTCTTCAGAGTGACTCTTGGCAAGGTCGATGTCGAACGTCAATTGCGAATCGGATTTACGCATGATGAAAAAGTAGCGCGTGGCATCACGGCCCACTTCGTCGATTAAGTCTCGCAAGGTCACGTAGCTGCCGGCACGCTTGGAAATTTTGACTTCTTCGCCGCCGCGCATGACGGTAATCATCTGGTGCAGCACGTAGTCGGGATAGCCTTGCGGCACGCCGATTTCCATTGCCTGTAGTCCCGCTTTGACGCGCATGAGAGAGCCATGATGGTCGGCACCGAGCTCGGTGATGGCGCGCGTAAATCCACGCTGCCATTTGCTGACGTGATAGGCAATATCCGGCACAAAGTAGGTGTAGGTGCCGTCGGATTTTTTCATGACGCGATCTTTGTCGTCACCAAAATCCGTGGTCTTGAGCCACAGTGCGCCGCCTTCTTCAAACGTATGGCCGTTTTTCTGCAGTTGCTCGACCGTTTTTTCAACGAGGCCGTCGGTGTAAATCGACGACTCGAGAAAGTGCACATCGAAGTGAACATCGAACGCTTTTAGGTCGAGGTCTTGCTCGTGCCGTAACGCGGCCACGGCAAACTTGCGTACGGTGTCGACATCATCGCCCAACGTATCGGCCGGAAATTCGCTCGCATAGCGCTCGGCAATTTCGACGATGTAATCACCGCGGTAACCGTCTTCCGGAAACGGCGCATCGACACCCGCGCGTTGTTTTAACCGCGCCGCCACGGATGCGGCCAAGTTGTTGATTTGTGCGCCCGCGTCGTTGTAATAAAACTCGCGGCTGACGTTGTAGCCTTGCGAGCTCAACAAGCGCGCCAAGGTATCGCCGATGGCAGCGCCGCGTCCGTGGCCGACGTGCAGTGGTCCGGTCGGGTTGGCCGACACAAATTCGACCATTACCTTTTCGTGTTTGCCGTCGCTGGTGTGACCGAACGTTTTGCCTTGCGCCACGAGGGCTGCCACGATGCGCGTCTGCGCTTCCTGTGACAATCGTACGTTGATAAAGCCAGGCCCGGCGATTTCTGGCGCCGCCGCCAGCAGCGACGACGATGGTAGCGCAGCGACAATCGCCTCGGCGATTTCGCGCGGTTTCTTCCCCAACTGCTTGGCCAGATGCAGCGCAATGTTGACGGCGAAGTGGCCGTGTTCGGGTTTTTTTGGTTTTTCGACCGCGATGGTGAACGGCGGGGACGCCAGCTTGAGTGCCGGATACGCGGCCCACAGCGCTTGCTGAAACAATTCGGCTACGGCAGTTTTATTGTCTAAAGACGTCGTCATGGCAAGGCACAAAACAGAATCGGCCATTATATCGGCTGCGACCCACGCGACCCTAGTGCTAAATGAAAATTCGCTGTGAAAGTCGTTTATTGGCGCGCTGTTTCACAGCATTTTGCTTCAAACAGCGCGCCAGTAAACGACTTTCAATATTTACAATGCTAGCCTGCATATTTCACGGTAGACCCAGTGCTGATCGAAGACCAAATTGGCTCGTTCAGATAAAGCCCTTATTCATCACAGCAACCGTCGTGAACGGGGTCGACCCGTGAAATATGCAGGCTAGATGTCGATCGGGTCGACATCTAGCAGCCACCTCACTGCGCGCGCGTCTGCGGCGCGCAGTTGCGCAATCCAGACGCCGAGGAATTGTTGTAACGCGCGGCGCGTATCCGCCTGCACCATCAGTTGCTTGCGCACATAGCCGGCCTTGCGTTCGAGTGTGGCGAGCACCGGCTCCCACACGCGCACGGCGTCGCCAGTGTCGAGGCGTTGCGCGAGCGATTGCGCGGTGACCATAAACGCGTCGAGCTTCGCGCCGTCGCGCGACTCGCCGCGCAGCAGCGCGAGGTACGAATAGGGCGGCAAGCGCATCGACTCGCGCTCGGTCAGCGCAGCGCTGACGAACGCCGCGTAGTCATGCGTGGCGACCGCTTGATAGACCGGATGATCGACAAATCGGGTTTGAATCAACACCCGCCCGGGCAACTGCGCGCGTCCAGCGCGCCCTGCGACTTGCATGAGTTGCTGCGCCATGCGCTCGGCGGCACGAAAGTCAGCAGAAAACACCGCGCCATCGGCGTTGACCACACCGACCAGTGTCAGTTTTGGAAAGTCATGCCCCTTGGTGAGCATTTGCGTGCCGACCAGAATGTCGATCTCGCCTTTCTCGGCGGCCGCAAAAATCTTTTCCGCGCTGCCACGTTTGCGCGTCGAATCGCGGTCCACGCGTGCGATGCGTCGATCCGGAAATGCCGCGATGAGCGCGTCCTCAATACGCTCGCTGCCTTGCCCGGCCGCGTGAAGATCCGTCGCGCCGCATTCGCCGCAGGCACTGGGTGCGCGCGCTTCGCTGCCGCAGTGGTGGCACTTGAGACGTCTGGCGGCGCGATGAAACACCATGCGCGCACTGCAACGGTGGCATTCGGGCATCCAGCCGCAACTGGTGCACACCAGCGCGGGCGCATAACCGCGCCGATTGATGAATACCATTGCTTGCTCGCCGCGCTTGACCGTCTCATCGATGGCGCGAAGCAGTGACGGCGTGAGGCCGTCCGCGGCCTTCTCAGCGTCTAGATTGATGAACCCGACCATTGGCAACTCGGCGGACGCGACGGCGCGATCATTGAGCACCAATCGTGTGAAGCGACCGCGCGCGGCGTTGTCGAGCGTCTCGATGGATGGTGTCGCCGAGCCGAGCACCACCGGGCACTTGGCGATGCTGGCGCGAAACACCGCAACGTCACGCGCCGAATAACGGATGCCGTCTTGCTGTTTGAACGACGCGTCGTGCTCTTCATCGACGACGATCAGCCCGAGTCGCGGCATTGGTGTAAACACGGCCAATCGTGTGCCGACGACAATATCGGCACGGCCATCGTGTGCGCGACGCCAAGCGCTGTAACGCGCAAGATTGGCCATGCCACTGTGTGCAGCGGCCACCTGATGTGCCGGAAATCGTGCCCGCACGTGTCGCAGAAAGGCCGGCGTCAAGTTAATTTCAGGCACCAACACCAGCGCTTGCCGCCCGGCTGCCAGTGCCAGCGCAATCGCTGCCAGATATACCTCAGTCTTGCCGCTGCCGGTGATGCCATCGATGACAAACGCCTGATAGCGGCCGCGCGGCGCGCAATGCGCATTGCCGACCGCATCGCCAATCGCCGCGACGGCTGCGCGTTGTTCAACGTTCAGCGTCGGCGCCAGCGATTGGACGACCTGCGCGGGGAATTGCGCAGCGTTTGCAACGTCTCCCGGTGTCGCGACGGGGCCGGCCGCGGCAAGCATCTCAATCCAGCCCTGATCGCGCAGCCGTCGCAGTGTCGCCATTGCAGTGGGGTGGCGTTGGCGCACGGCTACTGTAGTTTGCGGCGCGGCATCGAGCCACTGCAAGATGGCACGCTGCGTGGCACCACGCGCACGCGCCTCAGCTAGTGCGAGACGACCTGCTGCGGTGATGCTGACCAACAACGGCACTGGGTCGGCGTCGGGCAAATCTTTAACGCCTCGTAGTACCGGCGGCAGCGCGTTAAGCGCGATCTGTCCGAGTGCAGCGTGATAGTAGTTCGCACAAAACTGAAACACGGCGAGGATTTCGGCCGACAGTGGCGGCAGATTTGATTTCACCGATTCGATGGAACGCAATTTGTTCGGCTCGATGTCAGAGGCGTCGATGACTGCGATGACCATGCCGACCAAGCGTCGCGCGCCGAACGGCACCACCACCAGCGAGCCGACCTCGGCGTGCAGATGCGCGGGCAGCAAGAAGTCAAACGCGTTGGCAAGCGGCAGGTCTAGGCCGACTTGCACGATGCGATGGCGCGGCGGATCCGCTGCCGGTGGCACAGCATCGCGCGTCACAGGGGTGGGCGGGGCGATCAGCGACATGATTGCGGCACTAGCAAGACGTGTTTTCACGCGGGTTCCGCGCCAGTGGTGGAGGGCTGGTCGGCCTGTGGATAACTTTGTGCATACTTCCGTCCTAGTGGCGCTCGACAGCGACACACGCTGCGTTTTTTAATCGATTGCGCGCCGCAACAACATAAATAAACTATTTAATTCAACCACTTGGCGCGGGTTCTTCATCAAGCAAAAGAAAATTGGCGAAAACGGGTAGATAGAGGTTGCTGTGCATAAGCAAGGACAAAAATTGCCAAGCCACAAAAAAAATTGCTTGACTTGGGCGTTTCAGGCATCCCTAGCACTGGCGCGGTGTACCGCGTGAACGAGTGCTTCCACATGGGTTGGATCGGTGAACTGTGAAATGCCGTGGCCGAGGTTGAAAACGTGGCCATTGGCGTTGCCGTCGGCGGCAAATTCGCGTAGTACCCGCTCGGCGTGCTGCTCAATGACCGCAGTGGGCGCAAACAGGGTAGATGGATCGAGGTTACCTTGCAGGCACACCTTGCCGCCCACCCGCCGCTTGGCGTCGCCCAAGTCGATGGTCCAATCGAGACCGAGTGCATCGGCACCGCAATCGGCCATGGTTTCAAGCCACAAGCCGCCGCCTTTGGTAAAAAAGATGCGCGGTACCACGCGCCCGTCGTTGGAACGCTTCAACCCCGCCATGATCGTCTTTACGTAGGCCAGCGAAAACTCGCGATACGCCGCGTGCGACAGCATGCCGCCCCAAGTGTCGAACAACATTACCGCCTGCGCACCGGCGTCGATCTGTGCATTCAGATAGGCGATGACGCTCTGCGTGTTCTTCTGCAGGATGTTGTGCAGCAAATCGGGGCGCTGATAGAGCATGGTCTTGGTCAATCGATAATCGTCCGAGCCGCCACCTTCGATCATGTAACAGGCGAGCGTAAACGGGCTTCCGGAAAAACCGATGAGCGGTACGCGGCCGTCGAGGGTGCGGCGAATCTGGGACACGGCATCAAACACGTACTGCAACGATGACATTTCGGCCACGGCTAAGCGCGCAACGTCGGCTTCATTGCGAATTGGGCGCTCAAATTTCGGCCCCTCGCCCTCGACAAAGTAGAGCCCCAAGCCCATCGCATCTGGAACCGTGAGAATGTCCGAAAACAAAATGGCGGCGTCGAGCGGAAATCGATCCAACGGCTGGATGGTGACTTGCGTGCAGTAGTCGGGATTTTTTGCCAGCCCTAAAAAGCTCCCCGCTTGCTTGCGCGTGGCGCGGTATTCCGGCAGATAGCGCCCGGCCTGTCGCATGATCCAAATCGGCGTGTAGGGCGTCGGTTCGCGCATCAACGCGCGCAAAAATACATCGTTTTTCAGAGAGGACATGGAAAAAACGCGGCAACAAAATGAGAAAGGCGCAATCGATTGACCGCGCCGTCACATTATCGCACTCACTCTGGCCACATCACGGCGGGGGAATGTCGCCGCGACGTGCATCGCCGCTTATCGCGGCAGTTCGCTGGTTCCCATCAGGAATTCGTCGACGGATCGCGCGCATTGGCGGCCCTCACGAATCGCCCACACGACCAGCGATTGGCCGCGCCGCATATCGCCTGCGGCAAACACCTTCGGGTTGGTCGTCTGATACGCCATCGTGCCCTCAGTGGCGGCCTTGACGTTGTGACGCTGATCTTGCTCGACGCCCAACGCCGAAAACTGTTCGAGTAAACCAGCTTGAACGGGCGAGACAAAACCCATCGCCAGCAGGATCAGATCGGCCTTCATTTCAAATTCGGAGCCCGGCACTTCTTGCATCTTGCCGTTCACCAACTCGACGCGGGATGCGACCAGTTTTTCGACTTTGCCGTTGCGACCAACGAAGCGCGTGGTTGCGACCGACCAATCACGTGCGCAGCCCTCCTCGTGTGACGACGAGGTACGCAACTTCACCGGCCAGTACGGCCACACTAGGGGCTTGTCTTCGTGTTCAGGCGGCATCGGCAGCAACTCGAACTGCACTACCGACGCGGCACCCTGCCGATTCGACGTGCCGACGCAATCGCTACCGGTGTCGCCGCCACCGATGACCACCACGTGTTTGCCGCGCGCACTGATTTGATTCGACACTTTGTCGCCTGCGACTATCTTGTTTTGCTGCGGCAAGAAATCCATCGCGAAATGCACGCCGTCGAGTTCGCGCCCCGGCACCGGCAATTCGCGCGGACATTCCGCGCCGCCGGCCAATATCACCGCATCAAGATCGGCCATCAGCGCCGAGGCCGGCGTGTCGACACCGATGTGTTGATTGACGCGAAACTGCACGCCCTCGGCCGTCATTTGTGTGATGCGTCGATCGATGTGCGACTTTTCCATTTTGAAATCAGGAATGCCGTAACGCAACAGCCCGCCCACGCGATCACTTTTTTCAAACACGATCACGTCGTGGCCGACGCGTGCGAGTTGCTGCGCCGCGGCGAGCCCGGCCGGGCCGGAACCAACAATGGCGACGCGCTTGCCAGATTTGCGTTTGGGCGGCTGTGGAACAACCCAGCTCATCTCCCAACCCTTGTCGATGATGGCGTGTTCAATCGACTTGATGCCCACCGCATCGTCGTTGATGTTCAGGGTGCACGCCGCTTCGCAGGGCGCGGGACACACGCGTCCGGTGAACTCCGGAAAGTTGTTGGTGGAATGCAGCGTGGTGAGCGCTTCTTGCCAATTCTGGCGAAACACCAGATCGTTGAAGTCGGGAATGATGTTGTTGACCGGGCAGCCGGTCTGGCAAAACGGGATACCGCAATCCATGCAGCGTGCGCCTTCTTGCACCGCATCGCCGTCCGATAAATGCAGCACAAATTCCTGGTAATTCTTGACGCGTTCGGCAACGGGCAGCGCCGGCTCGTTGAGGCGAGCAATTTCCTTGAACCCGGTGATTTTTCCCATGCTGTGTATCCGATTGGAATGACTAAAAGCTTGCTTGGAACCGCAGATGAACGCGGATAAAACTCTAGGAATGGCGGGCAGTTCCAGCCCATTTTGCTCGAAACTGCGCGCCCTTAAAGGACTTTGCGTTTTTATTCGCGCTCATCTGCGCTCATCTGCGTTGGGCCGCGGCGAAAGTTTTATTCGAACTCATGCCGCTGCCTTTTGCGGCACCGTGGCACCGTGCTGCGCTGACAATTCTTTCAACGCCCGCCGATATTCGGTCGGCATCACTTTGACAAACTTCGGTAACCACACCGCCCAGTTGGCGACGATCGTTTTCGCGCGCTCACTCCCGCTGTAGCGTGCATGGCGCTCAATCAGCGACAACACAATATCGGTGTCGGCTTTGCCCAAGTGGCTATCGACAGTTGCCTTGTCTTGCAGCGCTTCGATGCTTACCATCGCTGTATTGCAACGATGGACGAATTGGCCGTCATCGTCCAACACGTAGGCGACGCCGCCCGACATACCAGCTGCGAAATTGCGGCCCGTGGCACCGAGCACCACCACCGTGCCACCGGTCATGTATTCGCAGCCGTGATCTCCCAAACCTTCAACGACGGCCGAGGCGCCGGAATTACGCACGCAAAAGCGCTCGCCGGCGACGCCGCGAAAGTAGCCTTCGCCCGCCGTTGCACCATACATGACGGTGTTGCCGACGATGATGTTTTCGATCGGGTCGCCCTTGAACGCCGCGTTAGGCCTGACCACGATCTTGCCGCCACTTAAACCCTTGCCGACGTAGTCATTCGCTTGCCCGGTCAAATCGAGTGTCACGCCGCGCGCCAGAAACGCACCGAAACTTTGACCCGCAGTGCCGTTGAGGTTGACCGTGATGGTGTCGTCGGCGAGTCCGGCGTTGCCATAGCGTCGCGCGACTTCGCCCGACAACATCGTACCGACCGTGCGGTTCTGATTGCGAACCTCCGATGCGATGAGAACTTTTTGCCGATGTTCGAGCGCAGGCATGGCCTCGATCAGCAACTTGTTGTCGAGCGCACCGTCGAGACCGTGGTCTTGGGTTTCGTTGTGGTAGCGCGAGACCGCTTTGGGCATCGCCGGCAAGTGAAAGATGCGCGAAAAATCGAGGCCCTTGGCTTTCCAGTGAACGATGCCCTTCGCGGTGTCGAGCAAGTCCGCGCGACCGATGAGTTCAACGAACGACCGAACGCCAAGACTCGCCATGATTTCGCGCACTTCTTCAGCAACAAAGAAAAAATAGTTCACCACGTGTTCGGGTTGGCCGGAAAATTTCTTGCGCAACTCAGGATCTTGCGTCGCCACGCCGACCGGACAGGTGTTGAGATGGCACTTGCGCATCATGATGCAGCCCTCAACCACCAACGGCGCGGTGGCAAAGCCAAACTCGTCGGCACCGAGCAGCGCGCCAATCACCACATCACGCCCGGTCTTGATCTGACCATCGACCTGCACTGCAATGCGACCGCGCAAGCGATTCAACACCAGCGTCTGCTGGGTTTCGGCTAGCCCCAGTTCCCACGGCGTTCCTGCGTGCTTGATCGACGACACGGGTGAGGCACCGGTGCCGCCGTCGTGGCCGGCAATGGTGACGTGATCGGCCTTTGCCTTGGCCACCCCTGCCGCGACTGTGCCGACACCGACCTCGGAGACCAGCTTGACCGAAATTGACGCGCGTGGATTGGCGTTTTTCAAATCGTGAATGAGTTGCGCCAAATCTTCGATCGAATAAATATCGTGATGTGGCGGCGGCGAAATCAACTCCACACCAGGTGTTGAAAAACGCAACTTGCCGATGTAGGCCGACACCTTGTGTCCGGGCAGTTGCCCGCCTTCACCTGGCTTGGCACCCTGCGCCATCTTGATTTGCAACTGATCCGCTGATTGCAAATATTCCGCGGTGACGCCGAAGCGTGCCGAGGCGACTTGTTTGATGCGCGAGCGCAACGAGTCGCCTTTTCTGAGTGCGATGTCGGTCACGACCGCGTCGCCTAATTTGCTCTTCAGCGTCTCGCCGTCATTTTCGACCGGAATAAATCGCTTCGGATCTTCGCCTCCTTCACCGGTATTCGATTTGCCGCCGATGCGATTCATGGCAATCGCAAGTGTGGCGTGCGCTTCGGTCGAAATGGAGCCCAACGACATGGCACCGGTGGCAAATCGTTTGATGATGTTCTTCGCGGACTCCACTTCATTGATTGCTACTGGCGGGCCGAGCGGCTTGAGCTCAAACAATCCACGCAGTGTCATATGCCGACGGGTTTGGTCATTGATGAGTTGCGCGTATTCTTTGTATGTGTCGTAGGAATTCTTGCGCGTGGCGTGCTGCAGCTTGGCGATGACATCCGGCGTCCACATGTGTTCTTCGCCGCGCACCCGATAGGCGTATTCGCCACCGGCATCGAGCTGTGTTTGCAATACCGGATCGTCGCCGAAGGCTTTTTTGTGCAAACGCATCGCCTCTTCGGCAATCTCAAAAATGCCGATGCCCTCGATGTTGGACGCGGTGCCGGTGAAGTACTGTTTGATGAACGCTGATGACAAGCCCACCGCCTCAAAGATTTGTGCACCACAGTAGCTTTGATAGGTCGAGATGCCCATTTTTGACATGACCTTCAAAAGACCCTTCGACAGCGCCTTGATGTATTTTTTCTCGGCGTCCACCGCGTCGTAGTCGCCGAGGTAGTTGTGCATGTGATGCAAGGTTTCCAGCGCCAGGTAGGGATGTACTGCGGCCGCACCGAACCCACCGAGCAGTGCGAAATGGTGCACTTCACGCGCCGACCCGGTTTCGACGACCAGGCCGGTTGAGGTACGCAACCCCTTTCGCACCAAGTGTTGGTGTATGCCCGCGACGGCGAGCAACGCCGGAATCGCGACGCGCTCGGCGTTGATTTTTCGATCCGAGACGATCATGACGTTAAAGCCCAATCGAATCACGTCTTCGGCGTGCGCGCACAGGCTCGCCATCGCCGCTTCGATGCCTTCCGGCCCCCACGATGATGGATAGGTGATGTCGAGTTCTTCACTTCTGAGAAAGCCACCCGTGAACAATCCGATATGCCGGATTTTTTCCATGTCTGAGGTAGTCAAAATCGGTTGCGCGACTTCCAGCCAGCGGCCCGGGTCAGTGTGATGAATGTCCAGTAGGTTCGGACGTGGCCCGATGGTGATCGCGAGCGACATCACCAGCTCTTCGCGAATCGGATCAATCGGCGGATTGGTGACCTGTGCGAACAGCTGTTTGAAATAGTGATAGAGATTGCGCGGCTTGTCCGACATGATGGCGAGCGGCGAATCATCGCCCATCGAGCCGGTTGCCTCGATGCCGCTTTGCGCCATCGGTGCCATGATGACTTTCAAATCTTCTTGCGTGTAGCCGAACGCTTGTTGCCGATCGAGCAATGCAACGTTTGACGATTCTGCGGGCGCGGGCTCGGGTAGTTCGTCGAGGCGGATGCGGGCTTGCTTGACCCAATCGCGGTACGGCTTGGCGGTGGCGAGCTCTCGCTTCAAATCGTTGTCGTCAATGATCTTGCCGCGCTCGAGGTCGACCAAAAACATCTTGCCGGGCTGCAGTCGCCACTTCTTGACGATTTTTTCTTCCGGGATGTCGAGCACACCCGCTTCTGAGGCGAGCACCACCATATCGTCGTCGGTCAGAATGTAGCGTGCCGGGCGCAGCCCGTTGCGATCGAGCGTTGCGCCGATCTGGCGGCCGTCGGTAAATGCCATCGCAGCGGGGCCATCCCACGCTTCCATCAATGTCGCGTGATATTCGTAGAACGCCTTGCGGTCTTCGTCCATCAGCTTGTGGCCACTCCACGCTTCCGGAATCATCATCATCATCGCGTGGGCCAACGAATAGCCGCCCATCACCAGCATTTCCAGACAGTTATCGAACGACGCGGAGTCCGATTGGCCGTCGTAAATCAACGGCCAGATTTTTTTCAAGTCGTCCTTGAGAATGGGCGAGGCGATCGCTTGTTGGCGTGCGCGAATCCAGTTCACATTGCCGCGCAGGGTGTTGATTTCGCCGTTGTGCGCGACCATGCGAAACGGATGCGCCAGATCCCAAGTCGGAAAGGTGTTGGTGGAAAAGCGCTGGTGCACGAGAGCCAGTGCGGTGATCATTGCTGGGTCTTGCAAATCGGTGTAGTACTTGCCGACCTGGTCGGCAAGCAACATGCCCTTGTAGACGATGGTGCGCGACGAACACGACGGCACGTAAAACTCCTTGCCATGGCGCAGATTGAGCGCCTGAATCGCGTGGCCGGAACGTTTGCGAATGATGTAGAGCTTGCGCTCAAGGTCGTCTTGCGACATCTCGGCGCCGCCGCGCCCGACGAATACTTGACGAATGACTGGCTCGACGGCGATGGTGGCGGATGAAAGCCCCTGATTATTGGTCGGCACATCGCGCCAGCCCAACAAAATTTGTCCTTCGGCCTGAATGGCGCGCTCAATCTCCTGTTCGCACGCCATCCGTGAGGCGGGCTCTTGCGGCAAAAACACCATGCCGACCCCATAGTGGCCGATGGCTGGCAACGTGATGCCCTGTTTGCCACACGCACGTCTCAAGTGCAAATCAGGCAACTGAATCAGGATCCCGGCACCGTCGCCGAGCAGCGGATCGTAGCCGGTCGCGCCGCGGTGTGACAGATTTTCCAGAATCTTCAGCCCTTGCGCGACTAACGCGTGCGACTTATTGCCCTTGATATTGGCAATGAATCCGACGCCGCAAGCGTCGTGCTCGTGGGTTGGGTTGTACAGGCCCTGCGCGAGTGGAGGATGGTTGGCGTTTTCGAGGGACATTAGCGAATTTCTCCTGACAGGGCGCGCCGATTTTCATCGCGCAGTTTCCACTGCAAGATGGATGCCAAAACAACACCCATCTCTAGTAACAAGGGTACCGAATGTACGACTTTTCCGGGGAGAAATCGGCTTTTGACCGAGTGCGGATCCAATCCACTCGCGACGCTCGTTGGGCGTGCAGTGGCAACATACAAATATGGCCGTCCCGGCATCATAGCGCCCCTTTTGGTGCGCCGCAATAAATCTGTACGGCTGCGAACCGACCCGCCACGGCGCAATCTGCCGATATTAATGCTTGGGCCGAGCGGATTCGCGCACCGGATCGAGGGAGGTGCCCGGTTGCAAAAATGGCACATAATCGCTTGCAACCAAGTGAAAGTTGCGCTTTAATAAAGCGAGATAACTTCATAATTTGTAAGCAGTTTGCAGTTGTAAGAAGATCTGTGTGAGTCTTGGTAGGCAATTCTGCTGGTGCCTGTTGTGATCAAGTGACTCCTCGTTTTTCCATCGATTGATGACACTAGAGGGACGAGCCGTGGCTAACCAAAATATTTTCGGCAGCATCACAGGGTGGCGTGGGTTGCAAACTCGTGTGAACCATGCAGCGAGAACAGCGGTGGCGACCGCCATGCTGGCCTTGGTTGCAGCTTGTGGCGGAAGCGGGGTGTCTGCGCCAGCTATCGTCGGTGGCGACCTTTCGATCACGCCCAACGCGTTTACGTGGACCGGCGCCTTCAAGGATGGCTGCGTTAGTGGCGGTTTGACCTCGCATCTCATCACCGGTGGAACGCCTCCTTATGCAGTTGGACAATCGATTCCTGCCGCGGCCATCCTGACCGGGTCGCCACCCGGGCCACCCGGACAGGTCGTTCCGGCCGAAACGGTGACCACTGTCGGTCGGAATTTCGGCTCGCTGCTGGTGATGGTCACGGGCGCGGTGTGCAGTACCGGCGCTGCCGGCAACCTCATCACCGTGACCGACTCCATCGGACGCGTCGCGACGCTCACCATGGGCAACACGCTCGGCACGGCGGATCCGCCCGCACCGGGGGCGGCGATGACACTGCCAGTGCCGACGCTGATGCCGAGCACGTTCACGGGTCTCGGGTGTGGTGTCTCGACTTCGTTCTTTGTGGTGCAGAACATTCCGGCAGGCTACACTGGCACACCACCCGTGTTGTCCGTGGTGCCGCTCGAGCCACAGCGAATCACGGCGAATCTCAGCAATGGCATCACGACCGTGACGCGTAGCAACACCGATCCAGGTGGTGGACAGACCACACTGGTGCGCGTATCGAACGGTGTAAATTTCGCCGACTTCACCATTGGCATGGCTGGTGTGGCACCCTTTGCGTGTGCGGTCGGAAGTGCAACGCCGATTACGGACACGACCGGGATACCTCTCTCGCTCAAAGTGGGGGTCGCCCCAGTGCCGGCGTGCACGACGTGCACGCCGGCCACGTCGGCCACGTCGGGCACGCCGGGCACGACTGTATCGCGCGCCTTTGATGGTGGCACTGGCCCTTACACGATCACCTCGGCTGCAGCGGGTATCGCAGTGGTGAGCAACGACGGCGCGACCTTTGCCGCCACGATCACGGTGGCTCTCGGCGCACCGAAAGTGTTCTTTGCGCGCACACCGGTCGGCACCCTCGCCGGGGCGGGCAGCTTCATCACCGTCAGCGATTCGTCTGTCCCGCAGCAGACGTTGATTATTGTTGTGACCACGATTCCATAAGCACTCAATGAAGAAAGACGGGCACCGCGTGGTGCCCGTTTTTCATTCTGGCTGACGAAATTGACACCCATCCTGATCTTTTTGGCGAGCGCTGCCGCTACCGCGCTGGGTGTTTTATTGTTGTTGAAAACACCGGTCGGCAATTTTTTTCTCGACACGACGGATAAGCCTAACGCGATGCACGCCGCCCCTGTCCCGCGCATTGGTGGCTTGTCGATCGCACTGTGCGTGACGGTAACGGCCTGGTGGGTGACGACACTTCGCATCGATGCGAGTCTCGTGGCCGCCGTCACCGCCGCGTCGGTTCTCGCGCTGATTTCGCTGATTGATGACAGATTCGGGCTTCCCGCGCTGCTGCGATTGGCGGCACACGCCGCAGCCGCAGTGGCGGTCGTCTCGCTTATCACCGACAACGACACGCCTGCGGCCATCGGCGCATATTCGTACGCGTGGGGCGCAATCTGGTGCATGGTTCTTGCGACCGTTGGCGTGGTGTGGATGACCAATCTGTACAACTTCATGGACGGTGCCAACGGCATGGCCGGATTCATGGGGCTGATCGGTTTCGGCGCACTCGCTCTCGCCGCGACCATGCCACTCGACGCCGCGCGTGCGCATGAATTTAGCAATATTGCGTTGTTGTGCGCATCAACCAGCGGTGCGTGTGGCGGATTTCTGGTGTTCAATTTTCCGGCAGGCCGCGTGTTCATGGGCGATGTGGGCGCAGTGTTTCTCGGCTTTCTGGCGGGGTCAGTCGGCTTGCTAGGCGCGGCGCAGCTGGTGTGGCCTTGGTGGCTTCCGCTATTGGTGTTTTCGCCCTTCGTCGTCGACGCGACCGTCACGCTGCTGCGTCGTGCGTGGTGCCGTGAAAAGGTGTGGCTCGCCCACCGTGAGCACACCTACCAACGCTTGATCGTCGTGTGCGGTTGGTCACACCAACGCACGGCAATCGTCTACGCAACGCTGATGGCGTTGACCGCCGCGCACGGACTGGTGTGGCTTTTCTACAAATCCAGCGAAAAAAATGCCGCCGACAGTGCGCCGCCGCTTTCTATCGCGCTGACCTGGATGTTAATATATGCAGCGTTGCTCGCAGTGGCAGAGCGGCAAATTCGGCAGCAAGAACTAACAAAAACAAACATGTCGGCAAAAGAAGATCAAGGAGCCAGATGACGTCTTTTTCAGTCAATGAGCGCGCAATCCTTGCGTTCTTTCATGACGTTGTCATGCTGTGCATATCCTGGGGGGCGGTGATGCTCCTGTTCAGGATAGCAGGCAATTCAGACGCGGAAACGCTGTCGTTGACCACCCTGCAAGTGCTGCTCGTGGCGATTCCTGTTCAGGCGCTGGTCGCAACTATCTTCGGAATGTATCAGGCGCTGTGGCGCTACGCGAGCCTGCCGGACGTGCAGCGCATCGTTTCGAGTGTCGTCGCCGGCACGATCGCAGTGGCCGCCACGCTTTGGGCAGGCGATTGGTTGGGTGCGCTGTCGTTCTCACACTTTTTTGTGCAGGCGTTGTTGCTGGTCGTGTTCATGGCCGGTAGCCGCATCACCTACCGTTCATGGAAAGAATGGATGCTGTACGGCAAACCCGATGATCAAGGGGTGCCCGTCATCATCCTTGGCGCGGGTGACGCTGCGGTCGGATTGTTGAAAGAATTACTGCGCAGTCGCGACTGGCGCGTGATTGGATTGCTCGACGATGATGCGAACAAGCAGAATCGGCTGATTCACGGCGTGCGCGTGATCGGTGCACTCGATGAGTTGCCACATATTGCGCGCACACTGAAGGTCAAGCACGTCATTATCGCGATGCCGTCTGTGGCGTATCAGAAGCGTCGCCAGATCATCGAAATCTGTAACCGCGCACGCGTCACCGTGATGACGGTACCCAAATTTTGGGAATTACCGCCGGACACTGCCGTGCCCGGGAAGACGCCGACGCCGAAGTTTCGCCGACTGTCGTTCGAAGATTTGGTTAAACGCGAACCAGTAACACTCGACGATGCCGGATTACACGATCTGCTGACCGACAAGGTAGTGATGGTGACCGGCGCGGGTGGTTCCATTGGTTCGGAACTGTGCCGTCAGATTGCCGCCTACCAGCCATCGATGCTGGTGCTGTTCGAACAAAACGAATACGCGCAGTACAAGATCGAGCAATCGCTTCGCGACGAATTCGAGAACCTGCCGATAGCGAGCGTAATTGGCGATATCAAAAATACCCGGCGCGTGAATCAGGCGATGCATCAGTACTCGCCAGCGATTGTTTTCCACGCCGCTGCATACAAGCATGTGCCGCTGATGGAAGAAAGCAACGCATGGGAAGCGGTGCAGAACAATGTGCTCGGCACGCTCGTCATGGCGCGTGCGGCGATTGAGTACAACGTCAAAAAATTTGTGTTTATTTCTACGGACAAAGCGGTCAACCCCACTAACGTCATGGGCGCGACCAAGCGGCTTTCCGAGATGGTGTGCCAAGCGTTGCAGCACAAGGGCGATACGCGCTTTGAGATGGTGCGGTTTGGCAACGTGCTTGGTAGCGCCGGCAGCGTGATCACGCGCTTTGAAGAGCAAATCGCCAAAGGTGGTCCGGTGACGGTGACCCACCCGGAAATGGTGCGTTACTTCATGTCCATTCCGGAAGCCGCGCAATTGGTGTTGCAAGCCGGCGCAATGGGACTGGGAGGGGAAATTTTTGTCATGGACATGGGCGAGCCAATTCGCATCGTCGATCTCGCGCACGACATGATCCGCCTTTCAGAAGCCACAGAAGACGAAATCAAAGTTATCTACACGGGGCTGAGACCGGGCGAGAAGCTGTTTGAAGAACTGCTCACCGACGATGAGCACACCCGTGCGACGCCACACCCGAAGCTGCGCGTCGCGAAAGCCAGGGATGTCACGATCGAGTTGGTGGACAATCTGGCGCTGTGGTTGAATCAGGAGAAGCTACCGGAGGACTCGGATGTCAGGCGCGACCTGAAGCGCTGGGTACCGGAGTATGTTGCGCAGATTCGGCCAAAGCTGAAGTCCATTTCAAGTACCGCCGGACGCAAATCTGCTTAGGCGAAAGCCCGCAAACAAAAAGCCGCACGAACGTGCGGCTTTTTGTTTGGCGACTGCTCGAGCGAGCGAACCGGCCAATCACCCTGCGGCAATACCGTTCAATCTCGCATGTAGCCGATGGGAGTGCCGACGCCAACCGCTGGCAAGCGTCTAGTCGGTCACCGGAATCGAGAACGTGGATAGGGTTCCACTCGGCGCTTTGACCGTCGCTGTCAATGTGCCGACAGGTCTTGTGTTCTCACAGGAAAATGGCGGCCCCGACAAACTCTGTGCCGCGTCGCTCTCAACGGTCACGGCGAATGTCCTCACGCCGTCGGCACCCGGCGACGGGCTGATGGACGCGTTGGAGCTAGGGACAGTAAAGGTCTCCGGCGATGAAATAATTCTTCCATTGGTCGCCGCAAACGCGACGGTGGTACCGGCAGGCATGACGTTGCCGTTGGCGTCACGAACCGTAAACAGTGCAGTGGCGGACGTTCTGACGAACGGAACTGTCGTACTGCATGGTGCTAATGCAATTGCCGTGGGAATGGTGGTGATGGTCGCGACGGAGCCGGAAAAAACCACCACCGTGTTGCCGCGAACGTGGACGCTCTTCGGTGTGCCGCACGAGCCTGGCACGCTGCGACCCGGGACAAGGTCGTCGCAACTGACACCGTTGAACTTGCCATCGGGGTCATCGTAGCGGCCATTGTTGTTGAAGTCGATGAACGGCTCGTTCGCGTCGCGAACACCGTTTTCGTTTACATCAAGCCAGGCTTCAGGCAAATCGGTTGACCTGCCGTTCAAATCCATCAATTCACTGACGGGCGCGATATCAAACCAGCCATTGCCATTGCGATCCGTAAAGGACTCCTCGCCGATGGCGTAGGCGAGTATCGCCACACGCCCGTTAGTGGGTCGGAAGTTTTGACTGGTCATCGTCGAAGAACAAGCACCAGCGACTGTCGTGCACGAGCTGACGATCGAACCACCGGCGGCCATAAAGTTAACGGCGGTACCGTCCGGCACCGGGTTGCTGAATCTATCAGCGAGTCGCGCGGTGACTTGCGTGGTCACGCCATCGATATTGCCGCCTTCGATATTGAAAGTTGACACCGACAGGGAAAATCCGCCTTGCGATGGCACGCCTGTCGGAGACGCGGGTGGCGCAACCGCGGCGGCGGTGTATGAAATTGAATTCGTATACGTGGTCGGCGAGGTGGCACCGGAAAGCGTCGTTTGCCCGCTGGCGGTGACGGTGCCCGCCCCAGATGCCGTGGAGGAATTCAAGATTACCGAAGCGACGCCGGTGGCATCGGTCAAGGCGGTACCGGTGGTTGGATTAAACACGCCAAGTGTTGAGTCGGTTGTGAAGGTGATGACGGCACCAACGATGGGGTTGCCGCGTGAGGTCTTGAAGGTTACGCTGACCTTGGCGGGACTGCCGAAGGCGATGCCGGTACGCGCGGCCGCACTATTCACCTCGGTTAATGTCACGACCAACGTTGCCGGCCCGGTATCAGGCAGCGAGGAACTTGATACGGCACCGCTGCAGCCGCCGAGCGTTGCGCCGAGTGAAAGCAGCAGCGCTAGACCAACCAACTGCTTCATCATGTCCTTAAACCCGCAAGAGAAATTGCTCATTGACTAGACCGTATGTTTTTGTTGGCGATGTTAGAAGTGTCGTGCGGGTGGCGGTGGTTAGAACCACTGGCAATTTTCCTGCGAAACAAACCAGAGGCGCAACCGGTGTAGGTCGTTCCCGCAGGCAAATATTTTCAAGGCTCGATAGTGGCTCTGATCGGGGCGACCAGCATCCAATGACGCTGCACCGTATCTTCGTCTGACGCAGCATGAATGCTGAGTTTTAAAACTGGCGCGCCCGACACGATTCGAACGTGCGACTTCTACCTTCGGAGGGTAGCACTCTATCCATCTGAGCTACGGGCGCTTGGGGCAAGTTTACCATTTTGGTAGCGGCCGCCAGCTTGGGACTGTCTGGCAAGTGCGCGGTGTGGGCTGGCCCTTTGCAGGCGTTTGAGCAGGGCGCGGGAGAACGATACAATGTTGACAGTGTGTGTTTGCCAACGCGAAGACGAGTCAGGGTCGCGTCGACATCACACCGATTGCCGCAACCTCCAATTGACTCAGACCAGCCGCGGGAGCGCACATGATTGATCTTTTACTCGTTGCGATACGTGATGGAGACGCCGACAAAATGAATGTGCTATTGGCCGCCGGCGCCGATTGCAATGCAGTCGACGCCGAAGGCGTCAGCGCGCTAATGCATGCTGCACATTCGGGCAATCTTGCCGTCGTCAATAGATTGATCGGCGCTGGCGCTGATGTTAATTCGACCGATGCAACCGGTTGGAACGCGCTAGTGAAAGCAGCTTACAACGCGGATCGGAATTGTGGTTTCCCAAGTGTAGTGCAGGCGCTTATCGATGCCGGCGCAAACCTGGAAGCACCTATTGCGTATGGCGTCAGGCCGTTGATGCTCGCCGCCGCCTACGGCGAAACGGCGGTAGTGGAAGTGCTCTTACAGGCTGGTGCGGACGTGCTGGCGCGCAATCATGGCGGCCTGACGGCGCTGATGATGGTCAAGGAAAAACACTACGTCGATGTGATCAACATGTTGCACGAAGCCGAGCGTGATGCGGGCGTCGGCGAGGGGAGCTGTTCGACCAAAAATCCACCCGGCTCTCAGGTGGTGACATTTTTAAAGCGCGCCCCCAAAGCCTGAAGGGGCGCTAACGATTTCGTTGTCGCTTGGTACTGGCGCCGTAATTGAAGCCAGTGATCGCGACTTCGCGCCCACCTTGGCTTTGGCTCTGGAGTTGCTCGCGGGACTCACCAAAAAGCAAGTACGCGGCCGTTGGCGGCTTTCGAATCCAGCCGTGTGAGCGGCGTATTCCCGTTCTTGATACAAGCCCCGCTCGCAACGTCAAACGCCCATTGATGCTTTGGGCAGGTCAGCGCCCCCGCTTGCAGCGCAAGCTCAGGAATGTCCATCTCCAGAATGATGTCCACCGCCAAAATGATTTTGGCTAAACCCAAAGCTGGAAATGCCATGAGCAGCGCGTCCTGAATTTCGGCTGGTGTACATCCTTCACGCCATGCTCTACTGAGGTACTGCCTGAACCCACGATCCGTCTGCGCATGCACTTTGGTAATCACTGAGGTAAGGCACTGTAGTCTTGGGGTCAAGATGCTTTCCGGTATCCTTTAGAAAGGCAAAATAGTGTCCGAGCGCGTCAGGACGTGCTTTGAGTAGTTAGTTCAATGCGTCACTCATTTGAATCTGTCCTTGGTGTGGATACGATTGAGAATTGTGGCTTCAGCGTAAGTTCGTCGGGCTGTCGCGCTGAGCCGTCGGGCAAGTGAGTCTGGCATTCCTGAAACACGCGGTGGGGACAGCGGCGACAGATGTCACTATCGAGCAGGCCGTAGGCTGCGCGCAGCGCCTCCCCTTTATGTGCGATGACCCGTTCTGCACCCAGTTCGGCGATTTGACCGCCGCGCTCCAGAAACTGTTGCACAACAGGCTGTACGCCGACCAACAGCAGCCCGCCCCCCAGCAATTTTCGCCGTCTCGCTTCGTGCACCAGTAACTCTGCGCCGGCAAGATCAATGAAACTGACCCCTCGCGCAAGCAGCAATACCCATTTGCGATTTGGTTGGGACTCGTCTACCTTGCGCAGGTGGTCGCGCACTTGTTCCACCGCGCCAAAGTAGATTGCGCCCGTCACTTTCAACATCGCCATTTGCGGACAAACGGGAATGTCCGGCGTCGCTGGTACCAGCTTGCGCGAAACGTTCGCCAGCTCGCCGGCTGGCGGCGCACGCTCCTCAATCGATGGTTGCGAGGTACGGTGCAAATAGTAGACGAGGGACAGTACGATGCCCAGAAAAAGCCCCTTCTCAATGTCGACGAGTGTCCCGATGAACGTGACAACGAGGATAAATCGCTCTTGCGGCTGGCGCCTGAGTATCTGACCGATCTGTTTGAAGTCGATCAATGACCAAGCGACAATGAACAAGATCGCCGAGACGGACGCCACAGGCAAAAATGACACTAATGGCGCGGCAAAGTATGCGATCGCCAGCAGGAACAGTGCAGACATCGCTGCTGCCAACGGGGTTTTGGCGCCGGATGCAAAATTCACGCCGCTACGATTGAACGAACCGCTCGCCGTATACGACGAAAAAAATCCGCCCGCGATATTGGAAAGTCCCTGCCCCACGAACTCTTGGTTGCTATCAATGCGCTGGCCTGAATGGAGTGCAATCGAGCGCGAAATAGTGAGAGCTTCGGTCAGCGCCAGCAGCGCCACGATGAATGCCGGAAAGAGCGTCGACGTAATAGCCGTATAGGAAAAATCCGGCAGTGAAAGAGGCGGGAACGTCGCCTGAATGGTGCCGATGGTTTCTATGCCGGCTTTGTCTGCGCCAATCAGCAGGTTAAACAATAACGCGAGTAGGCTGCCGGCTACCATGGCGACGATCATGTACGGCAGCTTTGGCGCGTAACGTTTCGCAAGCAAGCCACACGTTAGTGTCAGCACGCCGACCGAGATCACCCATACGTGTGTTTCACCGATGTGGTCCAACGCAAACAAAATAGTCTGGTGAAAGTGCAGCCCGCGCGGCACGGCCAATCCTAAAACGTTTCCAATCTGGCCGGCGAAAATGAGGCAGGCAGCTCCCGCCGTGAAGCCGAGTACGACCGTATGTGAAATAAAGTTCATCAGCGTGCCCAGGCGCGCCAGACCCATTGCCAGTTGAATGATCCCCGCCAACAACGTGAGCGTGAGGACCAAGCCGATGTAATGGTCGCCTCCGGGTTCCGCCATGGTGCTGACCGACGTAAAGACAATGATCGAAATCGCCGTGGTCGGACCGGAGACCATATGCCAGCTGGAACCCCACAATGCTGCCACCACCGCTGGCACCATGGCCGTATACAGGCCGTATGCCGGTGGCAGGCCGGCAATGCTGGCGAACGCAATCGCCTGCGGCAGCACGATAACGGCACCGGTGATGGCTGCGATCATATCCAGCCTGAACTTGTCTGGGGTGACGTGCGGCCAAGCGAGAAACGGCAGCCACCGCGTTAGCGATCCCCGGCTAATCATGCTGTCGCTGTAGGCGGTTTATCGGCCGGGTCGGTCAGCGGCACATTTGCAGGCGTCAGCAACTCGTGCCGGGCCTCGTTGCCCAACCATCGGTAAATCGCTTCTAGCGCCGTGTCCTCACTTGGGAAAATCTTATCCGCACCAATCACGTCATAAAGGCCAGTGTTGTGCAGCACATCCAATACTTGTCTTTTTAAGCCGCAAAATACTAATGTGACCCCGCTCGCTTCCAACCTTTGCACCAGATGGCGAACGACCTCTTCACCGGTTGCGTCGATCTGATTGATGCCACCCGCCACAACCAGAAGATATTTGGTCTTCGGTTGCTCGGCAATCGCGCCCAAGATCGCGTCTTCAAAAAATGGGGCATTGGCAAAGTACAGCGAATCGTCAAACCGGAACGCGATCACGTTGTCGCTGGTTGGCAGATTCGGATAGATGAGCACATCGCGCAACGTACCATCGGGGTGCCGACCAAGCAGTGCAACCCTAGGGCGCATAGTGCGATACAGATACAGCAGGATCGCAAGCGCGACACCCGCTAAAATACCTTTGTCGAGATGCGGAGCGGACACCAACGTGACGAAGAAAGTGGCCCCCGCCACCACGCCGTCCGACCGCCTTGCCCGCCACGCGTGCAACATGGCTGGAAGTGAAACTAGGCTCGTGATCGCCAGCAGAATGATCACGGCGAGCGTCGCTTTAGGAAGGTGGTACAAATAAGGCGTGAAGAACAATAGCGCGATGACGACAAACAGCCCGTTGAACACCATCGCAAATCCGGTCTTGGCTCCCGCATCCAGATTAATGGCCGAGCCAGTGAATGAACCTGATACCGGATACGATTGAAAAAAAGATCCACTGAGATTGGCCATGCCTTGGCCGATCAGTTCCTGATTCGGATTGATGCGCTGTTTGGTACGTGCCGCAAGCGCTTTGGCCATCGCCATCGACTCCATCAGCGCCACCAGCGCGATGACCATGGCGACTGAGAGGAGCGAAAGTAGGCCATCTAACGTGATGCTGGGTGGTCGAAACGAAGGCAGGCCGGGTGAAATTTTCCCGACTACCTCGCCGCCACCTACTAGATGCAGCTGATCGCCCTCGATTTTCCGGATGCGCCATGGGCGAGCGTCCGTAATTATCCCTTCGGGTACCCGACCTGCAACGTATAAAATGTCGTCGTCCGGCTGACTCACCATGTAGAAAAGCGTCTGGCCAATGGCTTGCAAGCGCTGCTTGTTTTCGGTCGTGAGGTCGGCAGCATCAAGTTGACCTAGATGCAACTGGTGGCGTTGCTCGGCGGCATCTCTAGCGTTGGTCGACTCTAGTTTGCGTACGGTGGCTGCTTTCGCCGGTAATTGCGTACCAAGCTCTTGTATCCGCTTGTCCGCTTCCGCGTAGGCAGAAACGGTGCTGCGTGTCTCGTTGTCAGCAATGCGGGCCGTCTGGCTGCTGGCCGTCCGTTCGAAGTTGAATGCGTAACTCGCGACGATGGTGACGGCGACCGCGATCAGCACGCTTAGATTGGCGAGCCATGGTATTTTTCTGAGAACCAAAATCATCGTTAGTGCAAACAACGACATCAGTACGGTCGGCCAGTGGGCCTGCGTCAAAACGATGCGCATCTCCCAGATGTCGCTCAAAAAAGAGTCGCTGCGACCTTTCGGGATGCCCAGCAGCACATCAATTTGAGACAGGGCGATGATGATGGCGGCGGCGTTTACAAAACCCAGCAAGACCGGATGCGAAACAAAGTTGATGATGGCGCCGAGTTTTAGCGTGCCCAGTGCGAACTGAATCAAACCGACCATCAGCGTCAGCAGCAACGCAAGTTCAACGTACTCGCGTGAAAACGGCGCCGCCAACGGCGTCAGCGCCGCGGCAGTCATTATCGAAATAATCGCGACGGGACCGGTAGCCAGTTGCCGCGAGGATCCCCACAGTGCCCCGAAGATGGCGGGAACAAATGCGGCATACAGACCAAAGTGCACTGGCATGCCGGCCAAATGCGCATAGGCCATCGCTTTTGGAACCAGCACGAGGGCACCCGTAAAACCTGCAATCAGGTCGCTGCGCAGCACGATCTGCGTTACCGGAAACCAAGATAAAAACGGCAACAGTCGCAGCGCCCATTGCCAGATTGGCGAGTGAATTTTCATTTTGCCGTCCGAATCCGACCCGCAGACCGCGTAGATCTTCCGCATCGCGGATGCACCCCGTGCCCGTTACGCTTAAGAAACGCCGACGGCAGATGTCGACTGGCGTCCATGGTGGATCTCAACGCGCGAGACTCAACATTCCGGAGATTGCGCCAATTGGTGCTTTGTTGATGCTGGGCCCACACTGGTTTTTCTCACTCACGAAATGGTCTGGTAGTAGAGGTTTTGCGGATGATTGGCTTGCGCGAAAAAAACCAGCGCTCCGCAATCAGCTAGCTGAGTCTGTGTTGTGACCGGGTCAGCGATCCAGATTGCGTGGATTTTCGACCCTGTTAATTCCAGCGTCTGCACTACGATGCGGGATAGTGCTGTACAGTGAAGTATATCCGCCTTACAAACGCTGCATAGAGGGAATCCATGGCCACGGGCAAGACCAGCACGCTGACCTTTCGCATCGAGCCAAATCTGAAGGAAGCGCTGCGTGCCGCGGCCACGCGCGAACACAGGTCCATCGCAAATATGGTCGCGGTATTGATTCGGGACTACTGCGGGCGCGAGGGTATTGGCATTCCAGAGCAGGGCACGGTGTCAGTCAAAGGCCGGAAAAAGAAAAAATGATCACCCTCGGATCCATCACACCCGGTCTTTCGCTCACCGGTCTTGACCCCACTGGTATTGGGAGCGTAATTGCCGTTGTGCCAATTGCCGACGGTGCGGTGCAAGTCCTTTACAAAACGCCCGACGGCGCACTCAAGGAACGTCTGCTCAATCGGGGAGATGAACCCAACATCTCTATTGCCACCACCGAGCGTCCCTGGTCTTTCGATGGCGATGGCGAGGCGTTCAAGCTCACCGTCGAGGCCAAGCGCATTGATCTCGCCTTTCTGTTCGACCCGATGATGGACTGGGCTTCATGTCACCCCTCGAAGCCCGTTAGGCATATAGTCTACAAAAGGCGGCCTGAGTTGCAAAACCGTGTCCAGAGCGAGCCGGTACATTAAGTGGTGGTGTTGAATGGCATCGGACAAATTTCGGCTTTAATTACTTGCACTTGCAATCCTGAATTCACGGGAAAAAAAGGAGACTTATGAGCGAGCAAAAACCCATTACCAAAGTTCCTGACGGCCATACGCGTTTTTTTACAACGCGTCAGATGGCACCAAACGAAAAGGGGTTTGTTGGTTACGAAACCGTCTGGAAACCACTCCAGAAGGAAGTTGAATACAAGACGCCGAAAAAGCCGTAGGCGTAATGCCGTAGCATCGATGAGCCGGATCGCGCGGCTAGGATGCGGACCCATAAAGGGAATTGCCTCCTGAAAATACCGGCTGCGCGGGGCTATGGCTGCGTCGTGCGTTGCTCGTGACCTCGCCTAACTACTAACTACATGGTTATGTCTCGGTCCCTGCGCTCCGTGCTCCTTGCCCTCGCGCCGCTCGCGACGGTTTTTCAGCGGTTTCCTGAAGCCTCCGCGTTGTCAATAAAAAAGCCGCTTTAACAGGCGGCTTTTTTTATGGGGCAGGCAGGTTGTTAAACCCGCAAGGTTGTCAGCGTGCGGAATGGCCGGAGAGCTTGACCTCGACCTTGTCTTTGGCATCGATGCTGGCGTAGTACTCACGGAGAATTTCCAGTACCTCAGGCCGCGAGAATTCCGCGGGCACCGCATCGCCATCGGAGAGCCATTTGCGCAGTTTGGTCCCTGACACCAGCAGGCGATCTTTTTCATCGTGCGGGCAGGTGCGCGCGGAGGCCATGCCGCCGCACTGGTAACACCAGAAGGTCCAGTCGATTTTCAGCGGTTTGGTTTCCAGGGCACCGGCTGGTATCTCATCAAAAATGTGATGCGCATCGAAGGGGCCGTAATAGCTGCCGACACCGGCATGGTCGCGGCCAACGATCTGGTGCGAGCAGCCGTAATTCTGGCGGAACAGTGCATGCAGCAGTGCTTCGCGCGGCCCGGCATAACGCATGTCCAGCGGATAGCCGGATTGCACGACGGTGTTGGGTGCGAAATACTTGTCGATCAGCACTGCGATGGATTGGGTGCGTACGTCGGCAGGGATGTCGCCGGCCTTCAGGTTGCCGAGCAGGGAGTGCACCAGTACGCCGTCACAGACTTCGATGGCGACCTTGGCCAGATATTCGTGCGAGCGGTGCATCGGATTGCGCGTCTGGAAGGCGGCGACCGTGGTCCAGCCATTGGCTTCGAACGCCGCGCGAGTCTGCGCCGGGGTCATGTACATTGCGCCATATTTTTCCGGGAATCCGCCTTGTGACAGCACTTTTACCGGACCGGCAAGGTTGATGTCGCTCTGTGACATCACCATTTGGACGCCAGGATGCTCAAGATCGGTAGTCTTGAACACCATCGCACATTCCTGCGTCTTGTCGATGGTGTATTTCTCCGTGACCTTCATGGTGGCGAGTATTTCGCCGGTGTCGGGATTGGTGAGCGCAATTTCAGCGTTGATTTTCAGCGCGTCAGCATGTGCCTTGGTTGCAGATAGTGTGATTGGTATTGGCCAGAATAAGTCATTGGCCAGCGTGCAGTGGTCACAGACACTGCGCCAGTCGGCCTCAGTCATAAAGCCGTCCAAAGGCGTGAATCCACCGATGCCCAACATCAGCAGATCACCTTTTTCTCGGGAAGTGACCGGAATCTTCGCGAATGATTGTGCTCGCTTTAGTTCTTCTCGCCGCGGTGCGTCATTCAATAACAGCGGCTTTAAAGAGCCACCCCCATGTGGTTTTACCAGTTTTGTCATCGCAGTTTTTGTAACCTGTTTTGTTTAGTAAGGGCCACGACTTTGTGCGTTTATAGCTTTTGAGAAGGCAGGTATTGGCGCCGGATGAATTTTGACCACCTGTGCCGGTTCAATATTGATCAGGGGCTTTTGCTGACGTGAATCCAGTCAGCTATGAATAACTATATCGTTTCTGTGATCGTAGTGACTCCTTTTTTCATCGTTGTTAGCGCAAAGCCTAATGTCCGGTTTCTCCAAAGCAGTAATGTCCGCATTTGGCAATTTATGTGGAGATTTTGCGATGGAGGTCACGACGGGTGTAAAAGCGGCGAAGCGGTTAGAAATAGTGCTGTGCGTAGAGAAGGGAATGCTGAGTTGTGCAGAGGGCGAGAAGCGGCTAGACTGGCCTTTTCAGATATTTCGGTTTACTGTGGCGTCCGCCGCTGGTCTTATGGGCATCTCTAAAAATCCAAACTTCGTCGCGATGCGTTGTTGCTCAAAAAATTTTATCCCTTACATATCAGGTATATGCTGCGGGCTAAAATTTTTCTCGCGCCTAGCCTCGCTTAGAATTTTGAATTTTTAGAGGTGCCCTTATAAACATAGGAGAAATACCATGCACACCATCAAGCAGGCACTCATCACCCTTGTCAGCTCCGGATTTCTGGTTGCCAGCGGCGGCGCATTCGCGCAGGCGCCGCCTGAAACCCCAGCCAAAGTGCCTGCCGGCATCAACGTCAAGCTGATAGGTGCAAAAGAAGTGCAGGATCTGCAGGCGAAAGGCGCCGTCCTCGTTGACACCCGCAGGGCTAACGAGTTTGCCGAAAAAAGCATCAAAGGCGCGATCTCCGTTCCCTATGATCCTGAGAAAAGCGCCAAGACACCGGATGGCATCTTCGATCCGTCGTTAGACCAGTTCGACTTGACTAAGTTTAAGGATAAAAATGCCCATCTCGTGATGTTCTGCAATTCCGGTATCTGCTTCAAGTCATATAAAGCGGCGGTTGTGGCGGCTAAAGCCGGTTACAAGAACGTCTATTGGTACCGTGATGGCTTGCCTGACTGGACAGCACGCAAGCTCCCGACGGAATAACGCTATCATTTGAAATCAAAGCTGCGGCCTGCCAATAGTGTGGGCCGTGCTTGTTTAATTGATTGCGGAAGTTCAATACACCAACAGGGGGAGTAAAAAATGATCTACACCATAAAATCACCCGCCTTGCTCATCATCGGCATACTCATGCTGGTCTGGGGAGGCTTGAATACAAGCGGTGCCTTGGACGGCGTGCAATCCTATCTGCAAAAAAGTGCCTACGGCAACCACATGACCGTCAAAGCGAAGTTTGATTTCGAGGCGCGTGCGGCTACTGAAATCGCAGCAGCCGAAGGCAAGCCAGCACCGGCGGTAATGAAAATGCCGGCCTCGAGCTTCGACGCCGCAAAGGCCGATCAGGCCAGAATAGTGAATATGTTTGGCGGCACCTTTCTTCTGATAGGTCTGTTCACCCTGCTGTGGAAGCCCAAGCAGGGCGATCTCGACTACTTTATTTCGGTAGTTCCGGGAATCGCCTTTATCCTGCTTATTGTAGTTGTTGTGCGATGGGTTCTTGATCCGATTTTTGGCAACTTGGGCAGGGCGGTTCAGGATGCAGGCATCCTGTCGTGGAACTTTGCCAGGATATTTAACCTAAACCATATAGTGCTGGGGATATTGGCCGGCATAATTGCAGCTAACGTGTTCAAGATTCCCGCATGGGCCGGCAATGGCGTGCGCACCGCGCGTTTAGGTCTCAAGACCGGCGTGATTCTGCTGGGTACCCTTTACAGCGCGAAAGAACTGGCGCAATTGGGCGTGCTGTCCGTGGTCATGATCGGCATCTTCGTGCTGGGCTCGGTATGGCTGGTGCTCATCATGGGCAAGCGCATGCAGTGCACCAATTCGATGACGGGCGTACTGTCGGCGGGAATAGGGGTGTGCGGGGTGTCGGCCGCGGTGGCAGCGGCTCCTGTAGTCAAGGCCACGGCCGAGGAGATCGCGTACACCATCGGCACCGTCCTGATCTGGGGCGTGGGCTGTATGTTCCTGTTCCCTACTGTCGGGCATCTCCTCGAGATGGGTCCGGTACAGTTTGGCGCATGGGCCGGAACCGGTATTTTGAACTCCGCACAGGTGGCGGGCGCGGCTTTGGCGTTCGATCCGAATGGCATTGAAACCCTCAAGGTGGCGGAGATTTTCAACATCACCCGCGTGCTGTTTCTGCCTCTCATCGTGTTGTGGCTTGCTGCCTGGTATATGAAACATGAAGTGGGTGCGGAGAAAATAAACCTGACACAGGTCGTTATCTCCAAATTTCCGTTATTCGTGCTCGGTTTTATTGGCATGTTCGCGATGAGCACAATGGGTGTCTTTGCACCAGCCGACCACTATCAGGGCAAATACTTCAGCAGCGCGGAAGTCAAGCAAGACAAACTGCTCAGTGGCAAGGCATTGAGAGCCTTGGATGGCGAGCTGACACGTCTGCGCGGGGCGGAAGATGCGCAAGTGCTGAGCAAGTTTCTGGTGGAGAAGACTGTGGTGATTGAGAGTCACAGGGTAACGTCGGAAGAAGTCTACAAGGCGTTCGTTGAGTTGATTGCCAACAAGAAGATGATGACGCGCGACCAGAGTTATATTCTGTTTGCCGTGAGCAAGATGGAGGGGCTGGATCCCGGTGCAAAGGGTGCGATTGACAACGCCAAAAAGGCAGCAGAATTCGACTCCAAGGTCATCACGGCTTACCGCGACTGGCTTGTATGGCTGTTCGGTTTTGGTCTGGTCGGTCTGGGCATGCAGATTACCGGCAAATCGCTTAAGCAGGCGGGTGGTATGCCATTGATCATCGGAGGCACAGTAGGTACGGTGAAAGCTGTCGGTTCCCTGATTGTGGTGATGTTATTTGTCAAAGAGTTTATTTAAAGGAGAATATTATGTCAAAACAAAATTTTGAACGCGGTAGCAGCTTGTCAATTTTTGTAAGCGACCGGCGCGAAGACTTAACTGCACTGATCTTTGCATTCGCCATTGCTTTCGGCGTTATGCTGACGGTTTAAGGTAGTTTAACCAAGCGCGGGTGCCCTGCGAGAGCAGGGTTCCCGCGCTTTTTTTTTGGTATTTCACTATGTTTTTTGGTATTTCACTATGCGGAATATAAAAACATTATTACTTGCCCATCACGGCACAACTGGGGCCGCGCTGGCGGAGACATTGGCGCTGGAGATTGCAACACCTGGCCAGACCAGAATCGTACACCTGCTGGTCGTGCCCGATTTATGGGCAGGCATGCAGGGGGACGACTGGCTGAACAACGCATCCACACGGGATGCATTCGGCGACTATGTGGAAGGCATTCTAGAGGCGGAAGCCAAGAAACAGCTACGCGCAGTGGAAGGGCGCTGCAGCGAACGCGGTATCGACTACAAGGCTGTGATGCGTCTGGGTGACCCGGCAGAATGTCTGCTGGAAATAGCGGCACAGGAAAGCGTGACTATGGTCGTGATCGGCCCGCCCCGCCCCAAGGGTGTAACAGGCCTGCGTTCGCGCATGGATATGGAGAAACTGGCGCGCGGTTTGTCGGTGCCGCTGCTGATGGCTGCACGAACTGCTTCATGATGGGAAAACCCCCCGACCAGAGCGGAGAAGATTTTGCCTTGATCAGTGTCGATTTGCCGCTGTCGACGGGCGAACTCTATGCATTTATTCAGCAGACAGAACGGCTGTTCAGGCTCAATCCCCACCTTGAAATTAAATCTTGGCAGGAGGATGCGCCGGGTAAAATTTTTGCGGGCAAGCAGATTCGCGTCAATTGCATGAATGAGATGAATGGCCTGACGCAGAGCATGACGCTGAGTGTGAGTGATGTGCAGCCGGAGGTGTCGTTCACGCTCAATTATGACAGCGGCCTGAAGAAAGCCACTATTTTTACCGTGCAGCCTGTTGGTTCGGCATCAAGCAAACTGGTGGTGAAGGAGCTGTATCCGGACGAGCTCAGCACCGCTGAGAGGGAGAAGCGATTGAACGAGGTGGACAACTCTCTGCTGCCGTGGGGTGCGGCTATCCACAGCTATTTCAAGCGCAAGTCGCGTTGGGGGTGGCTGCCCTTTTACAGTTGGCTGCAGAATTCATGCTGGCTGGGTATGATGCCACGCCATCGGCGCATCAGCCGCTTGATTATCTGGACGACGGTGTTGGAGTTTGTGGTGTTTTTGTTTGTGTTCGCTATTTACTGGTCGGAACTGGGGCGTGCGAATGCATAAACAAGCTGAGCATGTCTCCCCGCCAGCGTCGCATCAGCCGTCTCCTGATCTGGATTGTGGCGCTCGAATTTATCGTGTTCCTGTTCGTGTTTATCATTTACTGGCTGGAATTCTTGCGCTAGTGTCGTGAATCGGAAATACGAATAGGAACTCCAAGCGCATGAGCCCAAGTATCGCACCGTAACGCCGCCCCGGAAAACGCGGTTCGGCGCAGCATCGACGAGGCATCGTCAATCAGATCCAGGATTTTTCGCCCCACTGCGCACAGGGGTGCGTATACGAGCCCAGCGCAGGAAGATTACGCCCGCGCCCAGACCCCCCATATCCCGATCGGCCCCGATGCCTTGTTCGAGTTCGTTGCGGACATTGGGTGCCTGTTGCGTATCAATCCCCATCTCGACATCGAGATCTGGCAGCGCATGCCCGACGGTGTACGATTGGCCGCGCTCAACGAGACGACAGGGCGACGCATCGAACGGCGGTCCGCGTCGAGACGATCCGGGCGACACGCACCATCGTCCTGAGCTACGAGGCCGACTTCAAGCGCGCAACCAAGCTTACGGTCGAGGACGGCGATGACCACGGCAGTCGCCTCGTCGTTACCGAGCACTACCCGGTCATCGGGGACGACAAGGATCCGCGCGTCGCCGAGGTCGATCGCAGCCTGATTCCCTGGGTCGATGCCATCCGCCGCCATCTGCTCGGCCGCGAACGCTGGGGCTGGTTGCCAGGTTGGCGCTGGTGGAACGAGAGATTCCTGCCCGGCATGGTGCTGCGGCAACGCCGCATCGTGCGCATGATCGTCTGGGTCAGCCTGATCGAATTTGTGGTATTTCTCTTCGTCGCCGCAATATTCTGGCTGGAACGCCAGCGCGGCTGATTTTCATGGCGTCAATCCGCGTCATAGCACCCTTCCACCGTGCGCATGCTGGCGTTCCGCGCATTACTCCGGTAAACGCCCGGCAAGAATCACTTCTTCGCCGCAATCTCCTGCAACTTCGTCGGCTGAATGATGTGCCCGTCCAGCCCCGCCTCCTTGACTGTGCCGCCGTAGGCCACGGTCATGAGCTGCGAGTAGTAGAGCACCGGCATGTTGAGCTTGGTGCCCTGCTTGCGGTTGATCTCGGACTGGTAAATCTCGACATTGGCTTGGCACAGTGGACAGGGTGTGACAATCATCTTGGCGCCGTGATCGTAGGCCGACTCCATGATGTCACGAATCTGCTTCTGGCTCTTTTCCGGTTCTGAAAAGGCCAGCGCCCCGCCACAGCAGGTCACCTTCTGGTCATAGGCTGCAATCACCTCGCCGCCCACGGTTTCAACCAGCTTGTCGAGATAGACCGGATTCTCGAACGACTCGCCATCAATGCTAAATGGCCGGTTGGTCTGGCAGCCCACGTAGCCGGCAAACTTGATCCCTTCGAGCGATTTGACCACCGGCTTTTTCAGTTCGTCGTAACCAAAATCGGCGTGGTTCAAAATCGGGTAACACTTTTTCGGGTGGCCATCGGTTGAGTCATAGGCAAACCATCCAAAATTCACATTGTCCGTGTTACCCAAAAACGTTACTTTTTGAACCACGCCAAAAAAGCCGCCTGTAAAGGCGGCTTTTTTGTCAGCGTCCGAAGTCCGGCATCAGTCGATGATGTGGTAAACCGGTGCCTTCTCCATATCCCACTTGAGAACTTGTGTGCGGTGCCGCCAATGGTATCGCCGCTGAGGCGATTCCCTTTATGGACTCGCATCCTAGCCGCGCGATCCGGCTCATCGATGCTACGGGTATTACGCCTACGGCTTTTTCGGCGTCTTGTATTCGACTTCCTTCTGGAACGGTTTCCAGACGGTTTCGTAACCAAAAAACCCCTTTTCGTTTGGCGCCATCTGACGCGTTGTAAAAAAACGCGTGAGGCCGTCAGGAACTTTGGTGGGGGGTTTTTGCTCGCTCATAAATCACCTTTTTTTGCCGTGAAGTCAGGATTGTAAGTGCAAGTAACTAAATCCGAAATTTGTCCGGTGCCATTCAAAACCACCACTTAAACAGGCCTCATGAGTGACGGGTCGATATCCGCGCCCGCAATGATCGCCTCGCCCACTCTGGTCTCTTCATCAGTTGCATCGCGCACGGTCAGTATCTCGAGTGTAAAGACGACCGCTCTGCCGCAAAGCGGATTGTTGCCATCGACAGTCAGTTTCTCGTCGTCCATCTGCGTCACGATAAAGCTGCGAGGCTGGCCCTTGTCGTTTTCCATGAGGATGGAGCCGCCGATTTGCCGATACGCCTCGGGGACATTCTCAATGTGATCGGTAAAAACCAACGACTCGTCTCTGGGGCCGAAGATCTGATTGCCATCGATTGGCACTTCGATCACGTCGCCAACGCACTTGCCCTCCAGCTCCTGATGGACGGAAGGCGCCAGAATTTCATTGTACCCATGGACATAGCCCAACGGGAAATCGACCCCGGAGAGAACATGCCCCGATTTCTTGTCGGTCACCTTGTAGGTTAATTCGACGAACTTGCCGTCTTGGATGGTTTCACTCATGTCGAATCCGAACGAACTGCTCAAAAGATGGATGCACCAAAAATCTTGACCTCTTCATTTTCATAGCCGAGGACAAGTCTGCCAAGCCATTCGCCTTGCTTTTTAGTGCTCCGCTGCCGGTAAAGAACCGTCACATGCTCGCCCCGGCGGATAATGCCGAGCGAGTCGACGTCATCAGACAGATTTCTCGCCAGTTCACTATTCGCGAACTGATGGCCCGCCACAACATGATTCAAGGCAAGCGCCATGGGAGTGGAAAAATTCTTTACAAATTCTCCGTATTGGCCTTCGTTCGAATGTTTGACGAGGTCGCGCCACAGGGGATCGGCGATGGCCAGAATCTCTTCATCGGTTTTTCCAATAATGTTCACGCGAGGGTCTTGGCTACCGGAAGAGACCCGCTCTATAGGGCTCACAACACTCGACATGCTGGTCTCTTCTGCCTGGGATATTGCTACTCGCCATCCGTAACCAAGTGATACAAAGGCGCCTTCTCCATGGTGTATTCGCCGGTTTCCGGATCGCGACGCGAAACTGTCAGCACGTGCCAACTTTCGTCGTCCAGCTTCATGAAGTCGCCTCGGTAGTAGTAACCCGGCCAACGGGTCTCCTTGCGGAACAGCGTGTGCTGCGTAACGCACTCTGCAGCGCGATGACGGTGCATCAATTCCCACGCACGCAGCAACTCGTGGATATCCGCTGCGGCCAAGCTCTGAAGGTCTTCCTCCATGATCTCGAGCTTCTTGAGACCGATATTCAGGAGCTTCTCGTTGGTCATGTAGTTGACGGTCACTCCGCCGCAATACTCGTCCATCAGTTTCTGTAGACGGTCTAGGCCCTGCTTGGGATTGATGTAGTGCGGGTTGACATCGCCCGCCACGATCGCATTGCGGTACATCTTGTAATGCTCCAGTGGCTTGTAGATCTCTTTCTTGCGACGGTTGATCTGCTCATCGGATACGACGATGCCTTCGGCCTTTCCGTCGTCGATGTATTTGCAGGCAGCCTTCGCGGCGAGACGACCTTCGGTGAACGAGCCGGCGGAGAATTTGTGCGGCGTGCCGCCGACTGCGTCACCGGCGCCGAACAGACCATCGATCGTCGTCATGCGGTTGTAACCCCAGAAATACTCGGGAGGGGAAAGGTCCTCGGGACCCGAGCACCAAGCACCAGAGCCAGTCGCGTGCGAGCCCATGACGTAGGGCTCGGATGTGGTCAGCTCGGGATTCTCGTGCTTGGGATCCACGTCGGTGGCGGCCCACAGAACCGCCTGGCCGACGGTCATGCCGAGGAAGTTTTCCCAACCGACCTCTTCCAAATGAGGATCCTGGAAGGCTTGCATGGTCACCATGTGAATGGGACCGCGGCCGGCGTTGACTTCGCTGATAATTGCATGGTTGCGCAAGCAGGTCGGGATTGGCCGATGGGTCAAGTGCGACGCTTCCGGATCGAGATATTCCTTGCCAACCATTTTCTGTAGTTCGGGGAACCATTTGGATTCGTACTCTTCGCCCAGGCAGTTCTGCGTATAGGTCTTCAGGTGCAGGAAGTAGGCGCCAACCGGGCCATAACCGTCCTTGAAACGTGCCAGCACGATGCGATTTTCCATCTGCGTCATTTTGGCGCCAGCGTCGATCATGAGCCCATAGGCAGACGCGGACGACCAGGGCGCATACCAAGTGCGGCCGGCACCTTCGCCCACTGAACGCGGTTTAAAGATGTTGGAGGCGCCGCCCGCAGCGCAGATCACGGTCTTGGATTTGAAGACGTGGTAGTTGCCTGTGCGGACGTTGAAGCCAACGGCACCGGCAATCCGGTTCTCCTTGCTGTCGTCCATCAGCAGGTGGGTGACGCAGATGCGGTTGAAGATCTTGTCCGCCGATTTTTTGGCGGCCTCGGCCACGATGGGCTTGTAGGACTCGCCGTGAATCATGATCTGCCATCGCCCTTCACGCAGATAGCGCCCGGTTTTCGGGTCCTTCATGATGGGCAGGCCCCAATCTTCGAACTGATGCACCGTGGAGTCAACGTGACGGGCCATATCGAACAGCAGGTCTTCCCGCAGCATCCCCATCAGGTCGATGCGGGCGTAGCGGACATGATCCTCCGGCTTATTTTCGCCCCAGCGGGTGCCCATATAGCAGTTGATAGCGTACAGCCCCTGGGCGACCGCACCGGAGCGATCAATATTGGCCTTCTCGGCAATGACAATATTCTTGTCTTGACCCCAGAATCGGGCCTCCCATGCGGCACCAGTGCCGCCAAGGCCTCCACCGACGACTAGAACATCAATGCCTTCTTCAACGATCGTTTCGTAAGCCATCAGTAGTACACCCCTGTCTTTAGCGTGAGACCGTTGGACTTAAGCGTATGTAAACCGCCATCATCCATGCGGATATATTTCGGCTCGCTGTACAACAACTCGCTGTCGCGCATTTCCTGGCTGGGCCCGGAAACATCCGCGAGCTTAGGGATCGCCGTCCCCCAGGGCTTGGTGGTAATGGGCGACAGGAAGTTCTTTTCCGTACCATTCCGGAATTTGATCTTCCAGGCGATCGTGCCTTTCGCTTCGTCTCGGTCGACACGAACGCTGTGACCGAGCGGGGCAAAGTCGGCATATCCGCGCACATCGATCGCATTCTGCGGACAAGCCTTGACGCATGAGTAGCACTCCCAGCACATGCTAGGCTCGATGTTGTAGGCACGGCGATAGGTCTTATCGATGTGCATGATGTCCGAGGGGCAGATGTCGACGCAATGTCCGCATCCGTCGCACTTTGTCATATAAACAAAGGTAGGCATAAGTCGGTTCCTCGATCTGTTCTTATAGAATTTGCGGGCTGTTTTTAATAGTGACGGGGCGCTTCGCGCTTGATGCCAAGTCCCATGTCCGCCGGAGCGTCTCGCAACAGTTCCATAGAGTGTCTTTTCTGTTGTTCGGGATCGTCACGGGTCAGCGTCGGCAAATTATCGACCGTACCATTTGCCTTGGATACCCTTTTCTCGAAGGCCGCTGCGGGCTTGAAGAACATGTGCGCAAACTTGGACCAGGGCACCGATCCGAACAACACCGTGGTGGCGATGATGTACAGGCCGAAGAACACGTCGGCGCCGGCGTTGCCCTTCGCTTGCAGGAAAGCCCAGATCAGCCCCAGCGTGACGCTGGCCAGCAGCGAAAGGATGAACAGATCCGCGCGCATTAGCCGAAACGGCGATTTGCCCTCGGCGGCGACATCGACGCGGATGAAGAACCAGAACCAGTATCCGCCGACGCAGATCATCAGCCCGCCGATCCACCACAGTTGCGGCAGTATGGTGGGCGTAGCCGTCGCGGTCGTCGGATAGCAGAAAATCATGAGTGCTGTGGTGACCACATAGATCACGAACCCATACATAGTCAGCAGATGGGCAATCCGGCGCCGTGCGTTGCAGAACTCCCCGGACAGCAACACATCGACCAGACCAGTCTTGACGGCAATCGACACCATTTCGCCGCCATCGACCTCTTTCACGCCTTTGCTTCTGGACTTGCGCCAGTTTTCGAAAAAATACTTGGCACTGCCCTTGTGGATAGTGTCGAACAGAGTCCCTGCCGCAACCAGCAGGATCATGACAATGACAAAAGTCTGCATGACTGCGGACGGTACGGACGCCGAAAGTTCGGCAAACGGATTAACGTTAATCATCAAACCCCCATTTTTTACTGCGGTAATTTTAACCCAGATAGGGCACATCTAAAAGTTCAGTGCATTTTTGATAAATTCTGGTACACGGAGATTAAGCCTGTGCGGCCATAGAAAAAACTTGGTGCGGCATCGGGTACAATGCGCGCCGAGGTGTCGATTGAAAATATGCATTGTTTCTGACAGTCACGATCATCGTGAACCCTTTGCCATGGCCGTCGCCGAAGCCAAAGGGCTCGGTGCACAAGCCGTACTGCATTGCGGCGATTTAATAGCACCGTCCACATTGCATGCCGTCGTCGGACTGGGGCTGCCGATCCACTTGGTTCATGGCAACAATACGGGTGATCTGTACTTCCTGTCCAAATGGGCGCACGAACCCAAGAACCGCCTGCACTACTACGGCCAAGACGGTTCGCTGGTGCTGGCTGAGCGGCGAATCTTCATCGTGCACTACCCGCATTACGCAAAAGCCATGGCGCTCACCGGCGACTATGACCTAGTCTGCAACGGTCATGAGCACCGCGCCGTCATTGAGCGAATCCGGAATATCAAGGGCGGCGATACGTTGCGCATCGATCCCGGCACCGTCGCCGGCGTGAGCGCGCCCGCAACCTACGTATTCGGCGACCTGCAGACCCTAGAATTCGAGATCCGGCCGGTTCCCACGCCAATGAAAAATTAATAATTATTAAATTAAAACAATTAGTTATGATGTAACCCGCGCATCGAGGGTACATGCTCTACCATGTTCCGCTGAACGAGTAACTTCCAAGTCTTGTCTGTCAACGCAAAGCAGTAATGTCCGCTGTTGCACTGTGATGCAGCGGATAAGGCATCGCAGTTTGGTTTAGTGTTGCTGTTGCTGGCAGGAGCGCGTCGTGAAAGGCGCAGGGCGTTAGCCCGACGCCTGAAACGACGCTTTCCTGCCAGCGGCGTCCCTTTTTGGAGCCGGGTCGGGGTCTTGCCAGCGCGCCCACGGATGTTCGGCTGCAGGCTTGTGGCCGCGGCGCTGGCGGCTGAGGTCGTCAAGTCTCACGTCCAGATACTTGCGCCCGATGACGATCGCCGCTTTGGGCTGCTTTTCCACCACCGTGTAGGGCAATACCGCACCCTGTCGACGCACCTCTATGCGCCCGTCAAAGTGCCAGTGAATCTGCACCTTCATCCCGCGCAGCCCGCGCCCACTCCCCGATGGGTTCAATTGCAGCAGTTGACCTTCAACGCTACACGTCAAATTCTTCGACAGTCGGCGATCTTCCTGAATCGACAAAATCGCCGTCAACGTCTCTACGCTGTCGGTATAGGCGACATGTCCATTCTCGGGTTCACGCGGCACGCAACCAAAGCGACCATTGTATTTTGCGGTGTAGTCACGAAGCATCGCATTGCCCTGCTCAGGCGTGTTGATGCCCATCAGACGCAATTCTTTGACGAGCCGATCCTGTAGCGTCTGATTGACGCGCTCGACGCGCCCCTTGGCCTGCGGCGAGTTGGCGCAGATCAATTCAATGCCCAGTGCCGATACCGCCCGGCCAAATTGCGTTTCACTGTCCACGTCCTTCGCGTTGACCCGAAATACGCTGTGCTTGTCGCTGTAGAGCGCCATCGGCAACCGTGCGTGTCGATGTAGCGGCTCAGCGCTTGCATGTAGCTCAACGTGCTTTCCGAGGGAACAAAGGCGAGGTGCATCAGTTGCCCGGTGGCGTCGTCGATGAAGACAAGGAGGGTACAGGCGGGTTGTGCTTCACCAAACCAGTGGTGCGGTGATCCGTCGATCTGACTCAGTTCGCCGTAGCGTGCCCGTCGCTGACGCTGCGGATGCAGCACCACTTTTTTGCCTCGCTTGGCCGTCCACAGTCCCTCTAGGATCATGAGTTGCCGCACGCTTTCTATCGAGACATTGATCGCATGTTGTTCGCCCAGCTTCTCCTGTACCAGCGTGGGACCAAAGCCTTGGTAGTGTTGCGCCACCAAGCCGCTCACGCTGCGCCTGAGCTCCTCGGCCATGCGGTTTCTGGCGGGCAGCCCTTTGCGTTTGCTGACCAGCCCGCCAATGCCTTCTGTGCCGTAGCGTTTCCGGATTCGCCGCAGCTGTCTCTCGGTCACCCCCAGCCGCCTCGCGCCCTCCGCGTGGCTCACCGTTCGATCCTCTACCCGCAGCACGATTTCTAACCGCTTTGCTTCCTTTGCCCCCACCTTCACCTCCATCGCAGCATCCCCGCTTGATTTGCCAAATGCGGACATTACTGCTTTGGAGAAACCGGACATTACTGCTTTGCGTTGACAATAATGCACCTTCTTAATAGCAGCAATTCTGGAAATGATAAATTACGACTTCATTGGGTGGAACGCACGCACGCGCAATTTGATTGCCAAGACGCCCTCCGGCGACAGCGGGCGCTTTCACGGTTCTGGGATTGTGACGCAGCAGATTCGAAGGATGCACCGTGAAAATTCTGGAGCGTGGCGTGACTGACTGCGCTGACATTAAACATCGTGCGGGGGGGGAAGACGTCGGGGAAGCGCTGGCCGAGATTACCGCGAGCCTCTCGGCAGAGGCTGATGTCGACACCGTGCTGGCGCGATTTCTTGGCGCAATCGTCAAGCTCACTGGTGCGGATGCTGCTGCTGTTCAGATGCTAACCGAAGATGGACTGCGGCTGCGTGTGACCGCTTCAATCGGTCTGCCGGCGGAAGTATTGAAACGAGAACAATCCGTCAGCGCGACTTGCGGCGTCTGCGGCGAAGCGGTTCAGAAAATCTTCGCGCATGACAGCAAGGAGTTGTTGGCCGACTGCAATGGCTGCTGTCGCTTTTTCGGGCTCGGCTTTCACAATGCGGTTGCGATTCCAATCCCGTTTCAGGGCAAAGTGCTCGGAATATACAGCCTGTTTTTGGCAGAAGGCCAGACGATCCCGGACACCGTGTGGAATCTTCTGCGCTCGATCGGTGAACTGCTCGGCATGGCGTTTCAAAACGCGAGACTGATGGCTGAGAACCTGCGGGTGGGTTTGCTTCGGGAGCGCCAATCGATCGCAAGTGATGTTCACGATTCACTGGCGCAGACACTTTCGTACATGAAAATGCGCATGAGCTTGTTGCAGGACGCATTGCGGCAAAATGATTCTGCGCAATCGCAGCAATACGCACTAGAAATCAACGAGACCCTCGGCAGCGCCTACTCGAGTCTCAGGCAGTTGCTCACAAATTTTCGCAATCCGGTCGATCCCGAAGGTTTGTTGTTTGCGCTGCAACAAGTGAAAGTGAAGTTTTGTCGAACGACCGGAATACGCGTAGATCTCACGAATAATGCGTCAGACTTGAATCTCTGTGCGGATCAGGCGTCCCAAGTGTTTTATATCGTGCAGGAGGCGCTGAATAACATCGCCAAACACGCCAATGCAACCTGCGTCAAGCTGACGCTGGACAGGAAAGATGGATGGGTCGAAATCTGCGTCGAGGACAATGGCGCAGGGATGTCGGCAAACGGCACTCCGGCGAATGCGGGCGATGCGGAGACCGCACACCTTGGACTCGATATCATGAGGGAACGGGCTCGCCATCTGCGAGGGCAACTTAAAATCGAAAGTGCCAGCGGGCGCGGTACCCGCGTACACTTAAGGTTTCGCGGTACCTTTGCGACGGACAAGGATTTGGCATGAATGCCCCCATACGAGTCGTACTAATCGACGACCATGCGTTATGCCGTAAGGGCTTATCGGAGATGTTGGAGAAGCGCGCGGGAATGCAAGTGGTCGGGCTGACGGCCAGTCCGGATGAAGCGCTCAGCATGCTAATGGAGCTTAAGCCCGATCTGGCGGTCATGGATTTGCGCATGCCCCAGATGGATGGACTCAGCCTGCTCCGCCGTTTTAGAACGGAGGGCTGCAATACACCGGTGCTGATTCTGACTGTGAGTGATGCGCAGGAAGATCTGGCCAATGCATTGGCTGCTGGCGCAAGGGGGTATCTGCTGAAGGACATGGAGCCGGACGATGTGGTTGAGGCGATCCAGCGGGCAGCGAAGGGCGAGTTGGTGCTGGCACCTGCCATGACGGTGAAGCTGGCACGCATGTTGCAAGTTGCGCAAAAAGGTTGCGGTACCGACGACTTGTTTAATCTGTTAACTGAACGCGAGCGGGAAATTCTTGAACATCTTGCGCACGGAAAAACAAACAAGGCGATTGCGAAGGAACTCGGCATTAGCAACGATACCGTCAAGCTGCATGTGAGCCGCATTCTCGCGAAGCTGCATTTGACATCAAGAGTGGAAGCCGCTGTATTTGCGGTTGAACATCGAGCCAATCCCACGCGTTCGATGTAACTTGGCGAGTCTTTTCAATTAGAGGCAAACGCGCCGGCTGGCTCATCTGCCGCATGTGAACCGCCGCCCGGCTCGTACCATGCAAGCTTCTCGTGCAGTTTGACCACTTCGCCCACAATAATGAGTGTCGGCGGCTTAAGTTTTGCGGCGGCAGCGAGCGCGGGCAGGGTCTGCAACGTTCCGGTTATCACCCGTTGGTGTTCGGTGGTGCCTTGTTGAACGATGGCGATCGGTGTCGACGCGGGTAGGCCGTGTGCGACCAGTTCGCGACATACTACCGGCAGACCCATCAAGCCCATGTAAACCACCACGGTTTGCCGTGGTTGTGCGAGAGCTTTCCAGTTCAGATCCATGCTGCCATCTTTGAGATGGCCGGCCACAAACACGCACGATTGCGAGTAATCCCGATGAGTCAAGGGGATACCTGCGTAGGCCGCAACGCCACTCGCCGCCGTGATTCCCGGAACGACTTGGAAGGGGATTCCGAAGCTGGATAAGGCTTCGATTTCTTCTCCGCCCCGTCCAAAAATGAACGGATCTCCACCCTTGAGTCTTAGAACGCGTTTTCCTTCCTGCGCCAGTCGCACCAGCAAGTCATTGATTTCCTCTTGTGCGAGCGCATGATTTTCCCGTTGCTTGCCAACATAGATAAGCTCTGCGTCGCGTCGGACCAAATCGAGAATGGCTGGCGTGACTAGGTTATCGTGCAGTACGACGTCGGCCTGTTGCATTAGCCGGAGTGCGCGCAATGTGAGCAGATCAGGGTTGCCGGGGCCAGCACCGACCAAATACACCTCGCCCTGCGGCGCACTATTGGGCTCTGCCCGAAGCGCCTCGTTGAGATACTTTCTAGCGGCGCCGTCTTGACCGGCGAAAACCATCTCGGCAAATGGTCCGCGCAAGGTGGTTTCCCAAAAGATACGACGCTTTTCCGTGTGCGTAAAATGCGCCTTCACTCGACTGCGGAATTCCTCGGCCAGCGCCGCAAGGCGGCCATAGGCGGCAGGAATCATGGTTTCCAGCCGTTCACGTAGCTGACGCGCCAGCACCGGCGAAGCGCCCCCCGTGGAAACGGCGACCACCACCGGCGAGCGGTCAACGATTGACGGAAGGATGAACGAGCATAACGCCGGGGTATCCACCACATTGACCGGCAGCCGCGCCTGTCTTGCCGCCGTAGCCACCTCGCGGTTCACCTGATTGTCATCAGTCGCGGCGATGACCAATTCCATATCTTGCAAGTGTTGCGGCGCAAAACGTTCGGCCAGGTGGGTGATGCCGCCAAGCCGCATGCTTAAGCGCAACTTATCATCAATCTCCGGCGATACCACCGTGACAAGCGCACCACATTTACGCAGTAAATCAATCTTGCGCGCCGCCACCTCACCACCGCCAACGACTAAACAGTGTCGGTCCTTAATCTTCACAAATATCGGTAAGAAATCCACGCTTTAGGCCTGATGAAGATTGATTTGCGGGGCGCCCAACGTCATCCAGCGCCTACTCGTTAGGGACGTCTGACTGCTTGCTGGCGGACACTCTATTGGTTGGGTCAGATGTTTGCCCGGCAGACGCGGCCGCATCGTTCGGGTTGATGAAAATGAACTCGAACGTACCAGGGGTAAGTTCGACATAGTCAACCACCAAGCCCTCAAGTAGCGATTTGCTGTGCGGTGAAACCAGCACCGTCAAACCTTCGGTAAATATCTCGATGTCGTTGGCACGTTCGGCGTCGAAGCCCATGCCATACTCGATCGAGCCATCGGGCGCCCGCTTGGCCGCGACGCGTAACCCCATTTTGTCAGCGCCACTCGACGCGGTCGCATTACGTATTTGTTGCGCCGCTTCTTTTGTCACTTTTAGCATTGGTCAGTCCCCAAGGCGCGAGCCATCTATCGCGCCGGTTGTGTGTTTATCGGCTGTCACTGCTCGTACTGTTGCCTGGGTGTCGGTAGCTTGTTCTGCTTGAGAACGTATGGTGTCGCGCACAAACGCCACAAAACGCGCGACCCAGTTATTCGACCTGCCGTTGCGAAGGTGCGCATAGGACGCCATTACGTTGCGAAATACGATTCCGTCATGTTTGCCATCGACACCATGGCCGCGCTGGACGCCGTAGGCGAACTTTACTTCAGGCGAAAGGTTTTCCAGCGTGGAATAGTGAAATTCGTGAGCATACAGATCCGCGGATTCGCCCGCAGTCTGGCTATCAGCGTGCTGCCACAGAGCATTGTTTGTTTCCCGCAGTCGTACATAGCCACGTCCAACCGGCTTGTCACGCATCACAACGTCGCCTTGCAGTGCGCCTACCATTTGTGCGGTTCGACCTTGCCAAGAAAGCGTGCTGGCGAGATACATCAGGCCGCCGCATTCAGCATAGACCGGCAATCCCGCGTCGATGGAGTGGCGAATATCCTCACGCAGAGAAACATTAGCCTCCAGCTCGGCAAGAAAAACTTCCGGGAAACCTCCGCCGATGAATACGCCGTCGACAGCAGGCAATCGCTGATCCGACAGCGTATCAAAGGGGATCAAATCCGCCCCCGCCGCGGAAAATGCGTCGAGATCATCAGCGTAATAAAAACCGAACGCCTTGTCTCGAGCAATGCCAATGCGAATTTGGCACTCCTGCTTGTTTGCGATGATCGCCGGAGCTGCCTGCGGAGCAAGCGGAGTCACATTGGCGGCGGCCACGACGAGACGGTCAAGATCTACCTGATCGGCAATCATGTTCGCGATAATCGCGATTCGTTGCCGTTCATCGTCCAATTCGCGGCCAGGCGTCAGCCCGAGGTGACGCTCGATCAAACATAGTTTGGAGTCACTCTGCACAGCGCCCAGCACCGGCACATCGGTGTAGTGTTCGATCACCGCCCGCAATTTTTCCTCGTGGCGTGAGCCGCCAACGTTGTTTAGGATCACCCCGGCGATCCGCACCTTGCTGTCAAATGCCTGATAGCCAAGAATCAGCGGTGCCGCACCGCGCGTCATGCCGCGCGTGTCGAGCACCAGCACCACCGGAAGCGCCAAAAGGTGAGCTAACGCAGCATTACTGTTGCTGCCATCGAGTGCGAGACCGTCGTACAAACCCTTGTTTCCTTCCACCAGACTGATGTCCGCGGTAGCTGCGTGGCGACTGAAAAGCGCAGTAATCTCGTCGTGCGCCATCATATAAGGATCAAGGTTGTAGCAGGGGCGGCCACATGCCGCGCTTAGCCACATGGGGTCGATGTAATCGGGACCTTTCTTGAATGGCTGCACGATCATTCCGCGTCGCTGCAGCGCTGCCCCCAGACCGACGCTGATGGTGGTCTTGCCGGAGGACTTGTGTGCCGCTGAAATGAGCAGACGAGACATAATCAGGCTGCTGGTAACCGTATGTCGCGCGATTTGCGTAATTTATTCGTCAACTTGTTCACGCCCACTACCCTAATTTCTTGCAACTACATCGTCGCCCAAGCTCGTCGGTAGAAAATCCAATAGCTTCACGCCCGCCACGACCAAGAGCCCGGCAATCGCGACACCGCCGAGGCCGAGCAATATTTCCGGCATGCTGGGAATGTAGGCGTGGATGAGACCGTCGCCATAGCTGCTTGATACCTGTGCGCCGGGGAACAACTCTATAGGGTATGCTTGCCCGCCAATGATGGTGACATACATTTGCGCCACGCCTCCAACCAACACCAGCGCGGCGGCGAAAGCGATGCCCCGGTTAGCCTTGCCAAGGCGAGGATGAAACAAGATTAGCAGCGGTAATACGCTGCCCAACACGACTTGGCCTAGCCAAAACATCAGGGTGTAAATGCCGCCATCAAGCAGCGCAAATCGCTCGAAGCCGTGGCTCTTTGTGAAATACAAATTCGTGAGGTGGAAGACGGCGACAAAATAGAGGGCTGCGCCTATAAATATTGCCAGCAGCTGCTTGAGCCGCAGCATGATTGCTTCGCCGAGCGGACGCTGTGTCCAGCGACACACGGCCATCAACACCAACAAGTAGATGGCAAGCCCGTAGGAAAGCGAGAGGGCAATGAACATGGGGGCGAGCAATGCTGACCCATAGGCCTCACGCCCCACCAGAAACCCGAAGATAGACCCAGTGCCGGTCGTTAGCAAAATGCGCCAAACAAAGGCAAATGTGCCTATTGCTTTTGTGTAGGTGCCCATGTGATGTTCCATCATCGACCAAAGATAGGCGGCGACAATGGCAATAAAGCCGGTGTAAAGAAAAACATTCCACGCAAAAATGGATTTGAAGTTGAAGTGGGTCATCGCCACAATCAGACGATCTGGTCGTCCTAGGTCGAGCAACAAGATGCACAGACCGCCAATCAATAACGCAATGGCCAGCAGCCCGGACAAGGGCGCCAACGGTTTATAAATTGCTTGACCAAACACCGACGCAATCGAGGCCACATTCAGCGCACCTGACGCCGCCACGATCAAAAATACTGCGAACACATGTGGTGTGCCCCAAACAATGTGATTGTTCATGCCCGTGACGATGTGGCCGAAGTGATCCATGTAATAAGCCGAGCCGAGACCGGCAGTCAACATGACGACCAATAAGGCCAGCAGTCCGTAGTAACGTGCGCCGCTCTCTTCGACACGTCGAAAAACGATCTCCATCGCCTATATGCCCTGGTACCGTATGCCGGTGTTCAATCCGAGATCGGCGCGCACTTGTGAGCTGGCAACACTCGCGATGCGCTTTGAAATTTTGCTGTGGGGATCATTCAGGTCGCCGAAAATCATCGCGTTATGGCCGGCTTCGGAACACGCGTCAGCGCAAGCCGGCGTCAGGTCGTTGTCGACGCGATGTACGCACATGGTGCAGGCTTCCACGCAACCTTTGCCGCGCGGTACATCGGGTTTTTGATCGGTGAGTGGCTCGTGCACAAACGAACGCGCCCCATAGGGGCAGGCTAATACGCAATAGCGGCAGCCTATGCAGGAATGCATGTCCACCAGCACGATTCCGTCGGCTCGTTTGAATGATGCACCGGTGGGGCACACATCCACGCACGGTGGGTCTGCGCAGTGTTGGCACAACATCGGCAAGGATGTCACCTTGCCTACCTGGCTTTTCATTTCGATCTTACGAATCCATTGCGAATCAGTCGGCAAGGTGCCGCCTGAAAGGCCATTCTCGGTATTGCAGGCAGTCACGCAGGTAGTACATCCGCTATCGCAGGTGTTGGTGTCGATCAACATGCCCCAGCGCACCTGACTCGACGCGGCGACTTCGCCGGGCTGTGCAGCTGCCAACGCAATAAGCTGCACGCCGGGTGCGATCATCAATCCAGCGATGGCGGCAACGGACGTGCCGAGGAATTGGCGCCGGCCTTCCTGATGCGGTTTGCCCTCCTGCTTTTCTTCGTTCATCGCGGCTTGTCCTTTGTAGTTGCAATTAACGGAGCTGACGCCGACTCGTCCCCCGATTGACGGCGCGGTGCAGTAACAGTGGTCGCTTTGGGTTTGGTCGCGTGGCATTCAAAGCAATCGATTTTGACAGCAGCGTAACTATGGCAACTTTGGCAGAAATTTTCGTTGCTGCCTACCACGCTATTTGTTGTCACGCTGGCATGACAGTCGATACAATTCTTCAAACTATGCTTCTTGGTTCGAATTCCTGCGTGAACCGTCTTGTCGCGTTGATGGTTCAACAAATGCATATGGTTCTTGCGCATGAAATCTGTTTCTTCCACGCATTGCCCGCCACTCGCGGCTTCAATGAAAGGTCTTGGAACACCCGTAGCCTTGCTTTTGTCGCCAGATCCGGCAAGCGCGGATGTTGTCAACAGGAGCAAGGCGGCGACTATCCGCACCCTCATCATGTGCGTCATCCGCTAGTCCAGACCCATCTGGATATAACCTGTTGGACATACTTCCGCGCAGATGTGACAGCCGATGCACTTGTCGTAGTCGGTATCGACGTAGCGACCCATGGTCGATTTGGATTTTGGCACTTTGAATACGGCGATCTGTGGACAATACACGACGCAATTGTCACATTCGAAACACATGCCGCAACTCATGCAACGCTTGGCCTCCTCCACAGCCTTTGCTTCGGTCAGTGCTTGCAGTCGCTCCTCAAAATTGCCGAGCGCCTGCTCTGCCGTCAGTTGGGTGACACCCCGCACGTTGCGTGGTGTGTAATTAAAGTGACCAAGATATAGTTTGTCGTGTGGGATGACGTAGCGTTCGGAGCGATTGTCAAAATTGTGGATGGCAGCAGTGGTGCTGTCGGTGCCCCAAATAGGTTCATGCACCTCGGTGATGGTCAACCCTTTTTCCAGCATTTTTCGATGTAAATCGAAATAGTGCACATCAATCTTCGGGCGCTTGCCTTGTTCTTCGCCTTTCATATGGCGGTCGATTCCTTCAGCCGCAATCGCGCCATGGCCAATCGCAGTGGTCAGCAGGTGCGGCTTGATCAGGTCACCGCCAACAAATACGCCAGGCATGCCGACGACTTGATAGCTGCGGTTGGCGCTAATGCCGCCCTTGCCGTTGTTGAACATCTCCATGCCGGTAAAGTCAACCGCCTGGCCGATGGCGGACACGATCAAATCTGCCGGAATGTCCTCCTCGGATCCTTCGATGTTTTTGATTTCCAGCTTGTCGCCTACCATCTTTGCCTCGCACTTTGCCACGCGTAATGCCACCGCGCGCCCGTCGTCGCCCAGCACGACGCAAACTGGTGACAGTCCGCCGCGAATGGCAATGCCCTCGCCAAGCGCGTGATCAATCTCGTGCTTGTTGGCCTGCATTTTGTCGATCGCGAAAATCGACGTCAACGTCACTTCGGCACCCTGCTTGGCGGAAATTTCCGCCACGTCATGGGCGGCGTACCCACCGATGACATGCTCTGGGCGATCCTTTTCGCTGACTTTATCGATGTGTCCCAAACGGCGCGCAACGGTCGCCACGTCAATCGAGGTGTCACCGCCGCCGATGACCACCACGCGTCTACCCACGTGGCGCATGCGACCGTCGTTGAAGGCGCGTAGGAATGAAGTAGCCGTCACGCAGTTCGGCGCATTGGTGCCTGGCACCGGCAACGCTCTGCCCGCTTGGGCGCCCATGCCAAGGAACACGGCATGAAACGCGGCGTTGATTTCCTCCATGCTGATGTCGGTGCCTACGCGACAGTTCATGTGCGTTTTGATACCGAGATCGAGGATTCGCTGAATTTCTGCGTCGAGTACCTCGCGGGGTGTGCGAAATCCCGGAATGCCGTAGCGCATCATGCCGCCCAGTTCGGCGTGGTCATCAAAAACGGTGACCTCATGCCCCATTTTGGCTAACTGAAAAGCGCATGAAAGACTCGCGGGGCCGCCACCGATCACCGCGACGCGCTTGCCGGTACTCGCGCGCGGCGCATTGTAGGCGATCTTGTTTTGAATGCCATAGTCGCCGAGAAAATGTTCGACAGAGTTGATACCAACGGTGTCGTCCACCTGATTTCGATTGCAGCCGGATTCGCAAGGGGCGGGACAGACGCGACCCATCACGGAGGGGAATGGGTTGGCGTCGGTGAGGCGCCGGAATGCGTATTCTTGCCAGCCCATGCCAACGGGCGGTTTTTCAATACCGCGCACGATATTGAGGTAACCGCGAATATCCTCCCCTGCGGGACAACTACCCTGACACGGTGGCGTGCTCTGAATGTAGGTGGGACACTTGCCTGATGTGTCCTCGTTGAAAATTTTCTGCTGCCACGGTAATGGTGCGCTATCGTCATCCTTGTAGCGGCGGAAGGTAAGCGGCGTGGGCGTGGTTAGGTCCGTTGTGGCTGACATTACATTTGTCCTTGCGGTTATGCTTGAGTCGAAGCCGACTTGAGGGACTCGGCCTGTTTACTGCCGTCGAGCACAATGGCAGTGCTGACCAGTTGGTGTACGCCACCCATCATGTTCATGTCGAACCCGTAATACGGCAGCACCTTGGTAAACTGCGCTTTGCAAATTGCACATATTGCGGCCATGAAATTGACCTTTCGCTGTTTCACCAGTGTGTTCAGCGCTTCCATGCGCGGCAATGCACCTTTGACGCGAATCTCCATTAGGTCGTCGGTCAATAAGCCGCCGCCAGCGCCGCAACAGAATGTAGCCTCGCCGATCGTGTCCGGCGCCATATCGTAGAAATGGTTGGCTACGGCCTTGATGATTTCTCGCGGGATAACGAACTGACCGCCGGGCATGTCGCCCATGCGCGATGCCCGCGCGACGTTGCAGGAATCATGATACGTAATGACGCGGTCGTCGTTGGCGGCCTTGTCCAGCGTGAGGACGTTGCGCTTAATCAGGTCAAAGGTGAATTCGCATATGTGCTGCGGCACTGGATAGCGTTGATCCAGATAATCAAAGGGTCCAATCAGCGTGTGCCAGAAATTGTATGCAACCCGCCAGGCATGGCCGCATTCACCCACGACGATGCGTTTTACGCCCAACGCCAGCGATGCTTCACGCACGCGCATGGAAATATCTTTCATCTGCTGATAGTTGCCAATGAACAGGCCGAAATTGCCGGCCTCGGAGGCATGCGAACTCAAGGTCCAGCTTATGCCGGCGGCGTGAAATACTTTGGCGTATCCGATCAGGCTTTCTACATGCGGCTCGGAAAAGAAATCTGCAGAAGGTGTGATCAACAAGACTTCGGCACCCGGCATATCGAGGGGAAATTTGACTGCAACCCCCGTCTCCTCGAGCACGTCTTCTTCCAGCCCCTCCAGCGTGTTCTTCAGTGCTGGTCCGGGCAGGCCAAGATTGTTGCCGATGCGATGAACCTTGCCGATAATTTCGTTGGTATATTTCTGACCATAGCCTACCGTGTCGAGAATCTCTTTGGCCGCCATGGTGACTTCTGCCGTATCGATGCCATACGGGCAGAACACTGAACAGCGGCGACACTGCGAACACTGGTTGTAGTACGTGTACCAGTCATCCAACACTTCCCTGGTCAAATCCTTGGCGCCGACCAGTTTTGGAAAATATTTGCCGGCGATGGTGAAATTTCGTCGATAGACCTGCCGCATGAGGTCTTGCCTCGCCACCGGCATATTCTTTGGGTCGCCCGTGCCGAGAAAGTAGTGGCATTTGTCGGAGCAGGCGCCGCAGTGCACACAGGTATCCATGAACACGCGCAACGAGCGGTTTTTGTCGAGCAACTCGCCCATCTTGTCGATGGCCTTGTCGTGCCAATCCTCTACCAACTCGCCGGGGAATCCCAGCGCTTCTTGAATCGGCGCGGCGGCAACGAAAGGCTTGCTGTGCGCCATTGACCCGATCGCAACGATGGGGATGACCGGATAGTCATTGAGGACGGGAGTGTCGAATTTGAAGGCGGCCAAGTTGGTCTCGCGCTACTTTTGTGAGGCGGCCCAAGCGGCAACGTGTTGTCTTTCACGCGCGTTGTCGGCTTGATTGCGGGTGGGGCTGAAAAATAGTCCCGGCGCATGCAGCAATTTGCTGATCGGAAAGATCAGCATGAGTGAAGCAACTAGAAATAGGTGCAGCAACAGAATTGGGTCAGCCGGTAACGGCTGCCAGTCAAACGCCATCAGGCCGAGCATAAACGCCTTGACGGCGACGATATCGGTCGGCGCGACATACTTCATCGCAAGTCCGCTGAGGGCAATCGCCAAAATTAGCAACAGCATGAGGTGATCAGACGGTGTCGAGATATAGCGCACACGATCGACAAAAAAACGGCGCGCAGATAGACCGATGAGGCCCGCGACCATACCAAACGCCGCATACAAGCCAAACGGTTGAATCATCTCAACCATCGGCCAGACAGGCTGCGTGAAATAGCGAAGATGCCGCAGCAACACGAGCAGCAGCGTAAAGTGAAACAGCCAACCGAACAGCCATGTCCATTTGCTGGCTTTAAACAGGCTTTCAAAGAATACGACCTCGCGGGTCATACGCAGAACCACCCCCGACGTCGTTGTCGGCGCAGGCGTGATGGGAATTTTTAACGGGGATGGCGTGCGCGTGTAGCCGTAGATTTTGTGCGCGGTTCCGAATACCAGCACGCACGTGGCAGCGTAAAAAAGCAATGCGAAGACGATGGTCAGCGCCGACATGATTTGGCCTTGCAGGCGCGGATCGCCTTCGCTTTGAACGATCGATCCGCATCAATATGAAAAGGTGGAAATTCGCTAAATACATCCGGTCGGTTTTGGCAGGCCGGCAATTTTGCACGCTTGTTTCGCCGGGCCATAGGGGAAAAGTTCATACAGATATTTGCTGGTACCCTTGTCCGCGCCGAGTTTTTTACCAATGGATTTTGTCAACACGCGAACGGCCGGTGCAACTTGATACTCGGCGTAGTACTCCCGCAAGAAGTTCACCACTTCCCAGTGGTTTTCGTTCATGTCGATTTTTTCCTCCACCGCGAGGTGCTTGGCGGCGTCTTCGGTCCACTCCGCCAAATTCAATAGATAGCCTTCTTCGTCAGTTTCATAGGTCTTCCCGTTTATTTCGAATGCCATCTTGTTCTCCAGCTCATTGATAAGAAAGTGCTCAGGCCCTGCTGTTTATATTCTCTTACAACCACGAGTGGACGGCATGGTGTTGCGCGACCAATTCAACAAAGCCGCCGTAATTGACCAACTCCACGCCCTCAGTTAACGCGCCCGTCATTCCGCGCGCTTCCAAGTCGGGTGCTAGCGCGTAGACTTTTAGCGAGGGCATCGCGTTGCGAATTTTTGATTCCCCGGGGCTGCCCTTGGTCGCAGCGTAGACCGCATCCTCGATCAGCAGCAAGGCATTCCCCGCGCCGGCCACACGCAGGCAACTATCCAGTGAAGTGTTTTCGGTCGGCGATTTGTTTACGATGTGTAGCATGGTGAAATCCTAATCAAAAACTGATGATGACATCTTGTTCGGCCATCAACGCGCCCATCTGCGCCGAGGTCAATACTTCAACTGGAACGAGCAGTTGTTCCTCGCTTAGTCCCCTCACGTCGAGAGACTCTTTCTCGACGTAAAGTTTTTCGATGTCATAACCTTCGAGTGCCCGATAGGTGGGCGAAAAATTCTTCATGCCAATGGCCTTGGCCTGCTGACCTTTGATGATCTCGTATACCCCATCGTCCAGGAAGACCATGCTCACGTCTTGATCGAATGCCGCGCTGATCAGCACCACTTCGAGCCCTTCAAGCGCGTACACCGTCCCATATGGGGCTTTACGGTTGACGAACATGAATTTTTTGATGGTGCCAGATTCCTGGCCGTCAGTTTCGATGTCTTCAGCCATGCGTTCCTCGGTCAATCGCCAAACACCATTAGTCGGTCGGCTTGAATGCCGAGTTCAACCAACTGTCCCAATCCGGAAATACGAAACCCATCGGCGAGAATTTCCTCGGTGATTCCTCGACGCAACGCAGCCGCAACGCAAACAACCAAATCTACCCCGTGGTCTGCCGCGAGCTTGGACCAGCGATTGACGATGTGCCGATCGTCTTGCGGCGGCTCAGTCAATTTAGTCGCGTTGTTGACGCCGTCATGATAGAAAAAAATACGGTTTACCTGATGTCCATTTTCAAGTGCCGCGGTTGCAAAGTGAAACGCCGTGTCCGATGCCTGATGGGTGTAAGGCCCCTCGCTGACGAGTATTCCGAATACCATGATCCTCCTCGAATCAGAATCGAATGTGCGTGGAGGCGTTGAGGCTGGCCCGCGAGCCGCGCCAGTCGTCAATCAAATACTTTGTGAAAGGCAACCCGGTTTTTTCAAAGAATCGCGGCCAGCCGATCCGCTCCACCCAGTCCGCCGTGCGCTCCCATGGCCGGGCGTCTGCCTTGTAGGTGTAGAGAATTTTCTTGACCACTTCCGATACCTCAGGCCAGCGCGGCGGATTGTTTGGCAAGCCTGATGCAACCAACTTCATAAACGTTGGTTTGCCGCGCGCGTTGGAATTCTTGCCACCAACCCAAATGGCAAGTTTGGAATGCTCCGGATCATTGATTTGCATTGGCGGGCAGGGCGGATAACAGGCGCCGCAGCAGATGCATTTCTTCTCGTCCACTTCCAATGAAGGCTTGCCGTTCACCAGCGCCGGACGAATCGCCGCAACCGGGCAACGCGCGACGACAGCGGGTCGCTCGCATACGTTGGCGACCAGCGCATGATTGATTTTTGGTGGCTTGGTGTGCTGCACGACGATGGCAATATCGGCTTGTCCGCCGCAATTGATTTCGCAACAGGACGTAGATAGGTGCACGCGATTCGGCATCTCCTCCTTGATGAACTCTTCGTATAGGTCATCCATCAAGGCCTTTACTACGCCTGATGCATCAGTTCCGGGAATATCACAATGGAGCCAGCCCTGTGTGTGGGCAATCGCGGATACCGAGTTGCCGGTGCCGCCAACCGGGAAGCCATGTTTGGTCAACGCCTCAATCAGCGGCGCGACTTTGCTCTGATCCGCGACCATGAATTCAATATTGCTGCGGATGGTAAAACGCACGTGGCCGTCGGCGAACTGGTCGCCAATGTCACAAAGCGTGCGAATGGTAAACAAGTCCATCTGCCGCTGGGTGCCTGCGCGCACGGTCCAGATTTCCTCGCCGATATGGGAAACGTGGTGCAGGACGCCGGGGCGCGGCCGGTCATGGTATTTCCAGTTGCCGTAGTTTTTCAACATCACAGGGTGCATGTACTGCTTGTTGTCCGGCACACCGCTCTCTATTGGCGCTCGCATTTCACCCATCATCTTCTCCTGGCAATTCTTTCGTGGAACATGGTGTTTCGAATCGGAACCTATGCCGCCACTTTTTTGGCGTTGATCTTGGCGACTTCGTCGTCCCAGCCGTCCATCCGGACATACGGATTCGTACGCGGTGCTGTCACCATGTTTACATCAATTTCGACGCCGATGCCTTCTAGGAAATTTACCAGCCCAATGCGTTCGATCATCTCGCCGGTGCGCTCGTGCTCGAGCGCATTTTCAGCAAAGAAATCAATGACCTTTTGGCCGAGCTCAACCAACTTTTCGTAGTCTTCCTCGGTGTCGAGCTTCAGGAACGGAACGATCACCGTCCCCATCAAGTCGCCGATTTTTAGGGTCCGCTTGCCGCCAATCAGAATTGTTGCACCTTTATCAGTGCCGGTGGCCAACGCACCGGTCATCACGTTGATGCAATGCATACAACGCACACAGTTGCTGTTGTCAATCTCAAGAGACTGGGTGTCGTTGATCGCGACACTGGATATCTTTTCACCCTTGGCGACATTCTTGGTTTCCTTGAGCATGATGGTTTTCGTCGGACAGCGACTGATCACGTCATTGACCAATTCGTCCATGCCATGCTTTGCAAACCACTTTTTTGCCAGCACTTCGTCGGTCCGCATATTGTCGCGCCACGTGCCGATGACCGCCATATCCGAGCGCTGAATGGAATTCATGCAGTCGTTGGGGCAACCTGAAAATTTGAATTTGAATTTGTAAGGCAGTGCCGGGCGATGAATGTCGTCAATAAACGTGTTCAGCACCTTGCGATGGGCTTTGGCTTCGTCGTAACAGGATTGCTCGCAGCGTGCGGCGCCAACGCAGGACATCGACGTACGTACCGCCGGGCCTGCTCCACCCAGATCGAATCCCAGTTCGTTGATCGCATTGAATGCGTCCTGTACTTTTGCAGAGGAAGCGCCCTGAAACATGATGTCACCGCTCTGGCCGTGGAACGCGATCAGGCCGGAGCCGTGTTCTCCCCAAGCGTCGCAAAGTTTGCGCAGAATGTCAGTGCTGTAGTGCATACCCGGCGGCGGTTGCACGCGCAAGGTGTGAAACTCTGCCGATTCGGGAAACATGCTGGCGACTTCAGAAAACCGCGGAATAATCCCGCCGCCATAACCAAACACGCCGACCGTGCCGCCCTTCCAGTAGCCTTTTCTGGTTTTGTACGAATGCTCCAGTTGACCCAGCAGGTCAACCATGTAGTCCTTTTCCTTGGCAAGACGCTTCAAGCCGGTGACGAAACTGGGCCACGGGCCGCTCTCGAGTTGGTCGAGCATTGGGGTGTCATATATTTTCTTTGCCATGGCGCCTTCTCCTGTGAGAACTATTTACCTTGCGACAATCATATTCCGGTCGCTATGACGACTCGTTGTTTTGTGCTGCATGCCGAAACGGTGCGGAATGCTGGTGTCCATATCCACCCGCGTAACAAGTGTAAACCAGTACACTCTTTGCATGGTGGAACAGTACCATTGTGTTCGCGGCGTAACGATAGACCTGTTAGGGGGGGGGTGGCCATTACCCATATGGGGTATGCGCAATCCCCCGTCGTGGCTATAGACTGGGGTAGGGGCAATTCTGCCCAATGCTAGCCTGTGCGCAGTCGTCGCCCGCGCACGTTATAGGGCTACAAGGTGTCGGTATTTCGCGCGCAATCTTAGGGTGAGATTCGCATTAACGTTGGGGCGACGCGGATTTGGCGCTCGCATGGTGCTGGAGCATGGCATGACCACAATTGTCCCGCTAGAAAAATTTCACGTGCCGTTGGGTGGGCAGGATATTGAACTGCAGCAAATTGATTACGCGGGCGGCGGAATGAGTCTGTTGCGTATCCGAATACGCGAGGGCAGCCGGTTTACAATTTTCGACATCGACCCCGTTACGGCTGCGCAAATTGCTGGTGCCATTCAAACTTGGGCGGACGCGCAATTACGGGACGTCGTATGACAGAGCCAGATCGACAATCGACGTTCGTGGACGTTTTGTTTGCGTTGGAGGGCAGCGCATTGCCGAAAGACTACCGATTTCTGCTCATGCGAGAGATTGGCCGCCACCTGCCTTGGTTCGAGTCGGATGACTCGGTCGGCATGCACCCGATTAAGGCGTCCAAAACAGATTATGGAATGGTGCTGTTGCCGCGACGCGCCAAACTGATTCTGCGTATGCCGCAGACGCGCGTCGCAGAAGTTCGCGTGTTGATTGGGGCGGTACTCGATATTGCGGGTCATACGCTGCGTGTTGGCGAGTTCACCGTGCGCCCAATTCAACCATATGGCACTCTTTATGCGTACTTTGTCGTTGACGACACCGGAGACGAGTTGGCCTTTATACGGCGCATCGAAGCGCAGCTTGATGCACTTTCGGTTCCATGCAGCGTCGTCTGCGGGCAGCACGGCGCGCTACAGGGGGACGGGCGCGAGTTGGAGGGCTACAGCCTGATGTTGCACGGTCTTGCAGCACCACACTCGGTCAGGTTGCAGGAAACAGGTTTGGGGAGCGATCGCAATCTCGGTTGTGGCATGCTCGTACCGCATAAATCAGTGGTGGCGGTAGGGTTTTAGCTGCTTGAGATGGGTTGGCGGCAATTTTGATCTGGAAAGGATGGGCGAAATGGCTTACTTGATCGACGGCGTTGAACGTGAAACTGATGACTTGGGATACTTGCTGGAACCAGACTACGGCGCGGATGTACCGCCGGTGATTGCCGCCGCCGAGGGCATCACCCTGACCGATGCGCACTGGGAGGTCATCAACTACTTGCGGGAGGAATTCAAAGAACATGGACACACACCCAACTTTCGTAATTTGATGAAAGGGATGGAAACAATTCGCGATGGCGTGGACAGTAAATATCTGTACAACTTGTTTCCAATGGGGCCGGCCAAACAGGCCGCCAAGGTTGCCGGACTGCCCCAGCCGCTGGGTAAGGGTGGGTACTAGCAATCATGCGTGCGGTTTCTTGCAGGTTTAGAAGGCGGGATTGAGCAATGTGTGCAATGCGATTAAAGAGTCACTGGTTCAAGGCAGACAAACCCAAGACCATGAAACAAATGGCGGGCGCGATGGCGTTTATCACCTGGAGGGTCACCGACAATGCTCTCAAGCAACTGCGGACGGCCAAGTTCGACATCGACGCTGGCCCGCAGTATTTCGCTTTCACCAGAGAATTTCTGGTGTTTCTGATCCAGATCGCGGACCGCATCGCCTATGAACGCTTGCAACCACAAGAGCGCGTCGAATTTACAACCGAGCTGGTGATCCGGCTGTCGGAAATTTTGGAAGAAAACGAAGATCGATTGCTTGAGCCGCCGCTGAACCAAAGTTACAGAAGCCGATTCATTGACTTATTCAACGAGCTTTCGGATCATTACGCGGAATTCAAATATGTGGACAACAATCCGGACTTCGCGTTCGTGCGCTATTTGGGTAGTCGAGTCACCGAACTCATGGTGGCGAAGGATCGCACTTGGGTGATGGATCAGATCATGGCCATTGAGGCACCCGACGCGATCAAATTTCTGCAGCAGAGTATGACGGACCTGTTCCATACGGGACCGCGCGAACGCTCGAAGCGGCCGGCGCGTGCTAGCGGCGATTGAATGGCAACCGTAATGGCCACGGCGTGCACGGCAACACGACGCGATAGTCCGTTCGAGCTCGGCAATGACGATGCTTATCGACGCTGGCGTGATGAAAAGCTGCTTGACTATCCAGCGCGAGTCGACGAACTCGTGGTCGACGTTGTCGATCCGCGCGCGCTCACGTCGGCTGAAAAGGCGGCGATACTGGCGCGTGTCCGCAAGACCAATATGGCGCTATACGCAAGCAAGGTGCGTGACGCTGACAAGAACATTTTGCGCCTGCTCGGCGGGCAATTTGGCCTTCTGCGCCTCGATCAAAACATGCTTGCCGACGACGATGGCATTACGCAAGTTAGGGTCGCCGACGCCAATGCGGGCGCAGCGCAGCGCTATATCCCCTATACCAACCGCCCGCTCAATTGGCACACCGACGGCTACTACAATTCTCCTGCGCGACGAATCCAGGCGATGCTGTTGCACTGTGTTTGCGACAGCGTTTCCGGAGGTGAAAATGCGTTCATGGACCACGAAATTGCTTATCTATTTCTACGCGATGAAAACCCTGATTACGTGCGTGCGCTCATGCATCCGGATGCCATGACGATTCCTGCGCGCGAAGACGACGATGGCGTTGCACGTGGCGCGCAGTCTGGCCCGGTGTTTGCGATCGATCCGCATAGTGGCGCGCTGCACATGCGCTACACGGCGCGAACGCGTAGTATCGAATGGCGACAAGATGCGAGCACTCAGGCAGCAGTAGCAACGCTCGCCCAGCTACTCAACGCCGGCTCGCCCTATATTTTCCGCATGGCATTCAAGCCGGGAATGGGTATCATAAGCAACAACGTACTGCACGATCGCACCGGTTTTTCTGATGACGTTACCCATCGTCGATTGCTCTACCGTGCCCGTTACCTTGATCGGGTGGAACCATAGTGACGTCGATGGCGACGCACTTAGAGATGAGCGATTTTCCGGTGAGCCGCAGCAGTCGCCGCGCTTGGTGCGCTATTGAAGGGTATTCATGACGCAATGGCTAACATTATGGCGAGCCGCGCACTTGATCGGGGTGTCGCGAAGTGTGCTGCAACAAAAAATCCGGGTCGGGGAGTTGCAAACGACCGAGGGGACTATTTCGACCGAGGAATTGTTAAGGGTGTACCCGCAGGTTCAGTTGGAAGAGTCGGGAGCCTTTGAGCGCGTCTCGAAAATCAAGGAACAGGCGTTCGGGCGTCGCGTGCGTGAACATGTGCTCCCCAGCCAGGAGGTATTGGCACAACGCCTGTTCGCGCAGAGCGAGGAACTGACCGACTTGCGTCGTCACTTGCAGCGTTATCACAATCTGGTGGTCGCCCTGCAATCGGGGATTCACGATGTCGCGACGGCATCGAACATAGATGCACTAAACAGTCTTGAATTATTTGCCGAGAAGGGACTTGCGGATGTACTCGCCACTGAAGCCGCCGATGTGTTGGATATCATGAACGACGCGTTAAAGGTCATGTTCGCCCAAGTGACCATCCGACCAAGCGGACGCGAGTTTACGGTCGAAGGTCACGATACATTGCTGCAGGCGGGGTTGCGTGCAGGGCTTCGGCTCAACTACGGCTGCGGCAATGGCACGTGCGGCCTCTGCAAAGCTAGGGTGATTTCCGGTGCTGTGACGCGGACGCAGCCGAGCGACTATCCGCTTTCAGAAGCCGAAAAATTGCAGGGCTACACGCTGTTGTGTTCGCATACGGCGGCGTCTAGCGAAGTCGTCATCGAAACTTTGGAGGCGCGCGGCTCGCAGGACATTCCACCGCAGCAAATCGTCGCCCGCGTACGCGCTGTCACGCCGTTGGCGAAGGACACGCTATTGCTCCACTTGCAGACGCCACGGACTAATCGCCTGCGTTTTCTTGCCGGGCAAAGCGTCACACTCGGCACCGCCACCAACGGCGACGATGAGCACGCCGATTATTCAATTGCGAGTTGCCCATGCGATGACCGCAACGTGCAGTTCTACATTCCGCGAAATGCGAAAGACCTATTTGCCCAACGGCTGTTTGAAGGCGCGGTGAAAGTTGGCGATAGCGTGAGTATCTGGGGGCCGCAAGGAAACTTTATTCTTGCGGAGACTCAGCGCCCGTTGGTTTTTATCGCGTGCGACACGGGATTTGCCCCGGTAAAAAGTTTGATCGAGCATGCCATGGCGGTGGACGCGGCGGAATCGTTGTCGCTCTATTGGCTGGCTACGCGTGCTGACGGACATTTTTTGGCAAACCAATGCCGCGCATGGGGGGAAGCGCTGGACAATTTCGACTATTCGCTGCATACCGACAGCGATGTTGCCGCCGGCGCGCGACATTTTCTGCCCGCGATTCGGGCGGATCTTTTTGTTACCCAATGCGAATACTATCTTGCAGGCTCCGCCGAGTTTACCCAGACTATGTCTGACGAGTTGCGCATGGCAGGCGTGCCGCAGCGACAGATATTTGCGTTGGAAATGCGGGAATCACATTCATGATTGCAAATCAGGAGGCGCCACAACCACCAGCATCACTGATGGCTGTAGACAGTAATTGTGCGGGCGGTGAATCGTTTGCGCTGATGGTGTTGGGCACGAGCATGGAGCCTGAATTCGTTGAGGGTGAAGTCATCGTCATTGAGCCGGATGGCCTCGCGACGGATGGTGCCTACGTATTGGCGTTTCTCGCCGAAGAGTGGACCATGCGGCAGCTGGTGCGGCGTGGCGACTTGTGGGTATTGCATGCCTTGAACGCAGCGTTTCCGGATGTGTCGATCCCCGACCTCGCGCCCGTCAAAGGCGTCATTATTCAAAAGTCCAAACCCGGGCGACGGCGGGCTTCCAAGCGATATGTTTAGGGCACCTCTAAAAATTCAATCAAGCCGATGATGGCAAGGCGCAAAGTCGCGAAAAAGCGCCGTGTACACATAGTACATGAGCATTTTGAGCGGCTTTGCAACGCCGCCAGCGCGGCTTCAGTGAATTTTTAGAGGTGCCCTTTAGTTGGTGGGCGCGTGCGGCAAACGTCGATCGTCGGCGCGTTCATATGCAATATCAGATCAACTTGAGATGAAAGGTTTCACCATGGAAAACCGCTACGGCTTCGGCAAACGGGTGGCAATGACATTTGACGCTGCAATTGACAAGGTGACGAAGGAGCTACAAGTAGAAGGATTCGGCATCCTCACCGAAATTGATGTGGCAGCCACACTGAAAAAGAAGTTGGACCACGACATTCCCCCGTATCGAATACTGGGTGCCTGCAACCCGCCGCTCGCCAAGCGCGCGTTGACCGCTGAACCGACTGTCGGTCTGCTGTTGCCGTGCAACGTGGTTGTGAGGCAGGACGCAGCGGGAGACGTACACGTTGAATGCATGGATCCAGCCATCATGAGCGAACTATCCGCCAACGCAGATGTGGGCCAAGTGGCGGCCGAGGTGCGCGAAAAATTGGTGCGTGTAATGAACGCACTGTAGGCTGGTAGCAATTCAGGAATTATCAAAATATTCAATCTGGGGTCAGTGTTGCCTTACTATATTTATCAAGTATTCAAGTTCAAGCGGCTCGAAAAGGTGGCCGAGTACGCATCCTTCAAGGACGCATCAGCGCAAGTGAAGGCGTTGCGTGTCGCGCCCGACCTGCCACTGGAATGCACGGTGAAGATGATCTTCGCGGAAAGCGAATGGCAGGCCGAGGACCTGCTGTCGGAAATTCGCAAGCGCGAGCGAGGGTTGGCCGGTGACGAATGAACAGGGCTGCCGCCCGCCAGATCCTACAAACGACGCGTGAGCGGGATCCGATTTCAAACGGCTGACGGCCGCATAAACCGAATACCGTGCGTATTCGAGAAGGCCGTGTTGTCTGGTTGCGTAACCTGTGAACTTGCATTGAGCCGCACTCAGGGCGAACGCGAGTCGATGGTGTGTGATTCGCAGGTCGCGCGCAACAATTGCGCGACATTGTTTGAACTGTTGCGCGAGCGGTCGACCTTTCCGCTCAGGCTACCCATATCGGATGAACCGATCACGCACGCCATGATCATGAAATTGCAGTGTGGCGGGCTGGTCGCGCTGCAGAAATCGCTGAGCCATGATTCGTCAGATGTTCACCGTTCCGTTATCAGCGCGCAAGCCCGTTGGGGCAGCTTACTGGAGTTGCCGTGGCCTGCCATCGTGGAGGGGGTAACGGGGTGGCAAGGACGGCCGCGCCGCGCGAGGCCAAAGACACCGTAGCAAGGGAGCGCGCCCGCGCCTCCGTCAGTATTGAAAACGTCGCAATTGCCCCCATCGGATATTGGCGGCGCAAATTCCGAGCCGAATGTAGGGCACCTCTAAAAATTCAATCAAGTCGATGATGGCAAGGCGCAAAGTCGTGAAGGCGTGAAGGCGTGAAGGCGTGAAGGCGCGAAGGCGCGAAGGCGCGAAAAAGCGCCGTGTACACGTAGTACATGAGCATTTTGAGCGGCTTTGCAACGCCGCCAGCGCGGCTTCAGTGAATTTTTAGAGGTGCCCTGTAGTCGAAATAGTGCTGGTGGCTGACAACGCCAACACGCATGCATGAGCCCCGGAGTCGAAAATGATCCATTGGAAAGGTAAGGCGAGATATTCGTGTTGACCGCGCCACATGCCAAAATGGTAATGGTAATGGTAAATGGCCGAGAAGTCCCCACCGACTCAGAGGGCTATCTCAAAAATCTCGAGGAATGGTCGGAAGAGTTCGCGCGCGTGTTGGCAGCGCAAGAGCAACTGGAGCTCACTAACGAACATTGGCAAATCATCCGCTATTTGCGCGCTTATTACGCCGAGCACTGCGTGCAGGCTCAAGTCCGGGTGATGATCAAGCACTTCACGGGACTGTGGGGGCTCGACAAAGGCAATAACCATTACCTGCACGATCTGTTTCCCAGAGGTGGGCCGCAGAAACAGGGAAACAGACTGGCCGGCCTGCTCAAGACCAAGGGCGAACACTGAGAG
>JBCKPN010000002.1:0-49625 GCA_038901695.1 Usitatibacteraceae bacterium
TGAGCGGAAAGCGCATCGCGTCGATTCATGATTTGTTGGCCGTATTTTCAGAAGAATTTATCCACAGATGAACACAGATGTACACGGATGACGTCAAAAACGACGGCAGCGTGGGTTTTATCTGTGTACATCTGTGTTCATCTGTGGAAAAACGCCCTTTTCTCACTTCGCCAGATGAATCGAGCCCATTTCGTCAGCACGTTTTAACACCGAGCCGCCCGCTGTCATCACATCCAAAATCGCAGCGGTCTCGGCGTCGGGCGTGCCATCAAACAGAGTTTGCCGATATTTCAACTGGAACGCGCCAATCATGGCGCGTGTAGCCTTGTCGAGTTCACCGTTTTGTGGCGCGGCGAATCCATGCGCCTCCAACTTCTGCTGGAACCACAACACATTCGGCAGCGTTGTTTCGTAGTACGCCTTCTTTTCGGCCACTAGCTTTTCATCCGGCCACGGGATGATGCCTTCATCGGCTAGGCGTTTCCATGGAAATCGCGGGCCCGGATCGGTCTTACGTAACGGCGCAATATCGCTGTGTCCAAGAATCCGCTCGGGCAGAATCTTGTGTTCCTTGACAATTTTTTTCACGAGCTTGATGACCAGATCCATCTGGGCTTTCGGATAGTCGAAAAATACCCGTCCACCCGGATCATCGCGAAAGCCGATGTTGACAATCTCGATGCCGATGGATGCGGCATTGAGTTGCGTCTGGCCTTTCCATGAGCTGAGACCCGCGTGATAGGCGCGGCGCGTGTCGTCGACCAACTGAAAAATTTTCGGCGCTTGATGTCCGAGCAAATCATCCGCGTCGTCGGTCACCAAATAGTGGCTGCTGACCGCATCTTGGGTCAGCACGCGAAGTGATTTTGGATTGTCGATGGCGGTGTAGTGCAGTATCAGAAACTGTGCGCGGCTGTCCTGGCTGACGGAGGTGTAGGTGCGGTCAATGTAGAGCGTCGAACAACCGGAGAGTGCGATTGCAATCAGCATCGCCAGAATAATTCTTATCATCGCCGTTTCCTTGTAATTTCCTTGTAGCGTGCGCCGCGCGCACAGTCTGAATTGAAGTCTATTGCCAAAAATGGTGTGCAGGCACGCCCTACGTCGCCGCTCGTGCCGCGATGCGCGATGCCGCGATGTGCGCTTCTGCTACGCGAACGCTCAATTCTGCATCCGCTGGCAGGTGCTTGCGCAAGTTTGATTCGATCAATGGATGCATGGCCGCCACACCGCCGGCCAGCGCCAGTGGTCGCAGCCCAAAGCGCTGAATGAGCGCATTGCCCAAGCGGGCAAGCTCAATGCCAGCTTGACAAATGATGTGTCGGGCAACCGGGTCGGTGTCGACAGTCGCGGCGACCGCGGTGGCGACCTGGCCAATTTCGCCGCGTTCGCTCGCGTAAAAAAACTGTCTCGAATACGACCAGTCGCTGCCACCGATGCGTTCAAATATTGCGCCTGCCATCGGTGACGCCTGCCATTGCCCGGGTTGTTCGTCTTCCAGTCGCCAGATGTGCCGCAACGCCTCACGCACAATCCAGAATCCGCCGCCCGCGTCATCCAGATAAACGCCGCGCCCGCCTGCACGGTGCAACTTGTCGGCGTCGTCAATGTAGGCCGCAATCGAACCGGTGCCCGCGTAAATGACATAGCCTTCGCCCGGACTAAACAAATCGCGGTACGCTATTTCGATATCGCTATGCACGGTGACCGCCGCACTGGTGATGCCAAACGGCGCGGCAATCGCGGCGCACAATTGCTCGTCACGGGTATCGAGACCAGTGATGCCCGCACAAACACGCTGCGGCGCGCCAACCGCAAGCACTTGCGCCGCCAACTCGGCCATCGTGCGCTGAATGTGCGCGCGTCCGTCGCCGGTGCCGAGTTGCAGTGCCGTCATCCCGGCGACGAATCCATCGGCGACCAGAGTTCCATCCGCGCGCGACAGCGCCCAGCGCGTCTTGGTGCCGCCCGAGTCGAGGCCCAAACCGAGCGCACTACCCAGTGTCACTTCTGCCACTTCGACCCCAACGCATTCGCCAGTTGCTGGCGCGAAATAGATACGCGCGGACCTTCGTTGCCGATTCGGTCGACGAATGAAACGACGACGCGATTCGGTAGTCCGGCTATTTCATCGAACACCACTTCTGCTCTTCCCGCGTCATTAATCGGCAGCACGGCAAAACGCCACACGCCGTCAGTCAGGGACCACATTGCAACGCGCGACACGGCACCATTTTGCGTCGAGGTCAGTGTCAGCACGACTTTGTGTGGGTGCAGCGCATCGCGTGCCATCACGAGCTGCGGCGCGGCGGGCGGCACGCTGCCGAGCCACGGAGACGCTGGCACCAGTGCTGGTGCCTGATACAACTTTTCTGCCAGTTGGCTGTTGATGCCTTTACGATTTTGCGATAGCGCGACCATGCTGAAGTGTACGTGTCCGCTCACTAAGCGGTCAGCAGCACCTTTGCTACGTGTGAGCACAATCTGTTTGACGATCTCATCGGGTTGCCACGTTTTCGGCGTGTCGTTAATACGGCTGGTGAACATACCCGGCCACAGATGCCGCTGCGCCGTATTTTGTGCCGCCCAATAATCGAGCAGCACACCATAAGCTTGCGGCACCTGATCAATCGGCCAGTAGAGCTGCGGCGTGAAGTAATCGAGCCAACCTTTTTGCAGCCACAGCTCGGCATCGGCATACAGTTTGTCGTATTGGCTAAAGCCTGCAATACCGGCAGGGCGCTGGCTCGGCTTGCCGATGCCGAATGGACTGATGCCAAATTTCACATGCGCTTTCACGCGCTTGATGCCCGCGTAAATTTTTTCGATCAACTGATTCACGTTTTGACGACGCCAGTCGGCGCGTTCGAGCTTGCCGCCTGAGACAACATACGCTTGCCAAGCGGGCTCATCCGGAAACGGCAACTCGGCGCGCGGCTGCGGCGTACCGTCCGGCGAGGCGAGCGGCGGCTCGCTGCCCGGTACGGGTAGCGGATACGGGTAAAAATAATCGTCGATGTGCACGCCGTCGATGTCATAACGGCGCACCACATCCAGAATGACGTTCAGCGTGTGAGCGGACGCCGCTGCCTCGCCCGGATCCATCCACAAGTAGCCGCCGTAAGACTTCACGGCATTCGGCTGGGTGTTGGAGATGTGACTCTTTGCGGTCGGCGACCTCGCCTGCGGGTGACGCGCGCGGTACGGATTGAACCACGCATGCAACTCAATGCCGCGCCGATGCGCTTCATCGACCCACATTTTCAGTGGGTCGTAGTAAGGATCCGGCGCCTTGCCCTGCTCGCCCGTTAAATACTCGGACCACGGTTCGAGCGGCGAATCGTAGAGTGCATCGGCGCTGGTCCGGACTTGCAGCACGATGGCGTTCATGTTGAGTTCGCGCACGCGCTCAACCGTGGCGATAATCTCGGCTTGTTGTTGCGCGACGCTCAGATCGCGTCTGCTCGGCCAGTCGATGTTCGCCACACTGGCTACCCACACGGCGCGGAATTCGCGCGGCGCGGCGGGTGCATCATTGGGCAGCCGTTCCGTCTTCGTTCCGGTGTCGGCGCACGCGCCCAACAGCAAGACGACGCAACACAGCGCACTGTGCAGCAGGGTGCGAGTCAAACCTTGATAAACCATTTTTTCTTCCACATGAGGTACGCAATCGCAAACTTCGTTAGTTTCGTAGGTTGGGCAAGATTCATCTGCCCAACATCGGTTGAACTCAATTGTTGCTGTTGGGCTTGATGAAGCCAGCCCAACCTACGCACTGTGCAGCAGGGTGCGAGTCAAACTTTGATAAACCATTTTTTCTTCCACATGATGTACGCAATCGCAAACATCGTTAGATTAAACAGCACCGCAAACAGCAGCGATTGATTGACCGGTGCCAAGGCCGAAGCCTTAATCGGCGCGTATAGCAGCGCTTTGAGCGACATCAAGTTGCCATCGTCAGCCGAGAATTTGATGAAGCCGAGCATCTTGGCCAACAGCCCTGAGAAGGCAAAAATGAACAGCGCATTCATGCCATAGATGGTGAATGGGCGCAGGCATTGGCGCGACCGCTCGCGCAGTGTTGCTGTGTCGGTGCCGTCAATCAACCAGTAGAAACACGCGAACACGAGTAAGCCCCAGCCGGTCATGAATATCGCGTACGACGTCGACCAGAGATTCTTGTTGATCGGCATCACGCTAGCGTCGAGCATCGCACCCAGCCACAGGCAAGCGAGGCCGACAATCATCATCCAAACGGTTTTTTCTGCGCGGCTGTTATCGGTGGCCAGCCAATGACCGAGCAGCACGCCAAACAACATGCTGGTCAGTGCAGGTATCGTGCTGAACAGCCCCTCCGGATCCCACGTCTTGGATTTCACCCACAGGTGGCCACTGAGGAACATGCGATCAATGTGCGCACCAAGGTCGCGTCCCGGCTCGAGCACACCGGCAGCGACACTGCCGTTCAGGTCAGGTACCGGCACCAGCAACATGGCTGCCGTGTAGAACAACAACAGTCCCACAATCCACGCACACTGCGCTCGCCAATTGAAATAGAGCACGATGGGTGCCACCAGCATGGTGCACAGCGCGATGCGCTGCAACACGCCGGGAATACGCAGCGTGTCCAGATTGAAGTCGGGAATGCCATTGAGCGCAAGCCCAATCAGGAAAATAATGCCTGCGCGTTTCCACAGCGAGATCATCAATGGCAACCGGTCGTCGGCCACGCCGCCTTGGGTTGCGCGGCGGTTGGTTAACGAAAAAGTCATCGACACGCCGCAAATGAACAGGAAAAACGGAAACACCCAATCGGTGAATGTCCAGCCGTTCCACTCGGCGTGTGCGAGTTGCGGGTAGAGATTGCCCCAGTCGCCCGGATTGTTGACCAGCACCATCGCGGCGATGGTGAAGCCGCGGAAGGCGTCGAGTGAGATGAGGCGCGCAGTGGCTGGGGTCACGGCTGCGGTCATCGAGATACGCTGACTGGTGCTGATGCAAGGTTGCGTGCAACGTCGTCCCAGCCCCCGACTAAAGCATTCGAGGACAGGCTCCGGCTGGGAACCAGTCCGGTGTTCGCTCGGCGAAATGAAGGACTGGGTCCCAGCCTGCGCTGGGACGACGACCTAAGATGCGAAAAAAATACCAAACACAAGCATTGGCGCGAACTTTCAGGCATTTTTGCTCCAAACTGCCCGTCAACACTAGACTTTCGCATCGACCGGCTTCTTGCCAAATGCCGGATCAATCTTCAAAAATCCGGCCACGACAACTGAAGGTAGCGTGCAGACACAAATCCAGATAAAGAAGTGCTGATAGCCGAGCTGCGTTTGAATCCAACCGCTGACCATGCCGGGCAACATCATGCCGAGCGCCATGAAGCCGGTGCATATCGCATAGTGCGCGGTCTTGTTCGCGCCGTCTGCCACCATGATCATAAACAGCAGATACGCCGCGAAGCCAAAGCCGTAACCGAATTGTTCGATGACGATGGCGGCCGTGATGATGATGTGGCTACTCGGCTGCGTGTAGGCGAGAAATACAAACGCGAGATTGGGAATGTGCACCGCAAACAACATCGGCCACAGCCATTTTTTCAAGCCACCACGGGAGATCGAGACGCCGCCCAAGATGCCGCCGATGGTCAGCGCGAGCACGCCATAAGTGCCGTAAACGAGTCCAACATCTTTGGTCGTCAAGCCCAATCCGCCAATCGCGGCAGGGTCCAACAGAAATGGCGCAAACATCTTTAGCGCCTGCGCCTCGCCAAGTCGGAAGGTCAACAAAAACGCGAGAATCAACCAGATGTCCCGCCGCGCAAAAAACGACTTGAAGGTCACCAAAAAATCGGTGAGCACATTACCGCTTCCCCTGACCGTGACATCACTAGAGGGTGTCGGCAAGGCGAACTTGTGATAGACGCCCAACAGCACGAACATCGCGGCCAACACCCAGAATACGATTGACCAAGCCATCACAACGTCGCCGGTGCTCTCGGTCAGTCTGCCCGCCAAGTAGACCAGCCCGCCCTGCCCGGCGATCATGGCGATACGATAGAAGGTGGATCGCACACCGACATATGCAGCCTGCTGGTGCTGCTTGAGTGCCAGCATGTAAAAGCCATCGGCGGCAATATCGTGCGTGGCGGAGCTAAATGCCATCAACCACAACACGGCTAGCGTGATCTGAAAGAAGTGTGAGGTCGGAATCGTCAGCGCCACCATCGCCAGCGACGCGCCAATCACAAATTGCAGCGTGACAATCCACCAGCGCTTGGTGCGAAACAAATCGACAATCGGCGACCAGAGCGGCTTGATCACCCACGGCAGATATAACCAGCTAGTGTACAGAGCGATGTCGGTATTCGATACGCCGAGGTTTTTGTACATGATGACCGATAACATCATCACCACCACGTAAGGAATGCCCTGTCCAAAATAGAGCGTTGGAATCCAGCGCCACGGCGTTTTTGCCACAGTCTCACCGGGCACTGCGGCGATCGTCGAGTTAGTCATCCGGTCAGACTTTCAATGCAATTGTGGACATGATCAGCGCGTGAGAGCCTGACGTACGCTGCCGTTAGATTGTTCGAGCAATGCCGCCGCATCGGCGACAGAAATCTTTTTCTGGATCGAAACGATGGCGGTTTTGACATGATGCCCGCACGCCTGAAGTGTGTCGCATGCCAGCGCCTCGTCGCATCCGGTCGCAAGCACTGTCAAGCGCACAGCGCGCAACATCAGCTTTTGGTTAGTGGGCTTCACATCAACCATCAAGTTACCGTACACCTTGTTGAGTTTGACCATCAGCGCGCTGGAAAACGTGTTGAGCGTAATCTTCTGTGCGGTGCCGGCCTTCAGACGTGTGCTGCCGGAAATCAATTCGCTGCCGGTGTCGAGGGTGATGCCGATTTCGGCCGCCGCAGACAGGGGCGAGGCTGGATTGTTGGCGATGCCGATGGTGAGTGCACCGCGACGGCGCGCTTCGTCAATGGCACCCAGCGCGTAGAGCGTCGTGCCGGAAGCCGCCAGTACCAGCACCACGTCGTTGGCGCCCACGTCTAGGCGCGCAATGTCCGCTATGCCGAGGTCGCGGTTGTCTTCAGCACCTTCGACGGCTCGGTAGAGCGCCTCCGCGCCACCGGCGAGCAAGGCCACCGCGCGATCATGCGGCCACGAAAATGTCGGATACAACTCGACACAGTCGAGCAATCCTAAGCGCCCCGACGTGCCGGCACCGGCATAAACAAGCCGTCCACCGGCCTCGATGCGCGGGATCGCGGCCTGCACCGCCCGCGCGATGTCACCACTTGCCGCTTTCACCACATTGACCGCATCGGTCTGGTCGTCAACAAACACATCGACCAGTTGGTCGATAGGATACAAATCGAGGTCAGGATGCGCAGCGTTGGGCGTTTCGGTTTTCAGCATGGGTTTGATCCGCAGTGAACGCAGCCGTCAATCAGTTGAATACCAATAGAATACCAGCCAGCCGCAATCCTAGGAGCCTCGATCAGCGCAGGTGATGCAAGTGCGGACGTGCGCGACCGGGGGGTCACGACCACCGCCAACACGGCCGCCGTCACCTCCATCACCGAATCTCCGCCTTACCATTGCGGACATTACTGCTTTGGAGAAACCGGACATTACTGCTTTGCGCTAACAGCCACAGCGCCGTAGATACTGTTGAGCGCAGCGAAGCCCAACAATCACCGTCTACACCCAACGGGAGCATGTTGGGCAGATGAACCCTGCCCAACCTACGAGATACTGAATGTATTTTCGAATGAGCTGAAAAATTTCTACGGCGGACACGTGACCTCGCCCATGTTTGCGCCCCTCGGCGGACATCGGCCGCACCGTGTTTTTCGTCGATGGCCATTTTCAGGAGGTCGAGTTGATCGTAGATCGTCGCGACGACATGCAGCGCCAACGTTCGCCTAACAGCCGACGAGTCGCAGCCTCCCCTCGACGCGCGACGCGGCGTTTTCCTGATGGGCAACTCTAAAGACTGATCGTTGTAATCGCGCCACGATTGGTGCGGCGCAGCAGAACTATGCTTAGACAGAATTGGTAGCGAAGTGGTATCGTTTTTTACATTGGCGAGACTCGCTCTGTATAAAAGTAGGCGGTCAATTGTCCGCTTTGCAAACCCTACCCCAGGAGACCAGCGCATGACCTTCCACAAAAAACCCCTTGCCGCTGCCGTGTTGCTGACCCTGCTCGGTTTGAGCCCGACCCTTGTCTACGCGCAAGCCGCACCCGTCGGCCAAAGCGCCGCTGAGGCGAAGAAAGCCGAAGACGATAAGAAGAAGGCCGAAATCGCCAAGAAAGCGGCGGCGAAACAGCCCGACCCGGAAACCATCATCGTTACCGGTATCCGCGCCTCGCTGGAAAAATCGCTGGACGTGAAACGCAATTCCGCTGCCAACGTGGAGGTCATCACCGCCGAGGATGTCGGCAAGATGCCGGACAAAAATCTCGCTGATTCGCTGCAGCGCTTACCCGGTGTGTCGGTGCGTACCGATTACGACGAAGCAGAAAAGGTATCGATTCGCGGCACCAATCCCGACATGAGCCTGATCCTGTTCAACGGCCATACGGTGAGTGGCGGCGATTGGTACGTCTCCGATCAATTCTCCAGCAGCCGCAGTACCAGCCTCAGTTTGATGCCGTCCTCGGTGTTGAATCAGGCGCAGGTTTACAAAACCTCGCAAGCCAATATTGTCGATGGCGGTCTGGCCGGCACCATCAACGTCACCACGCGCAAACCGTTGGATGAAAAGGCCGCTTTCGGTGGCGTGGCCAACATCGGTGGCGTCAAAGCAGATCTACCTTCCAAACTGTCCCACAACCTCAACGCTAGTCTGCACTGGAAGAACGAGGCCAATACGTTCGGCGTGATCGGCCAGGCGTTCGCCGAAAAGCGCTTCATGCGCCGCGATTCAGTCTCGCGCTTTGCCTACGGCACCAGCAGCGGCTGGGGCGAGATCAACACGGCCACGATGCTGGGGATCACCGACGCCTCGCTGGCGGGCAGCGGCTTGCGGGCGGCCGACCTCAATGGGGTGCGCATGCCGGGCAGCATGAGCTCGGAATTTGTCGAGAGCGTGCGCGATCGCCAGGGCGGCATGTTGGCGTTGCAGGTGCGACCGCACAAGGATTGGGACATTACGCTCACCGGCTTTCAGTCGGACATGAACGCCAACAACTATGGCCGTCTCACCTCCGGTGCGATGTATTCCATGTTGCTCGGCCGCGCGGAGCCGTTCGGCTCGACTGCCGCCACCGCGCTCGCCACTAACTCGAATGGTCAGCGGGTGTACGCGCAAATTCGCAACCCGGTAATCGTCAACACGGTGTCGAACTACGGCTTTCCGCTGCGGGTTTTGCAGAGCGCGGAGATCGTCTTTCCGGCGGGAACCACGCCGCAGTACGTCGGCAATTCAGAAGCGTTCTATCGCGACGGTGCTGAGGCATCCAGCGGCTTCGTTGATCTGGATAGTCGGTGGCGTGTCAACGATGCCCTCAGTATTCGCGCACTGATCAGCACCACCAAGGGCGTCGGTACCACCGCGCTCGACCAGGGGGCGACGTTTGCGCGCTACGGCACGGGAGTCACCTATCGGTTGAACGGGCTCTATAACGCGCCTGATGTGACCTATATCGGCGCGGGCGGAAATACACCGGTACTCAACGCCAACGGCAGCGGTTATCGCTTTATCGGCCTGGGTGCATCGAGCGTCAAGACCATCGACAAGGAGATCAGCTACGCACTCGACGCGACCTATAACGTGGCGTGGAATTTCCTCACCAGTCTGGAGGCCGGCTGGCGTTATGCCGATCACGAGCGCTTGCACACGCGCTGGGCAGCGGCGCGACGTTCACCGACGCTGCCGACCCCGCCTGCGACCGGCTACGAAAGTTATCCGGCCAACTTCGGTGCCGGTCTGGGTGGCGGCAATTGGGATCGCACCGGTTTCTATCTCACGCCGGAAGTATTGCGCGCGTTCATCGCCACCCTGTTCAAGCCGACTACTGCCGCCTACGAGCGCCGCGTAGCCAACGAAATCGAACTGCGCGAGCAGCAGTCCGCAGCGTATCTGATGCAAAACCTCGAAGGCACCGCGTGGTCGGGGAACGTCGGCCTGCGTTTCGTTAAAACTCAGGTCAACGCCATGATCGTGACGCCGCTGCGCGCGGGGCAGTGCCCGCGCATCGAGCCCGGCGCGACGGTGACGCCATGCGCTGCCGTGCCCGATGCCATCAATACTGCTGGCGACGGCAGCAGCTACTTCGACGGCGTGGCGTGGAACCCGAACTCGGGCACCATCTATCGCAAGACGCCGATCGAGCGAACCTTCACTGACTTGCTGCCGAGCCTGAATTTGCGCTACGAGATCGACAAGAATCTGATCGCACGTTTGGGTGCCAGCAAGACCATCGGCCGCCAGAACTACAACATCATCGGTGCCGGCTTCACTGCTCGCGTGTGCAACGCGCAAGGCTGCACCGTCACGGGGCCTAATCCCAACCTGAAGCCAATGTACGCGCGCAATCTCGATGCCTCGGTGGGTTGGTACTTCGCGCGGCGCTCGCTCGCACTGGTGAACGTATTCACCTCCAAGATCGATGGCTACATCAAGACCGGTGCCAATCGGCAAGGCGAGAGCATCGATCTGGTCGACCCGGTGGACGACGTGGTTAAGCCATTTTTTATCATCTCGTCTTCGCAGCAGGGCGCGTCGATCAAGGGCATCGAGCTGATTTTTGAGCGCCCCATCGCCTGGGGCTTCGGCGTGACTACCAACGTCAGCCGCGCCAAAACCAAGGTCGACGATGGCCGCCCGATGACCGGCGCATCCGACAAGACTGCCAACGTCGGGCTGTACTTTGAGGACGAAAAGCTCAGCGCGCGGCTGGTGTGGAACTACCGTGGCGAATACGTTGCCAGCACCACCGCACCGGCTCCGACCGCCAATAGTCAATCCACCGGCACCATCCTCGGCGTGGTGCAACCCACTGCACTCACCTGGGCGGCACCCGTGGCCAACATGGCGCTGTCGCTCAACTACAGCATCAGCAAGAACCTGCGCGTGGCGCTCGACGTCACCAATCTCAACAACCCGGCGCGCGCCACCTACCGCTACAGCGAGGAAGAACCGCAAAAACTCGACGTCAGCGGTCGCCAGTATTACGTGACCTTGCGCTACCGCTTCTAGCTTGCATATGGGCACCTCTAAAAAATTCAATCAAGCCGATGATGGCAAGGCGCAAAGTCGCGAAAAAGCGCAGTGTACACGTAGTACATGAGCATTTTGAGCGGCTTTGCAACGCCGCCAGCGCGGCTTCAGTGAATTTTTAGAGGTGCCCATATTTCAAACGTGCTGGCGAAATATGCAGGCTAGCGGGTCTTGGTCACTTTGGCGAGGTACTTCGGGCGGTCGGGGTCGTATCCGCGCGCGCGCGAAATCGCCTCGACCATCGGATAAAAACTCTGCACGACGGAAATCGGGTCGAGATCCGCAGATCCCGTCTCCACAATCGGCAAATTGACGCCAGCCGTACCGGGCGGTGCCGCCAGCAGCACGCGCGCGCCGCGGTGCCGCATCTCGTCGGCCAGCGCCACCAAACCGGCATGCGCCGGTCCGCGCGGTGCGAACACCAAGAGCGGATAGCCGCGATCAATCAACACCATCGGCCCGTGCTTGACCTCCGCACCGGAGAAGGCCTCGGCCTGAATGACGCACGTTTCCTTGAACTTGAGTGCCGCTTCCAACGCAACCGCATGTCCCGGGCCGCGGCCGATGACAAACATCTGTTCAGCGTCCTTCAATACCTCAACGCCAGCCGACCAATCGGCGGACGCGGCGCGCGTCAGCGCATCCGGCAATGTGTGGATCGCCGCCTCCAGTGCGGCGTCCTGCTGCCACGCCGCCGTCACGCGCGCACCGGCCACCAGTTGTGCGATAAAGCTCTTGGTCGCCGCCACACTTTTTTCGTCGCCCGCGCACAACGGAAATACCCAGTTGGCGGCTACGGCGAGCGGGGAATTGGCGTCGTTGACAAACGCCGCCGTGACCGCACCACCGGCTTTGAAAAACTGCATCGGCGCGACCAGGTCAGGGCTCTGTCCCGACTGTGAAAATGCCGTCGCGAGCAGACCCTTGGTTTGGATACTCGACTGGTAGAGCGTAATCAACGACATCGGCAGCGAGGTCACCAGGCGACCGAGCCGCGCCATGATGAGATAGGCCATAAAGTGCGCCGCATGATCGGAACTGCCGCGCGCGACCGTCAAGATGGATGTCGGTGAATTCGCACGCAGCCATTCGCCGAACACGTGATACGCATCTGGTTGCGTGGCGAGTTGTCGCGCAATCGCGGCGGGCGCTTCGCGCGTCTCTTTCAACATCAAACTGTCATTCATGGCGATTGCACTCATTGATGATGTTCGGCGGGCGCTTCGCGCGTCCCTTTCAACATCAAACTGTCATTCATGGCGATTGCACTCATTGATGATGTTCACGTGAGCTGGCGGCCTTCAACCAGAACCCCTTCTACCTGCAAGTCACGGTTGAGCATCACCACGTCAGCCCACGCTCCTGCGGCCAGCCTGCCACGATCCGCCACACCCAGATAGTCAGCAGCGTTAGTCGACACGCGCCTTGACGCATCGATCAGATCGAGTCCGAGTTTGTCGACCAGGTTGCGTAGCGCCTCATCCATGGTCAACGTCGAACCTGCCAGCGTGCCGTCCGCCAGCCGCACGCCCCCCCATACATTTGGTGACGCTATGCCGTCCGAGCCGATATTCGCCGTCCGGCATGCCCGACGCCGCAGTGGAATCAGTGACACAAAATAATTTGGGGATGGCGCGAAGCGCCACCCGGATGGCTCCCGCATGTACGTGCAGCAAGTCCGGGATGATCTCGGCGTACTCCGCTTGCGAGAGCGCGGCACCGACCATACCTGGCTTGCGATGATGCATGCCAGTCATGGCGTTATACAAATGGGTGAATCCTTTCGCCCCCAGCGCCATTGCTTCAATACCTTCTTCGAAGCTGCCTGCGCTGTGGCCAAGCTGCACGATGAAGCCCGCCTCAACCAGCGCTGCGATCAACTGCATATTGCCCGGCACTTCCGGGGCGAGTGTAATCAGGCGTATGGGTGCGATGGCGTGCAATCGCAGCAGCTCATCGCGTTGCAGTGGACGCGCAAAGTCAGGCTGTGCGCCCAGCATTGCGGCATTGATGTACGGACCTTCGAGGTGAACACCCAACACGCGGGCGGCGTTCGGCTGGCGTGAATGGCAAACCGGCTCGAGCGCCGAGAACGCCGCCTCCAGTTCGTCGGCGGGTGCAGTCATGGTGGTCGCCAGCAGCGAGGTTGTTCCGTACGAGGCGTGCTTCTGGGCGATGCAGATCGCCGCATCACCGCCTTCCATGATGTCGCGACCGCCGCCGCCGTGTACGTGGGTATCGATAAAGCCGGGCAGCAGGATCGGCCGGCCGAGGTCACGCACCCGCAACACGTCGATGGGCTCGCCTTCAATCGACGAGATGCGTCCATCAGGTGCGATATGCAGGCGACCGTCAACAAACCTGCCTTGCCAAAGAATTAACCCTGAAAGTTCAGCCGCCTTCATGCTGCACTCCGCATTTGCCCATCACTCGCGACGCAACTCGGCGACAAAATCATAGTAATCACTGCGGCAATACGAAAGCGTCAATTCAACTTCGCGACCCGCCGCGTTATAACTCACGCGCGTAATGAACAACACCGCCTGACCGGGGGCGATGCCCAGTTGTGCAGCGAGCTTCACGGACGCATTCATGGCACGAATGTGTTGCAGCGCCCGCACCGGCACTTGCCGAACGCTCTGCAAATACTGGTACAGCGAACCCTCAATGTCAGCCGGCCGGGGCACCACGCTTTGTGGCAGCACACTCACCTCATAAGCCATCACCACATCGTCGGCCAGACGCAGCCGCTCCAGGCGCGCCACTTTTACCGTCGATGCAATACCCAGACTCGCTTGTTCGTCAGCGCTCGGTCGCGTGATGGCGCGCTTGAGCCAGCGCGAAGTCGGTGTGTAACCGCGCCGCGATAATTCCTCGGAAAAACTCGACAGCCGCGACAGCGGCTGCTCAAAGCGCGGCGCGATGTAATTGCCTGACCCCTGGCGGCGCACGATGAGACCTTGTTCAACCAATTGATCAATCGCCTTGCGTGCGGTGACGCGTGAAACACCCAGAGAGTCGGACAGCAAGCGCTCTGAGGGCAGCGCCTGATCAACCTGGTATTTGCCATCCCGAATCGCGGTCGCAATTTTGCGCGCCAGCTGCACGTACAGGGGCGAGCTGTCGTGTGCGTCGAACTTAATTCCTTTGTTGGCAGACAAGAATTGCTTGGTCATTGTTCGCATACTTTCCAAGTCGAGCCGCGCGACTGCAATTTTGCGAATTGCCAGTCAAACGCGGGGCAATATTGGATAATACCAATTAGATACCAAAACAAGCAGCCGCAAGCGGCTTAAATTTCAACGGCGGGCGAGCTGAACGATGCGGCAATCGCACTGATGGTCGCGCCATAGCGCTACGCTACACTGATGCCCGTCGCGATGTTTGCAAGGACTATCATGCCAACCCAATCGATCCATGCTCAACTTTTTCTCACCGCAGTGGTCGCTATTGCCTTGCTTGCCCGCCAGTTGAAGCGAAAACCTTCCGCTGGTCATCCAAGGGCGATGTCACCACGCAGGATCCGCACGGTCAGGACGAGAGCTTCACCCGTTCCATCAACGCGTTGGTCTATGAGCGTTTGTATCAGCCCGGCAAGGACATGTCGCCGACGCCATGGCTGGCGGTGTCGAGCAAGCTGGTCAGCCCGACCAAGCGCATTGTCACATTGCGCAGGGGCGTGAAATTTCACGATGGCAGCACGCTGACGGCTGACGACGTGGTTTTTTCGTTTGAGCGCGCCGCCAAATCGCGCCAGTTCAAGACCTACGCCATACCCGCCGGTGTGCCGAAGAAAATCGATGACGACACGGTCGAATTCACCACCCCGCTACCGAATCCCGTGAGTCACATATCCATGTCGGAAGTGCCCATCATGAGTCGCGCTTGGTCAGAAAAGAACAACGCCGTCGCTGCGCAGGATTTCACCACCAAAGAAGTCCCCTATGCTTCGCGCCACGCGATGGGAACCGGGCCCTACAAGCTGGTTGCGTTCGAGCCGGGAATCCGCACGGTGCACACCAAGAACCCCGACTGGTGGGGCATCAAGGACGGCCGCTTTGAGAGCAACATCGATCGTATCGAATACCGTCCGATTACCAGCGATGCGACCCGTATGGCGGCGTTGAAGTCAGGTGAACTCGAGCTGGTGCTCGACCCGAGCCCGCAAGACATCGCACGACTCAAGACCGACCGCGAGCTCAAAGTCTGGGAAGGCGACGAGACGCGCGTCATCACCATCGCCATGGATCAGGCACGCGATGAGCCACTGTTTACAGACGTGAAAGGCAAGAACCCATTCAAGGATCGACGCGTGCGACTCGCCATGTATCAAGCGATCGACATTGAGGCGATCAAAACGCAGGTCATGCGCGGCCTCGCAACACCGACGGCGATTCCATTTCCCAATCCGAAAGGCGAAGGCATTCCCGCGGCATTTGAAAAACGCTATGCGTATGACGTCGCGGCGGCGGTCAAGCTGCTGACCGCTGCGGGCTACCCGAAGGGCTTTGGTTTTACGCTGCACTGCCCGAATGATCGCTACGTCAACGACGAAAAAATCTGCGTCGCACTCGCTGGCATGTGGGCGCGTCTGGGATTGAGCGTGAAAGTGGATGCCATGCCGAAGGCACAGTACTTTGCGCGTACGCCGAAACAAGAGTTCTCGGTGTGCATGCAAGGCTGGGGCGATAACAATCGCGATGCCATGTTTACGCTCAAGCCTTTATTTCACAGCAACAACGGCAAAGGCGCAGGCGAGACCAACTATGGCAACTTCAAGAACGCCGACGTTGACCGGCTGATCGCCGCCGCCGAGGTGGAGATGGATTCCAAGAAACGCCAGACGCTAATCAATGAGGCGGTTGAAATTCTGCAGCGCGAAGTTCACGTTATTCCCCTGCATCGACAGGTCATTCCGTGGGTGTCGCGCGCCAATGTTTCGCTGATTCATCGCTCGGACAACAAATTTGCACCGATCTGGATCAAGATTAAATAAAGTGCGCCGCACACCAGCGAACGCAGCACCAACTAAGGGAGCAACGCTGCAATGGCATTGACCTATCTTTGGGCCGGATTCTTTATCGTCGGCTTTCTTGCCGCGTTGATTCAGTTCTTTTTCATGGGCGACACCGATGTCTTCAAACGCATCGTCGACGGCACGTTCGATGCGGCGCGCCTGGGTGTGATGGACATCGCGCTGCCACTCGCGGGCGTGATGACCCTGTGGCTGGGCATTCTGGCCGTCGGCGAAAAGGCCGGTGCGATTGATTTCGTCGCGCGCATCATCGCGCCGTTCTTCTCGCGTGTGTTTCCCGGCGTACCGAAGAACCACCCCGCGACTGGGTTAATGGTGATGAACTATTCGGCCAATTTCTTGGGTTTGGATAACGCGGCCACACCGGTCGGCCTGAAGGCGATGGCGGCGTTGCAGGAACTGAATCCGAACAAAGATGAAGCGACCGATGCGCAACTGATGTTCCTCGTGCTGCAGACAGCAGGGCTGACGCTGATTCCTCTGACAGTGATGGCGCAGCGCGCCATTCTCGGCGCGAAGGATCCATCCGATATCTTCATCCCAACATTGATCGCCACGTTCGCGGGAACGTTTGTCGCGTTCGTCGCTGTTGCATTGCGACAGCGCATCAAGCTACTCGACCCGGTGATTGTCGCTTGGCTCGGTGGCATGACCGCATGCGTGGTCGGCATGGTCTGGTACATGAGCACGCAAATGACACGCGATGAAATTCAGGCGTTCTCCAGGATCTCCGCCAATTTTCTGTTGCTGTCAGTGATTGTGCTGTTCTTGGGCGGCGGGCTGATCAAGAAAGTCAACGTTTACGAGGCGTTCATCGAAGGCGCCAAAGGCGGCATCCAAACCTCGATCATCATCATTCCCTATTTGGTGGGCATGCTGGTGGCCATCAGTGTCTTGCGCAACTCCGGCGTGCTCGGCATGATCGTCGATGCCTTTTCTTGGCTGTTCGCCATGATGGGCTTCAACACCGATTTCACGCCAGCGCTGCCGACAGCGATCATGAAATCGGTGAGTGGCTCGGGTGCCCGCGCGATGATGATCGAGGCGATGAAAACCTACGGCGTCGATTCGTTCGTCGGACGGCTGGTGAGCATTTTGCAGGGATCGTCGGACACGACCTTTTACATCATCGCGCTCTACTTCGGCTCAGTCGGCATCACCAAAACGCGCTACGCCATCGGCTACGGCTTGCTCGCTGACTTCGCCGGTGTGGCAGCGGCGATCTGGGTGGCGTATTTGTTCTTTCACTGAAAGTTGAAACACTAGCATTGGCGGGCGGTTTCGAGCAATATTGCTCGGGAGTGCCCGCCAATGCTAGTGTTTCGTATGGTGCGCCGTGCGCACCACGAGCCCGGCATCGCACTATTGGTGCGCACGGCGCACCCTACCGTTCAAACTTGACTGAGAGCACGATAGACGTCTGGGTTCGCTCGACGCCGTCCTGACGACCAACGGCATCGAGCGCGTCATCAAGTTCAGTGGTGGTCTCTGCCTGCAATACCACCAGCACGTCGAATTCGCCAGAGATAGCGTAAATGCCGCTGACTGACGGCATCTTTCTCAGCTTCGAGTAGAGGCTCTCTGCCTTGCGCGCGTCGATGCGCACCAGCGTGTGCGCGGTGACGCGGCTGCGCGCGAAATCAGGACTGAGACGAACCGTGTAACCCTCAATGACGCCACCCTCTTCCAACCGGCGAATGCGCTCTTGCACAGTCGCGCGCGCGAGGCCGAGTTCGCGCGCGATCTCGGCGACGCTCTGCCGCGCATTACGGCGCAAGATATCCAACAGTGCGGTTTCTGCGCGGGTGAGTCCGCTACGGCTAGTGGAAAGTCTGCTCATTTAGTCACTATGCTTAACTTTGCCTACATTATGCCACTATTTACCCGCTGTTTTGTCTATTTAGACGCTACGAACTGGCAGGCGACACAGGTACAGTAGCCGCTATTCAATCTATTGTCTTGAAGGACACATCATGTTGCACGTCGCACTTATCGGAAGCGGAAAAATTGGCGAGGCCATCGTGACGCTGTTCAATACGCTGGGCGGCTACAAAGTCACCGTAGTCGACAAAGATGCAGCCCGACTCGCGCCGATGAAAGCGCTCGGTGCATCGATTCACGTCGCCGATGTCGCTACCGAAAATCTGGAGTCGGCGCTCAAGGGCGTTGATGTCATTCTTTCTGCCTGTCCGTTTTACCTGACGCCAGTGCTAGCCAAATTGGCTCGCAACATCAACGCGCACTACTTCGATCTGACCGAAGACGTCGCCAGCACTCGCATCGTCAAAGACATCGCACGCGACGCCAATACGGTGTTCATGCCGCAATGCGGCTTGGCACCGGGATTTATCTCGGTGGTGGGTTACGATTTATCCAAGAAATTCGATTCGTTGCGTGACGTCAACATGCGTGTCGGCGCGCTACCGATCTACCCGACCAACGCATTGAAGTACAACCTGACGTGGAGCACCGACGGTCTGATCAACGAGTACCTCAACCCCTGCGAATCCATCATTGGTGGCATACCGCGTGAAACGCCGGCACTGGAAGGGCTCGAACACTTTCTGCTCGACGGGCTCGACTACGAAGCGTTCAACACTTCGGGCGGCCTTGGCACGCTGTGCGAAACGCTCGAAGGCAAAGTGCAGAACCTCAATTACAAAACCGTGCGCTATCCCGGCCACTGCAACATCATCAAAATACTGGTCAATGATCTCGGATTGGGTCAGCGGCGCGACGTGCTAAAAGACGTGCTGGAGGCATCGATTCCGATTACCTTGCAAGACGTGGTGCTGGTATTCGTGTCGGTGAGCGGCCAGCGTGATGGGCGCTTGGCGCAGGAAAGCTTCGCCAAGAAGATATACGCCAGAGAAGTTGGTGGCAAACTGCTGTCTGCGATTCAGCTCACCACCGCCTCTGGCATCTGCACCATGGTCGACTTGTTGGCCAAGGGCGAACTCAAAGGTCGCGGCTTTGTCCGGCAAGAGTCCGTCTCACTGCCACAGTTTCTGAATAATCCCTACGGAAAATTTTACGCATGAGCACGCTCCTCTCGCACCAAATCCTACAGCAGCTTGGCGTCGATGTCGCCGCCCTATCGGGACCGGACATCGTGGCGCGCTCACCGATTGACGGCGAGCAACTCGCTACGCTACGCGCGGATCGCGAAGAGCAAGTGCGAGCCAAAATTACTTCAGCCCAGCAAGCGTTTCTGATCTGGCGCGAAGTACCGGCACCGCGCCGCGGTGAGCTGGTGCGATTGTTTGGCAACGAGCTTCGAGAGCACAAAGCAGCACTTGGTCAGCTGGTGACCATTGAGTCCGGCAAGATATTGCAAGAAGGGCTCGGCGAAGTGCAGGAGATGATCGACATCTGCGATTTTGCCGTTGGCCTGTCGCGGCAACTCTACGGCCTCACCATTGCCACTGAGCGACCGAAGCATCGCATGATGGAGCAATGGCATCCGCTCGGTGTGGTCGGCATCATCAGCGCGTTTAATTTTCCGGTGGCGGTGTGGGCGTGGAATGCGGCGTTGGCCTTGGTGTGTGGCGACAGCGTGGTGTGGAAGCCTTCTGAGAAAACCCCGCTCACCGCGTTAGCGTGCCAAGCGTTGCTCGAACGCGCAATGGTTAAGTTTGCGGCCGGTGGCCACGCTGCCCCGCAGGGGCTTTCACAAATTCTTATTGGTCGCGCGGACGTCGGCGAATGGTTGGTCGAGGATGCCCGTATCGCGCTGGTATCCGCCACCGGCTCGACGCGCATGGGACGCGCGGTCGCTGCTCGTGTCGCCGCGCGGCTAGGCCGCAGTCTTCTCGAACTCGGCGGCAACAACGCTGCCATCGTCACACCATCTGCTGACCTCGATTTGGTGCTGCCGGCGGCTTTGTTTTCGGCCGTCGGAACCGCTGGCCAGCGTTGCACCACGTTGCGGCGATTGATCGTCCACGAATCGGTCTATCCAACAGTGTTGACGCGCCTGAAGGCAGCCTATGAACACATTCGCATCGGCGATCCGACCGAAGCGAACACACTGATCGGTCCGCTGATCGATGCAGCAGCGTTTACCGGCATGCAAACTGCGCTGCTCGCCGCCATCGCCCAAGGCGGCCGCGTGAGTGGCGGCCAGCGCACACTTGCCGACCAATTCCCAAATGCGCACTACGTCACACCAGCGATTGTGGAAATGCCGGATCAATCCGCGTGCGTACATCACGAAACGTTCGCGCCAATCCTGTACCTATTGCGCTATCGCGATTTCGCGGACGCCATCAAAATGCAAAACGCCGTGCCGCAAGGATTGTCGTCGTCGATCTTCACCAGCGACATGCGCGAGGCCGAGATGTTTCTGTCTGCGTCGGGCAGCGATTGCGGTATCGCCAACGTCAACATCGGCACCTCGGGTGCCGAAATTGGCGGCGCGTTTGGCGGCGAAAAGGAAACCGGTGGCGGACGCGAGTCGGGTTCGGACAGCTGGAAGTCCTACATGCGGCGCGCGACCAACACCATCAACTATTCGTCGGAGTTGCCGTTGGCGCAGGGAATCAAGTTTGATGTAACGGGGTAGTGGCGCGAGGCAGGACGCTGGCGCGCGAATTCACGCAAGCGAGTAGTTGGTACGCCCGACAGGACTCGAACCTGTTACCCCCGGCTTAGAAGGCCGGTGCTCTATCCAGATGAGCTACGGGCGCGGATGATTTGCTTCGCGAATGAGGATTATGCGCGATGCCAAGTGTCAACTCAATGATGGCCACTGTGCCACGTGCCGCACGGAGGCGGCACGGTTCGGTCGGCGCGGCCCAAAGCAGTTTGGGCCACGAAGTCCCGCCCTCACCCCCCGCCATCGAAGGCCGGTGCTCTATCCAGATGAGCTACGGGCGCGTGGGACTTGGTCGATCTGCAACTGGTGCGTAGATGGCGAAGGCCGTGCCGCGATAAATGGTCGGAGTGATAGGATTCGAACCTACGACATCTTGCTCCCAAAGCAAGCGCGCTACCGGGCTGCGCCACACTCCGACTGATACCAGAACAGGAAGAGATTATACCGGCACGTCGGCACTCTCACAACGTCGACCCAAAGAAAGAGCCGCCGAAATAAAGGGCACCTCTAAAGTCTATATTCTGCGCGGGGATTTCCGGCATTTTTGCACCAAATCCCTCATGGAGGCTTGCGTCGGGCGCGTCAGCCGCGTGGGCAGATATTACAAATAGTATCAAGCGCTGCATGCACCGCACGGAGGACATCGATGCGGCCACCACCCCAAGCGTGGGCGCGAGCGCGCCGCGCCCTCCAGTCGAACGATTTCGGCTGAAAGGCCAAGACGTAGGCAACCTCTTTACGTGGTCCTTGTACCGGGACCGCAAACGGATTGTCCGCATTGAATTCAGCGTGCGTCATGGGGAACCCGATCAACACGCCTGTTCTCGCATTAAATGCGGCGGTTGACGATACGATCATGGGATGTTCATCACGCATTTCTTTGCCCACCTGTGGGTTGTGATCAATCCACACGATATCGCCGCGGTCGGGAATGAAACCAGTAGACCGTTTAGCCGTCATTCGATGCGTTCCCTACCAACCGGCGCGAAGGCCATCGCCTCGCTGCCGTGCCGCTGCGGGTCGAAGGCCGCAAGCATGTCGTCTAGGGTCGGCTCCGGCGTTAGCTCGATCACGATTCGCCCTGGCAGCACCACGACGCGAACTGGCGAGCCATGCGTTACGCCGGCAGCCGACGCGATTGGCTTGGTAAGGCGCAGCGCGAGACCGTTGCCCCACGTGCCGATGTGGCCTTTAGATGTCACTTGTGCGTTCGCCATCGTTGTACCCTCATTGGTCAAGCAAAGAATGCCCACAAGTATGCACGCAAAGGCAGTCGGTGTCTACATTGGTATCTACACATTGGTATCTACACCTTGACCCAAAGAAAAAGGATTGGTGCGCACGGCGCACCCTACGCTGTTGCGATGGTGGCGCCCGCTAAGGAGTTTCGTAGGTTGGGCAAGGTTCATCTGCCCAACATCGGTTGAACTCAATTGTTGCTGTTGGGCTTGATGAAGCCAGCCCAACCTTGTATTGTCAGAATAGCAGTGTAGTTGCGTTACTCAGGGGCACCTGAGCGGGAGGGGGTGACAACGAGCCCAACCTTGAGTCTTGAACTCGCGGCGTAGATTTTATGCATTTCCTCCCACCTTCTTGCAATAGATCGGACAGTATCTTTGGCCTGACGATTTTGTCTGAGCCCGCATTCACAAGGTTGATCGAAGGAGGAACACGTCATGGAAACTCAAAAATCATTATCGCAGCCTGCTGTACTCGGAATCGATGTGGCGAAGCTAAAACTCGACATCGTGTTACGTACGACTGACGGCAAATCACGCAGCAAAGTCATCGACAACAATGTCGCAGGATTTACAAACCTCGACACATGGGTAAAGAAATATCACACCGGCAAGTTGCACGTCTGCATGGAAGCCACCGGGACGTATTGGGAGGCGGTAGCTGAGTACTATGCCGATCAAGGCCACGCCGTCAGCGTGGTCAATCCCGCGCAAATCAAAGCCTTTGCCAAGACCCTCTTGTCGCGCACCAAAACAGACAATGTCGATGCGGGGCTGATCGCCGCTTACTGCGCCTTGCATCAGCCAGACCGCTGGTCGCCGCCTTCAGCCGAAATGCGTGCGCTACGCGCCTGGCTGGCCAGACGTGAGGCGTTACAGGCAATGTGTACGCAAGAAAAGAATCGTCTTGGTGTTGCGCGCGAAAACTTGATCGCCGAGATTGAGGCACACATTGTGTATCTAAAAAACGCGATCAACCTGATCGACATCGCTGTTCGCGATTTGATTGATCGCCACCCGGGGCTCAAAGCGCAATACACACTACTCGACAGCGTGCCCGGCTTGGGGGAGAGAACAATCCCGCTGCTATTGGCGCACTACGGTGGTGAATCACGCTTCGATTGTGCAAAACAGGCCGTCGCCTTTGCCGGACTTGACCCTCGGCAACATGAGTCAGGCAGTTCGGTCAGAAGAAAAACGCGAATGTCGAAGATGGGTCATGCCAGCATTCGTCGAGCGCTCTATATGCCAGCAATGGTGGCGATGACAAGAACGGCCTGGGGACGAGTGTTTGCCAAACGCCTCGCGGCCAATCACAAACCACCAATGGTCATCATCGGTGCCTTGATGCGAAAAATCGTCCAGATCGCCTATGCCATTCTGAAGTCGAAAACCGCTTTTGACCCAAAACTTCAGCACGCTTGACAACAGTATCTACAGACTCACAACAAAAACCAGTTTGATAGTGCAAAATCACCCACAAATTCCGCCGACGAGCCAAAAAAAAGCACTGGAGCCCAGTGCCTTTTTCAGTGGAATCCGCCGTCTGCTTACTGCGGCTGCGTGTCCGGTGTCACTGCTTCCGGCGCGGCTACTTCTGCGCGTGGCGCTCTCGCTGGCGCCTCCAACAGCGCTTTCATCGACAAGCGAACGCGTCCCTTGTCGTCAGCTTCCAGCACCTTCACTTTGACGATCTGACCTTCCTTGAGATGATCCGCAACCGCATTCACACGTTCGTGCGCAATTTGTGAAATGTGCAACAGGCCATCTTTGCCAGGCAACAACTGCACGATGGCACCGAAGTCGAGCAGACGCACGACCGGACCTTCGTAAATGCGCCCAACTTCAATTTCGGCCACGATGGCTTCGATGCGCTGCTTGGCCGCTTCGCCGGCTTCACCCGACAAACAGGCGATTGAAATCGTACCGTCATCCTGGATGTCGATCTCCGTGCCGGTCTCGCGGGTAATGGCCTGGATGACGCTGCCGCCCTTGCCGATGACTTCACGAATCTTGTCCGGATGAATTTTGATCTTGATGATGCGCGGCGCAAATTGCGAAAGCTCTGAACGCGCCGTCGGTACGGCTTGTTTCATCAAGCCGAGAATATGCATGCGGCCTTCACGCGCCTGTTTCAATGCCACATCCATGATCTCCTTGGTGATGCCGGTGATCTTGATGTCCATTTGCAGCGCAGTGATGCCTTGCTCCGTGCCGGCCACCTTAAAGTCCATATCGCCCAGATGATCTTCGTCACCCAGGATATCGGTCAGGACCGCAAACTTGCCGCCTTCCTTGATCAATCCCATCGCCACACCTGCGACGTGCGCTTTCAGCGGCACACCGGCGTCCATCAACGCAAGACAACCGCCGCACACCGAGGCCATGGATGACGAACCATTCGACTCGGTGATCTCAGAGACGACGCGCATCGCGTAACCAAACTCCGCTTCCGAAGGCAGCACCGCAATCAACGCGCGCTTGGCGAGACGGCCGTGGCCGATTTCGCGGCGCTTGGGCGAGCCGACGCGGCCGGTTTCACCCGTCGAGTACGGCGGAAAGTTGTAGTGAAACATGTAACGATCTTTGTACTCGCCCTGCAAGGCGTCGATGATTTGCGAGTCCTTCAGCGAACCGAGCGTTGCGACCACGATGGCCTGGGTTTCACCGCGCGTAAACAACACTGAACCGTGGGTGCGAGGCAAAACGGATGTACGAATCGAAATCGGGCGTACGGTACGCGTGTCGCGACCGTCGATGCGTGGCTCGCCATTGAGGATCTGGCCGCGCACGATTTTCGATTCAATCGCGAACAGCAACGACGAGACGGTGTTCTTGTCTGGCGCACCGTCGACACCTGTGCACAGCGCTGCGATGACGCGCTTGTTGATCTCGGAAAGTTTTTCCTGACGTGCGCTCTTCGACTTGATACGAAACGCTTCGTTCAAATCGTTCGCGGCCATGCTGTTGATCTGGTCGATCAGCGCTTGTGGCGGCGACGGCGGCGTCCATGCCCACGCGTCTTTACCGGCTTCGTCGGCCAGATCGAGAATGGCGTTGATCACTGCTTGCTGTTGTTCGTGACCAAACATGACGGCACCGAGCATGATATCTTCAGGCAACTCCATCGCTTCGGACTCGACCATCAACACAGCGGTGTCGGTGCCCGCGACGATCAAATTCAACTTTGATGTCTCGAGTTCGGTCTTGGTCGGATTTAACAGGTACTGCCCGTCTGCATAGCCAACACGCGCGGCACCAATCGGCCCGTCGAACGGCAAGCCAGCCAGCATGACTGCGGCAGATGCGCCGATCATGGCCGGGATGTCCGAATCAATTTCCGGATCGATCGACAGTACGGTCGCGATGATCTGCACTTCGTTGTAGAAGCCATCAGGAAACAGCGGACGCAACGGGCGATCAATCAGTCGGCTGGTCAGAATTTCTTTTTCCGATGGACGACCTTCGCGCCTAAAAAACCCGCCCGGGATTTTGCCTGCTGCGAATGTCTTTTCTTGGTAGTCAACGGTCAGCGGGAAAAAATCCTGACCTTCTTTGGCGTCTTTGCGTGCAACGCAAGTCACGAGAACAACGGTGTCGTCGAGCGACACCAGCACCGCGCCGTCGGCCTGGCGAGCGATCTCGCCGGTTTCAATGGTCAGCGTGTGCCGTCCGTACTGCAATGTCTTCTTGATGGCTTTCATTCGGGAATTCCCTTGATGTTTGCTGTTAAGTTAATTCGGTCGCATGCTGTGTTGGTAATGTTGCGTCACTCCAAACGGAAGCTGGCGCGGCAAATCGACAATACGAAAGTGAAAAAGCCCCGCTGCCAGTTTTTTGGACAGGAGGGCTCATCTGCATCAGGTGCTCCGGCTTACTTACGCAAGCCGAGTTTGTCGATCAAGGAACGATAAGTGTCAAGCTTGGTACGCTTGAGGTAATCGAGCAGGCTACGGCGCTTCGAGACCATCCGCAGCAGGCCACGGCGTCCGTGGTGATCCTTGCTGTGTAGCTTGAAATGGTCAGTGAGTTCGTTGATCCGGTTGGTGAGCAATGCAACTTGCACTTCCGGGGAACCCGTGTCGCCTTTGGCACGAGCGTGTTGCGCGATAACGTCGGCCGTTCTTGCGGTGGTCGTCATGTCTGATCCTGTCAAATCAAACACCCTGTCGTGGGTGATTACGGCGTTCGGAACTGTTCCTACTGGCAAGACCGCGATTATAGCGGGAAACGCCCAAAAATGGCAACAAAATCAATCGCTTTGGTGGGCATTATTGACTCGGCACGATTAATACATGAATCGTCGTCCCAGCGAAGAGCCTGCCATGACCCGCGTCGGTGACAATCTCACGCCCGACGAAAATTGCGCGGCTTGACCGACCCCGAGGAACTTGCCCTGTGTGTCGAACACCGCGCATTCGCCGTCCGGCATGTCAGGTGCCGGACCGGTGTGGTCGAGACCTACCCAACCGCCGTGACAAAAGATGGTGGCGTCGTCCTCTCGCAGCACCTGCGTCGCGAGTCCGCTACACAGTGATTGGGGCAGCAGCAGCATCGCATCTCGCGCCTTTTCCTCGCCTTCGGTGAGTTCGACCAGTGTATGGGCGTCAGCGAGGTTGAATCCGCCGGTCCGTGTGCGCCGCAATCCGGTCAAGTGTGCGCCGCACCCTAAGACAGCACCGAGGTCCTCGGCCAGCACGCGAATGTAGGTTCCCTTACTCACATCGACATCAAACACCAACTCGGCACCGGCCAGTGAAACCAACGAAATCGCATAAATCGTAATTGGGCGCGACGCTCGCGCGACGTCGAGCCCCTTGCGTGCCAACTTATAGAGCGGGACGCCGTCGTGCTTGAGCGCCGAATACATGGGTGGCGTTTGCAGTTGCTCGCCAACAAACCGCTGAAGCGCTGCTTGGGCCTTCGCATCGTCGACTTCGACTGGGCCTCTGACCATGATGACGCCCTCAGTGTCGCCCGTGCTGCTCACTTCGCCCAGCTTCATGGTGGCGCGATAGGACTTGCGCGCGTCGAGCATGAAACGTGAAAACTTGGTCGCTTCCCCAAAGCAAATCGGCAGCAGCCCGGTCGCGAATGGATCCAGCGTGCCGGTGTGACCCGCCTTTTCTGCGCGATAGAGTCGCTTGGCCGCGGCCATGGCTTGGGTTGACGACAACCCGGCGGGCTTATCGAGTAGCAGCACGCCGCTAACGTCACGGCGAACGATAGCGGGGTGGCTTTCAGTCATGACGCCTTGCGAGAGTGGCGCGCCGCTCAAGTGGCAGGCGCATCCCCATCCTGAGGGTGCTTGGCGTCGTCGGCTACCGCGTCGGTGATCAATTTTGACAAGTGCACACCGCGCGCGATAGAGTGATCGACTTCGAAATGCAGCGCCGGCACGGTGCGGATGGTCAGGCGCTTGGCAAGCTGCATACGCAAGAATCCTGCCGCGCTGTTGAGCCCTTTCCTGCAAGACTCCGCCTGTGCCGCATCGCCAAGTTGCGTAAAAAAAATCTTCGCGTGCGAGTTATCGCGCGCCAAATCGACGCCGGTCAGCGTCACCATCGACACGCGCGGATCACGCATCTCCAAGCGGATGAATTCCGCAAGTTCGCGCTGAATCTGATCAGCGATCTTGCGGTTTCGTGCTTCAGACAAAGGATCTCACCAGTTGGTCGGAATGGGTCAGGCGAGCGTACGCGCAACTTCAGTGGTTTCGAATGACTCCACCTGATCGCCTTCCTTGATGTCGTCAAAACCCTTGATCGACAAGCCGCACTCGAAGCCGGCCTTGACGTCCTTGACGTCGTCTTTGAAGCGCTTGAGTGATTCCAACTCGCCGGTAAAAATCACCACACCATCGCGCAACAGCCGAATCGATGCGCCGCGCTTGATCAGACCATCGAGCACAAAACACCCGGCGACCGCGCCAACCTTGGAGATCTTGAAGACATTGCGAATTTCGACCAGTCCAAGTACGACTTCTTTGATTTCCGGTGACAGCAGCCCGCCCAACGCCGCTTTTACGTCGTCGACCGCTTCGTAAATGATATTGTAGTAACGCACCTGAACGCCGGAGGTTTGGACTAGCTTGCGTGCGCTAGCATCGGCACGAACGTTGAATCCGATAATCACGGCTTTCGAGGCCAGCGCCAAGTTGACGTCCGACTCGGTGATCGCGCCGACCGCCGCGTGCACGACGTTGACCTTGACTTCGTTGGTGGTCAGCTGGGCGAGCGCGTGCGAAAGACCTTCATACGAGCCTTGTACGTCAGCTTTGATGATGACGGTCAACGACTTTACGGCACCTTCACCCATTTGCTCGAACACGTTTTCAAGCTTCGCCGCGTGCTGCTTGGCCAACTTCACATCGCGGTACTTGCCTTGTCTGAACTGTGCGATCTCGCGCGCCTTGCGTTCATCATTGAGTACCATCATGTCTTCACCGGCGCGCGGCACATCGGTCAACCCTTGCACCTCGACCGGAATCGACGGTCCAGCGGAATCGATGCTCTTGCCGTCTTCGTCAAGCATGGCTCTGACCCGGCCGAACACGCTACCGGCGAGCAACATGTCGCCCTTCTTCAGCGTGCCTGACATCACCAACACGGTGGCAACCGGGCCGCGACCTTTGTCCAAGCGCGCTTCAATCACCACGCCTCGTGCGGGCGCGTCGGTAACAGCCTTGAGTTCGGCCACTTCAGCCACCAGCAAAATTGTCTCAAGCAGTGCGTCGATGCCTGCGCCGGTTTTGGCAGACACCGGCACGAACATCACGTCACCACCGTACTCTTCGGGCAATACGTCATTGGCGACGAGGTCTTGGCGCACCCGCTCCAAATTGGCTTCGGGCTTGTCGATCTTGTTGATGGCGACAATCATCGGCACCTTCGCCGCCTTGGCGTGCGCGATCGCCTCTTTGGTTTGTGGCATGACGCCGTCATCAGCCGCCACGACCAGAATTACGATGTCGGTAATTTGCGCCCCGCGGGCACGCATGGCCGTGAAGGCCTCGTGACCAGGCGTGTCAAGAAAGGTAATCACACCCTTCGGCGTTTGCACGTGGTAGGCGCCGATGTGTTGGGTGATACCGCCGGCTTCGCCTGACGCGACGCGCGCGGTGCGAATCTTGTCGAGCAACGACGTTTTGCCGTGATCGACGTGTCCCATGATGGTCACCACTGGCGGGCGCGTGATCATGTCCTCCGGTTTGTGTTCAATCGCCTCGACCAGATACGCCTCCGGATCATCGGCCTTGGCCGCACTGGCGTTGTGCCCCATCTCTTCGACCACCAGAATCGCGGTTTCCTGATCAAGCACCTGATTGATGGTCACCATCGAGCCCAGCTTCATCATGGTTTTGATCACTTCGGCAGCTTTAACCGCCATTTTTTGCGCGAGCTCGCCGACGGTAATCGTTTCTGGCACCAACACCTCACGCACCACCGGCTCTGAGGCCGTCTGTGAACTCGTGGAATCAGGATCTTCGTGATGCGCTTTAGCGCGACGGCCACGCCAGCCTTCCCGCCCGCCGGAGGCATCGCCGCGTGTTTTGATGCCACGCCGCTTGTTGGCGTCGTCAGCCCAAGTGGAGCCGGTCTTGGTCGCTTTCTTGGCTGGTTTTTTGTCAACTTTTACTTTGCCATCCGCGTCCTTGATTACAGGCCGATGCAATGTACCTTCGGTCGGCGGCGCATCTTTTTTGAGCACAACGCGCTCGCCGATACGCGGCCGGTTAGGGTCCACGATGATGGTGCCTTTGGTTGCTGGTGACGCGCCGATGCCGTCGAGGGTCTTGGCAGTTGCAACCTCGCCTTCCGCACCCTTCGCGGTGGTCGTTGCCGCGCCCTTGGCGGTTGGCGTCGCATCAGTCTGGCTGGCTGCCGCAGCTGCGGCGGCGGCCTCTTCCTCGATGACTTTCTTGGTCCGACGTTTGGGAGCCTGGGTCTTCGCGCGCTCCTCTGCCTGCTTGGCGAGCAACGCCGCCATGCGGTCTTCCTCGGTCTTGCGCTTGGCCAATTCCTCGTCGTTGATGATGGGCGGCGGCGGTTCTGTCGGGACGTCAACCGGCACCTCGGCGTTTGGGTCAACTCTGATGAAAGTGCGTTTTTTTCTGACCTCAACCCGAATCGTGCGCGCCTTGCCAGTCGCGTCGCTTTTCTTGATTTCCGAGGTGTGCTTGCGCGTCAAGGTAATTTTCTTTTTTTCGTCCTTGTGACCGTGCGACTCTTGAAGATACGCGAGCAGACGCGTCTTGTCCGCCTCGGCCAGACGATCATCTGGCGCAGACTTGGCGACTCCAGCCGACTTCAGTTGCTCGATGAGGAGCTCCGGCGTCAGTTTGAGTTCCTTGGCGAATTGTTCAACGGTCGTTTGTGCCATGCGTTACCTTGTTTCTACGTACTAGATATGCGGTTAGAAAAGTCCGACACGTGATCAGGCAGACTCGGTCGCGAACCACGGTGCTCTGGCAGTCATGATAAGTTCCTTGGCACGCTCAACTTCCATGCCGGTCATCTCTGTCAGTTCGTCAATCGCGAGATCGGCAAGGTCTTCCATGGTGCGAACGCCCTTGGAAGCGAGTTGATGCGCTGTCTCGGTATCCATGCCTTCCATCGACAACAGGTCTTCCGATCCCGTTTCCATGGCTTCTTCCGATTTGATGGCGTCAGTGACGAGCGCATCGCGTGCGCGACGACGCAACTCGTTGACCGTATCTTCGTCAAACGCTTCGATTTCGAGCATCTCGCTGAGCGGCACGTACGCCACTTCTTCTAGGTTACTGAAGCCTTCGGCGATGAGGATTTGCGCAACATCTTCGTCGACGTCGAGCTTTTCGATGAACAACTGCTGAATCGACTGCTGCTCAGTGGAACGACGTTCGTTGGCGGTTTCCTCGGTCATGATGTTCAACTGCCATCCGGTCAGTTCAGACGCTAGGCGCACGTTCTGGCCACCGCGGCCAATCGCCTGTGCCAACTGCTCTTCATCAACGACGACGTCCATCGAGTGCTTTTCTTCGTCGACGATGATCGATGACACTTCGGCTGGTGCCAACGCGTTGATCACGAACTGCGCCGGATCGGCCGACCACAAAATAATATCGACACGTTCACCGGCGAGCTCACCGGTTACCGCTTGCACGCGCGAACCGCGCATGCCGACACAAGTGCCGATCGGATCGACCCGTGGGTCGTTCGATTTGACGGCGATTTTCGCTCGCATGCCCGGGTCTCTGGCGGCAGCTTTGATCTCCAGCAGGCCTTCTTCAATTTCCGGCACTTCGAGTTCGAACAACAGCTTGATGAAATCCGGCGAGATGCGCGACAGCACCAATTGTGGGCCGCGCAAGTTGCGGTCAATCTTGAGCAAGAACGCGCGCACACGATCGCCGACACGTAAATTTTCCTTCGGGATCAGCTCGGACTTTGGCAACAACGCTTCGATGCGACCGGATTCGACAATCACGTTGCCGCGTTCCATGCGCTTGACGGTTCCGGTGACCAGTTGCTCGTCACGCGCCAAAAAGTCCTGCAGAATTTGCTCACGTTCTGCGTCGCGAATTTTTTGCAAAATGACCTGCTTGGCGGTCTGGGCACCGATGCGACCGAAATCGACCGCCTCGAGCGTCTCTTCGATGACGTCACCGAGTTGCAGATCCTCGCCGCGCTCGGGAGCATCGGTAATCGCGATCTGGCGCGCCGGTTCCTCGTGCTCCTCATCAGGCACCACGGTCCAGCGACGGAATGCGCTGTATTCGCCAGTCAGGCGATCAACCTCGACACGAACGTCCGCCTCTTCCTGGAGGAACTTGTCCGCAAACTTTCGTTTGGTCGCGGACGCCAGCGCCATTTCAAGCGCGATGAAGACGGTCTCCCGCGGAACGCTTTTTTCCCGGGCAAGCGCGTCAACCAGCAACAAAATTTCTCGACTCATCTTTACGTCTCCGTCTCATTCGGCGCAACCGCATTGCGGCACGCCCCTGTCATTTCTAGATCTGCGGGATCAGGCGAGCTTTCTCGATCTGACCTATTTTCACCCGCACAGTTTTTTTGACTGCTCCCGCTATGCCCGTCGTTGTTTCGCTCGCCTTTTTCGGCTTCGCGCGCTTCACCGTTGTCGCCGATGGCTGATCCGCATCCGAGAGTGAAAACACCACGTCGTCGTCGATGACATCGAATACCAAGGCGTCGAATCGCTTGCGACTGTCGACAAGTGTATTCAGGCGAACCCGAACAGGCTGACCGCGAAAACGCAAGAAATCCTTGGCCGACTTCAAAATTCTGTCGAGCCCAGGCGACGAAACCTCGAGTCGCTCATACTCAACATTCTCGACGGTGAGCGCGTGCGACAGCTGGTTACTGACCTTCGTACAGTCGTCCACGGTGACAAAACCGCGTCCTTCCGGCCGATCAATAAACACTCTGAGCAGCCCGCGCGGGGCGCGCTCGATCTCGACGAGCTCCAGTGAGCAACTCGTCAGCGCGTCGTTTATGATTTTTTCCAGGCTAGCCAATCTACAATTCCTTTGCGCGTGCTCCTTGCGCCAAGGTCGTACATCGGCGGTGCCAACGGCGCTTTCGCACCCGCTGTTCTGACTTGACGCCAGCACCAAGAAAACGCAAGAAACAAAAAATGGGCCGAAGCCCACTACAAAAGTATACCACTGCGCGCTAACCGGACGTGTAGTTTTTGGCCCGCGCAGAGCCCGCTCTAGCGCCGAGTCGTGTTTCGGCACGCACGGCACACAGCAAAACCAAGAGTCGCAATATTGCAACAAACCCAGCCAAAACCGGAGTTTCGGGTCACCTGATGCGCGCCCGCCATTACAATGGTTGCATTGTGACCCGCAGGTTCCCAACTACCGTTGAGGATTACCGCGTGCGACGGAATTCAGCCAGCAATCAAGCGCTGCCAACGTCTCGCCATCAAGCCTTCACCACACGAGGATATCCATGAGAAACAATAAGTTACGCATCATTTGCGCAGCACTCGGTTCGGCCGGACTGTTGACGCACTTTGCCGTTGGCGCTCAACAGGCAGTCGCGCCTCCGGTAAAAACCGAAAAAATCGAAGTTACGGGCTCAAACATCAAGCGTGTCGATGCGGAGTCGGCATCCCCGATCACCGTCATCACGCAAGAAGAGATTCGCCGCAGCGGCACCACTTCGCTGCAAGAGCTCCTCAACAATTTATCGGTAGCAGCCGGCAGCGCGCTCACGGACATCTCCGCAGGCAACGGTTTTTCAACCGGCTCATCAACGGTCGCACTGCGCGGTCTTGGCTCCGCAGCAACACTCACGCTCATCAATGGTCGGCGCGTCAGCCCGGCGGCCTTCAACGACCCCAACGTCGGCTCGACCAACATTACTAATCTGAATTCGATACCGAGTGCGGCCATCGAGCGTATCGAAGTCTTGCGTGACGGCGCATCGGCAATTTACGGTTCTGATGCGATCGCCGGAGTCGTGAACATTATTCTGCGAAAAGACTTCAACGGACTCACCGCGACCGGAACTTTTTTCCAAACGCCCGGTAACGAGTTTCGCGTCATGCAGGCAAACGTTGCTTTCGGATTCGGTGACTTGGCAAAGGATCGCTATAACGTCTTCGGTACCTACGAGCGCTTTGAACGTCTACCGGTACTGATCCGAAGTGAAGACAACGTCGATACTTTTTGGCAGAACCCGGTTTTCCTCCAGCGCTTTTCGGTACTGAGCTCGTTGTCATACCCCGGCAACTACTACCGCGAAGCAGTTCGTGGAAGCAATATTTTCGGCACGTTCCAGGCGCTCGGGCCTAACTGTCCGGCAAACCTCGTCATCGGTGGCCTTTGCCGATACAACCAGTGGAATGACCTTGAGCAGTCAGGCCGTTCGGAACGTGACACAGCATTCGTCCGCGGGAGCCTAGAGATCAACGCGAACTTGAGCGCCTTTGCTGAGGCAAGCTTCTCGCGCACGACGAACACCTTTACCGGTGCGCCACTGGCGTCAAATCCACAGACGGCAACCCTTTGGCGCAATGCGGCTGGCCAAGCACTGCGCTTCCAGTTGGTGTTGCCGGTAGGCCATCGCGACAACCCTTTTGCCACGCGGATCGGGCTACGTTACCGCTGGGTTGATCTTGGCCGCAGCCAAGACATCAGTCGCACGGAAGATAGCCGGGTGCTACTCGGGCTGAAAGGCTCAATCGGGAATTGGGACTGGGAATCGGGACTCTTGCTCAACAAGAGCACCGCGAACGTGTCCAGTGGTCGCCGCCTATTGTTCCCTGAGGTGCAAAACGCAATCAACGACCAATCATGGCTGTTCTTCGCGCCAAATAGCCAGGCAATGATTGATCGCATCAGCACGCGCACAACCAACAAAGGTGAATCCAACGCCCGTATTTGGGACATCAAGGCTTCGACTGAGATCGGCAAGTTGCCCGCAGGCCCAATCGGACTTGCAGTTGGCGCTGAGTTCAGAAAAGACGACATCCTGATCACGCCAGACCAACGCATTGTGGATGCGCGGATTGTCGGCCTTGGTGCCTCGTTCGCTGATGGATCGCGGACGCAAACGTCAGCCTATGCGGAAGCTTTGCTCCCCATTACGAAGGCGCTGGAGGGAACGATTGCCGGTCGCTACGACAAGTACTCTGACTTCGGCAACACGTCAAACCCAAAGATTGGCCTCAAGTGGCGGGCACTTCCGAACGTCGTGCTCCGCGGAAGCTATTCAACAGGGTTCCGCGCGCCGACGCTATCACAGACATCAAAGGCGGCCGTGCGTTCATTCCAGACAATCAACGATCCGGTTCGTTGCCCCGTACTCGGCACCACGTCAGACGATTGCAATCGGACCATCTCCGCCCAAATCGTCCCGAACCCGGATGTTGGGCCTGAGACTTCCAAGAGCCGTAACTTAGGCTTCGTTTGGGATATTTCGAAGGATTTGAACGTCGCGATTGACTACTTTGATATCCGTCGCGATGACGAGATCGACAGATTTTCGTCAAACTTCGTCGTGAATGCGCTGTTTGCGGGTGACACGCGCTTTGCCGCCTCGGTGCAGCGCGACCCTAATCCGCTGACCTGGTTGCCGGGTGTGCCGAACTCGGGTCCTGTGCAAACCGTTGATCGTCGTTGGCTCAATCTGGGTTCGACACAAGTTAAGGGTATCGATGTGGACCTCGCGCATCGCATGAGCTTGGGTGAAATGGGTCGTCTGACCAATACATTCACTGGGACTTACACCATGAGCAGCCGGGCCTCCCGTGAAAAGGGTGGCCAGATGGTGGAGAACATCGGCGGCGTTGATCCGTTTATCACGGGTCTCGGGCGTCCTCGCTTCAGAGGCAACGTCGCCACCACATGGTCGTTCGCCGATTTCACTCTTGGCGCGCGTGTCAACTACATCGGCGGTTGGAGAATTGCCGGCAGCACGCTGACTTGCGCACAACTGATAGGTCAGGGCCCGATCGATGCGATTCCCGGTGCGTGTAAGGTGAAGCCTTGGAGGACCATTGACGTAAACGCGTCCTACTCGGGCGTCAAGAATCTCACCATTCGCCTTGTTGTGCGAAACCTTACCAATGAAAAGCCACCGTTCGATTATTGGGGCGGCGATACCGTGCTGGGCTTTAACCCTAACTTCCACAACGCGTTTGGCATCTATCCGTCTCTTAGTGCCACGTATCGCTTCAAGTAATACTCGACAGCGTGTTTCAAAAAATAAAAAAGGGGGCTTCGGCTCCCTTGTTTATTGCGGCGTCCGAGCACTTCCCGTCACAAACGACTTCGAAGCATCACAGTCTGTTGCGTTTTGGCCGCACGGGCAACAATGCCGTGGCAATTGCCGGGACAGACCCGGAGGAAACAACAGTTCGCCGCCTTTTGAATCTCGGTGAAACGCGCGTCGATGGCGTCGATCTGGACATCCGCCATCGCTTTAACCTTGGCGGCGGTCGTGTCACCATGAATGCGTTGGCCACGTGGACCATCAAGTACCTGTACCAACTGGAAAAAGGCGGCACGTTTATCAACGGCGCGGGCAATTTTTATCTGTTCGAAACGCCGAAGTTGCGCGGCACGGCGACTGTCAGTTACGACAAGGGCGACTGGTCAAGCTTTACGCGCTACAACTACACCGGCGGCTGGGACTATAACGATCCAACGGTGGCCTCTGGTTGTTACCTCTCCTCGACCGGCTTGACACTTGCGTATCTGAGCCGTTGCCAAGTTCGCGCGTGGACCACCATCGACGTCGGCACTAGCTACAAGGGCATCAAGAACGTGACCTTGGCTGCCGTGATTCGCAACGTCGAAAACCGCCGTGCGCCGTATGACCCGAACCAAACCACGCTCGGCTTCAACCCTTCGTACCACAATCCGCTGGGAGCCAATGCCAACGTATCGGTGACCTACCGCTTCAAGTAAGCCGCCGGATTGACCAATAAAAAACTGGGGCGCTGCCCCCGTTTTTTTCGCCCAGCAATTCCGTCTAGAACATCGAATCGCTCCCGCCCGCTGTTGCAATCCCGCAACAGCCAGTCACTTTGACCCTCACCGGAGCGCTTTTTGACGTGGTGAAAGTTACAATCAGCCGTCTTTTGGTCGCGTTTTGTCCAGTTGCCTCGCGAATTGCGGCGCAGTGGGGCGGGCGTGACGCGAGCAGCATTTTGTTCCACCCGAAAATTTCCCACTCACGAGGTAATTTATGCAGAACTTCAAACCACGCGTACTCATCTGCGCCCTGACTGCCGTCGGCGCCTTTGGTGCGATGTCCGTCGGCACTGCGTTCGCGCAAGCCGCCACCGACAAGAAAACCGAGAAAATAGAAGTCACCGGCTCCAACATCAAGCGTATTGAGGCGGAAACCTCGGCGCCGATTTTGGTAATCACTGCCGAGGAAATTCGACAGTCTGGCAAGCAGACCGTCACTGATTTGCTTCGCGAATTACCCATTAATGCAACGGGCGGGATGACCGAACTCGAGGGTGCAAGCCGCTTCTCGGCTGGTGCGGCGTCAATCTCACTTCGCGGCTTGGGCTCAACAGCCACGCTGGTTTTGCTGAACGGTCGCCGAATTGCGCCATACGGACCGCCGGACCCCAACTTCGGTCAATCTGGTGTGGTCAATTTGAATGCGATTCCGCTGGACGTCATCGAGCGCATTGAAATTCTGAAAGACGGTGCATCCGCAATTTACGGCTCCGAAGCCATTGCGGGTGTGGTCAACATCATCTTGCGCAAGGACTACAAAGGCGGGCAAGTCAGGGTAAATGCCTCAGCTAACAAAGAAGGGCTGTACCGGACTCGTACTGGCACCGCCTCGATCGGCTTCGGCGATCTGGCGAAGGATCGTTTCAATGTATTCCTGAACGTCGAAGGCTACAAGCAAGATTTGTACAAGATTCGGCAGGTGGATAGCTCGCTCAATCGCCAGGAGTTTCGAGATACCGGGTTTACGTGGGTCGGGACGTCCGCATTCAGCCCATTCCTAACCTACATCAATAACGCCGCTGGCGCGACGGTGCCGGCTGCGGGCACCGCCTGCCCTGCCGCCAACGTCATCAGCGCGATAACGTTCATTGGTGTGCCCGGCACGATGTGCCTGTATGACCAGTTCGCAAATATCACCTTCGTTCCGCGAATCACCCGCAACAGCGCCTTCGCGCGGGGAACTGTCGATCTGTCTGCAACCACATCCTTGTTCGCCGAGCTCAACTATGTCGACCAGAACACGTTTTATACCGGCGGCCCATCGGTTGCGGGCCAAGGCGCTACTGGCCCTACGGTCAGCGGTCTTACCGGCGTGGTACAACTCCCGCCAACGGCGCTAGCAGTCGGGCACCCTAATAATCCATTTGCCCGTCCTGCGCTTGTCCGTGCCCGCTTTGACGGCGTCGGTCCGCGCAACACCGAACTAGACTCTAAATCGACCCGTGCGCTGGTCGGCTTCAAGTCTGTGCTCGGGTCGTGGGATGTCGAGTCAGGCCTTCTGTACGACAAGAACGAAATCGACTGGCGCACCTACAACCAATTGCGCTATGACATGGTCGTGCGTGCCTTCAGTCAAGCGGGATACAATTTCGCAAACCCGAATGGCGGCGCGGTCACAGCAGACATGTTGCGCATCAATTTGCTAGACAAAGGCAAATCTTCATTTGCGATTTGGGACGTAAAGGGCTCGCGCGAGCTGGGCAACCTCGCCGGTGGTGCCGCACTACTTGCTCTCGGCGGCGAGTTTCGTCGTGAGTCGAGAGTGTTCGCCCCTGATCGCAACACGCTAGTTGGTAATTCGTTCCAGTTGGGCGCTGGCTCGTCGGATGGTTCGAGAACAGTGGCTTCCGCCTACGCTGAGCTGGTATTGCCTGTGCTGAAAAATGTTGAGGTTCAGATCGCAGGGCGATTTGATCGCTACTCGGACTACGGTAGCTCCAAGACGCCGAAGATTGCTGTGTCGTGGGCACCAGTCTCTTCGCTCAAGCTGCGCGGAAGCTACGCGTCCGGCTTCCGGGCACCTTCGCTGACGGAAATCTCAAAGGCGTCAACGACGGCCTTTACGACGGTCAATGACCCGCTGCGTTGCCGTCCCGCCTCCGCACCAACCTCCACCGCCGGTTGCTCACAAAGCATCGGTTTGTTCCTCGAGGCAAATCCGAACCTGCAGCCTGAAACTGCGAAGACCTACTCAGGAGGATTCGTTTGGGAGCCGAATGCTGCGTCAAACATCAGTATCGACTACTTCAGCATTACGCGCACCAATGAAGTGACGTTCCAGAGTTTGACCGACATCTTGGCGAACGAAGGTTCGACCAACCCGCTGTACGCGAATCGGATCATCCGTGATCGCAATGCGATCACCCTTGGTGGCGTTCCGATTCCCAATGACCCCGGGGTCTTGATTTATGCCCGGGTAGGTTTCATCAACAACGGGGAAACCACGGTTCGAGGCGTAGATTTGGACGGTCGCTATCGCTTGTCGCTCGGAGAAGCCGGTCGCGTGACGTTCGCGCTCTCGATGACCCGCTACATGGACAATCGCGGCTCGGGCGTGACGGGTAACCCACAAATCAGCAACCTAGGCTTCTACAACTCTCCGACATGGCGGGGTAACTTCAGGACAACTTGGCAAAAGGGCGATTGGACGACTACGTCGACTGTGAACTACGTGGGCACCTTTAAATCGTATTTCAACCCAGAGGCCTTGACCGCCGCGTCAGCCACCTTGGCCAGAAATTGCGGCAACGGCCCAGGTTCTGCGTCCTACCCGACATATTTGGGTCGCTGTGCGATTAGGGAATACGTAACAATCGATTTGGGTACGGAGTACCGCGGCTTCAAGAACTGGCGTCTGAATTTCAATGTCCGAAACATTGCAAACGAACGTCCTTCCTTCGACCCGCGGGTCCGGCCAATCAACCTAAACTGGTATCAGCCGCAGGGCATGAATTTCGTGGCTGGGGTACGTTATTCCTGGAACTAAGCAACAGCGCAACCGCAGTACAAAAAAGGGAGCTTCGGCTCCCTTTTTTGTTGTGGTGAATTCCGCCTTGGCAAGTGTTTGTCGCCCACCTGTTTGTCGCCCACCGCCCCAATTGTCTGTTGCGTTTTGGCAACAGGGGTAACAAGCGTGTGGCGAGTGACCCTCACGCCCGTTATCCTTGCAATGTTTCCCAATTAGTGACTGTTTGCGGTCATCTGTGCGCGCTCGCCGCAAACGGTCGATTCATCGTTGATTTTTCAACACGGAGGTTTTGCAATGAAATTAAAGTTGAGAATCTTGCCGGCGGCTGTTGCAGGCGCGCTCGCAGCAAGTATGTATGGTCTGGCGTTTGCGCAGCAAGCTGCGGCAAAAGCCGAAGCCAAGGCCGAACTCGTGACGGTAACGGGAACTCGCATTAAGTCACCGGGTTTCGTGTCCAACAGCCCGATCTCGTCGATCGCCGCTGATGAGATCCAGTCCGGCCAGCCTGTCGCGGTCGAGGAATTTTTCAAGAGTCTGCCCTCGGCTGTGCCAGCCATCGGCCCGGGCACCAATAACGGCTCCGGCGGCGGTGCGACCATCGACCTGCGCGGCTTAGGCTCAAATCGGACGCTGGTGCTGCTCGACGGCAGACGCATCGTCCCATTCAATCTGGGTGGCAGCGTCGATACCAATGCGATTCCGATCGCGCTGCTGCACCGCGTTGACCTCATCACCGGTGGCGCGTCGGCCGTGTACGGCGCAGACGCTATTTCGGGCGTGGTCAATTTTGTGTTGCGCAGAGATTTCAAGGGTCTCGACGTTTCGCACTCGTATGGCGTCTCGTCACGCGACGATACCAAACGTAGCCGCACCGATATTACCGTCGGCGCGGGGTTCGAGGATGGCCGCGGCAACGTGGCGATGAGCGTTGGCTTCACCGACGCGAACGCACTCTTGCAGGCGAACCGACCCATCGGTGAAGCGAGCTTGTCCTCGACCAACGGTCTGCCGCAAGGCTCAGCCACCACCGTTCCTTCGGTATTTCAAATCGCGGCAGCAACCGGGATCACGCCCAATCCGCTGGCCGGCCTCATCCAGATCGATCCTGCGACCGGCAGGCTGCTGCCCGCATTCAACTCGTTTAACTTCAACCCACAGAACTTCTACGTGACGCCGATGGATCGCACGCAGATCACGGCACTGGGGCATTTCACCGTCAACCCGCACCTTGAACCCTATGCGTTGATGAGCTACACCCGCTCGGACGTCCGTCAGCAACTCGCTTCCAGCGGCTCCTTCGGCAACGTTTATCAGGTACCGATCGGCAACCCGTACATTCCGAATGCAGCGCGCCAGCAAATTTGTGCGGCACGCAACATCTCGGCGGCGAATTGCGTACTTGGCAACGCCACCGAAGTGCCGATGGCGATCTTTCGCCGGTTCACTGAATTCGGCCCACGCCTCGGTGATTTTTTCAACAAATCGCTACAGACCACCGTCGGTTCGCGCGGCGATATCGCAGCGGGCTGGACGTATGACGCCTACTGGAGTCAGGGTAAGTCTGACCAAACCCGCGTGCTCACCAACTGGGGGTCGCTGTCCAAGCTGCAGCAGTCATTACGCGCCCTTAACACCACCACCTGTACCGTCAACACCAATGGCTGCGTGCCAATCAACGTATTTGGTGCCGAAGGATCCATCACTCCCGCGATGGTCCGCTTCGTCGACATGGGTACCATCCAGTTGCAGAACGTCGATCAGCGTGTGATGTCGGCGTCTGTTTCCGGCGATTTGCCGATGGTTGTGTCAAGCCCATTCGCCAAGATGCCAATTAGTCTGGCCTTCGGTGCGGAAGAACGCCAGCTGACCGCCGGAACTACTTCGGACGCCGCCTCGCAGATTCAGGGAGAAGTCCTTGGTACCGGCGCACCAGCGCCAGATCGTATCGGCACCTTCAAGCTCAAGGAGTTGTTCGGCGAAGCGTTCATCCCATTGGTGAAAAACGCACCGGGAGCACATTCGCTGGTGCTGGAGTTAGGCTATCGAACTACCGATTTCTCTACTTCGCGCACCACCAGCTACAACACGCATAAAGTCGGGCTTGAGTGGGAACCGATGCCGGGCTTGCGCTTCCGCGGCATGGAGCAGCAGGCGACGCGCGCACCGAACATCAATGAATTGTTCGCGCCGCTGGTTTCCGGGCTGTCCAATCTCGCCGTCGATCCGTGTCAGCTTGCACTCGTCAATCAGGCAGCCGCCAATACCCCAGGTACGCTTTCCAATCTGTGCCGCCTGACGGGCGTACCGTTGGGTGCAATTGGCTCGTTGCCCGCGCCGTCCGCGGGACAAATCAACGTCCGATTCGGTGGCAATCCTGCGCTGGGCCCGGAAGTTGCTAAAACCCAAACGATTGGTTTCGTATGGCAGCCGAAGTTTGTAAAGGGCTTTGCGGTGACGCTCGACTTTTACAAGATCGACATTGACAAAGCGGTCTCCAGCCCGAGCTCGACCGACATTCTGGATGACTGTTACAACGCCACTCGCAATCCCGGACTCACCTTCAACGCTGCCTGTTCGAATGTGCTGCGCGGTGCATTCGGTACCTTCAACGGTGCGGATGCGCCTGGTGTGGTAACCCCGCTGTCGAACCTCGGGAAGATCAATACCTCGGGGCACGATCTGACGGTGGCCTACACCTTGCCGATGAAAGACGTGGGGCTCGCCAAGCTTGGGCGCCTCAATTTCTCTTTCCAAGCAACGCAGATAAAGGACTACACGTTCCAGCCAACACCCGCCAGCATCAAGCGCGACTGTCTCGGTTACTACAGTGTCGCTTGCGGTGCGCCGTTGCCAAAACGCAAATTCAACCAGCGCACCTCGTGGACTGTCAGCGATTTCGTCTTCGGGTATAACTGGCGTTACCAGAGCGAGGTTAAGGTCGAGCCGTTGGCTGGTACTTTCTTCCCAGCGTACACCAAGATCAACGCGTACTCGTACTTCGATTTGAGCGCGGTGTGGAATGCGACCAAGAACATCCGGCTTAACCTGAGTGTCAATAACGTCACCGATAAGTCTCCACCAAACGTCGGTAACACCATCGGCACCACCAGCACCAACAGTGGCAACACCTTCCCACAGGGCTACGATGTGGTCGGTCGCTACTACTCGGTTGGCGCTACCTTCAATTTCTAGTCGAAGGAAGTTTGAGCTGTAAAAAAAAGCGGGCTGCGGCTCGCTTTTTTTGTTGCTCGACTACGCTCGCTCGCGTGCGCCCAGAACAATCCGTTGCGTAAACGCAACGGATATTAGGTTTCAGCGTCCCAAACTTGGCGCCCTTTTTTGTTGTGGTGTATTCCGCTTTGGCAAGTGTTTCTCGCCCACCGCCCCAATTGTCTGTTGCGTTTTGGCAACAGGGGTAACAAGCGTGTGGCGAGTGACCCTCACGCCCGTTATCCTTGCCATGTTTTCTAAAAAGTGACCGATTGTGGTTCTTTGTGCGCTCTCGCCGCAAACGGTCGATTCATCGTTGATTTTTCAACACGGAGGTTTTGCAATGAAATTAAAGTTGAGAATCTTGCCAGCGGCTGTTGCAGGCGCGCTCGCAGCAAGTATGTATGGTCCGGCGTTTGCGCAGCCAGCTGCTGCGCCAAAAGCCGAACCGAAGGTTGATCGCATCGAGGTAACCGGATCGCGTATTCCAGCCGCCAACCTCGAGAGCACCAGCCCGATCACCACCATCAACGCAGCCGACATTAAAGTCGACGGCTTGCGCTCGGTTGAAAACCTCCTGAACAACCTGCCGCAAGTGTTCGCTGCGCAGGGCTCAAACATTTCCAATGGCTCGACGGGAACCGCACAGGTCAACCTGCGCGGCCTGGGTGCAAACCGCACCTTGGTACTGGTCAACGGCCGTCGCCTGCCATACGGCAGCGTCAATACCTCCGCCGCAGACTTGAACCAGATTCCCGCGTCGCTGATCAGGCGCGTTGAGATTCTGACCGGCGGTGCCGGTGCGGTCTATGGCTCGGATGCAGTGGCAGGTGTTGTTAACTTCATCATGAACGACAAGTTCGAAGGCGTGCAGGTAGAACTCAATCAAAGCTTCTATAACCACGAGCAACAGGGCTCCAATGGCGTTGCCGGTATTGTCGCGGGTCGCGCACGGACTAACCCACTCGGGTTCAATGTGCCCGGGGACAAGAGGGCGGACGGCAAGATTTTTGATGCCTCCATTCTGATGGGTAGCAACTTTGCTGGCGGCAAGGGCAACGCGACTGTCTATTTCGGCTACAAAAAAGAAGAAGCGCTGTTGCAATCTGAGCGCGACTTCAGCGCCTGCTCGCTCGGCGCAGTTGCGGCACCTGGCTCAGTCGCTGTGCCAGCCGGGCGGGTGCGCCCTGGCGTGTTTACCTGCGGCGGCTCGGGCACCAGTGCCACGGGGCTGTTTTTCACTCCGGTCGGGTCGTTCACCACCGCAGATGCTGCCGGTAACTCCCGTCCATACATCGGTGCAACCGATGCGTACAACTTCGGCCCAGCCAATCATTTCCAGCGCCCGTCGGAACGCTATAGCGCCAACGTCTACTCGAACTATGAGTTGTTCCCCGCCGTGAAATTGTATTCCGAGTTTTCCTTCATGGACTACAACACCATCGCGCAAATCGCGCCCGGTGGTCTGTTCGGCGTCACCTTCGAAGTGCGCGGCGATAATCCCCTGCTCACCCAGTCGTGGCGCACCAACCTCGGTCTCGCCACCAACACTGCTGCGAGCACCGCTGAGGTAACCCTGCTGCGCCGCAACGTCGAGGGTGGTGGTCGTCAGTCCAGTTTCCGCAACACATCCTACCGTACCGTACTGGGTGCCAAGGGTGATGTCGGCAAGTGGTCGTACGACGCGTACATGCAGACCTCCAAAGTGGTTTACCAGCAGTCGGAGCTCAACTACTTCTCCACCACCCGTGGCGAGCGCGCACTTGATGTCCTTAACGTCAACGGTGTCGCAACCTGCCGCTCTGTTGTGAACGGTACGGATCCTTTCTGCGTCCCGTACAACCCATGGCGTGCCGGCGGCGTCACCCCCGCCCAGTTGGCGTATTTGGCAACGCCTGGTCTGCGTTCCGGCTCGACCCAGCAAACGATTCAGGGTGTCTCGCTGAATTCAGACCTCGGCACTTACGGCATTCAGCTACCTGCAGCCAAGAGTGGAATCGGTGTCGCGTTCGGTTTCGAGCGTCGTACCGAGAAGTTGAACCTCATCACCGACGCATCAAGCTCGTCTGGTGACCTGTCCGGTTCGGGTGGCCCCGCTCTGCCACTGACGGGCAAGCTCTCGGTTCAGGATATCTTTACCGAAATCCGGGTACCGCTGGTCGAAGGCCGTCACCTCGCAGAACTCCTCAGTGTCAACGCCAGCTATCGCAATTCTGACTACACCAGCGGGATTAAGACCAATACCTATGGTTTGGGTCTGGAGTGGGCACCGATGAAGCAATTCAAGCTGCGCGGCAGCTATCAAGAAGCCGTCCGTGCCGCCAACCTGATCGAGTTGTTCTCTGCGCAGGGCAATAACCTGTTCGATTTGGATGCTGATCCTTGCGGTCCGAGTCGCACCAGTACCGCCGCCCAGTGCGCGCGCACCGGTGTAACTGCAGCGCAATACGGATCGTTGATCCTCGACAGCCCAGCGGGTCAGTACAACTTCCTGGGCGGCGGCAATCCACTGCTTGCGCCAGAGAAGGCCAAGAGCTCGACCATCGGTATTGTGTTGACACCGATTCGCAACTTTAGCGCATCGCTGGATTTCTTTGATATCAAGGTCGACAATACCGTCGGTATCATCAGCCCGATCACTACCTTGGAAAATTGTCTGGCGACGGGTAACCCGACCTTCTGCTCGCTGATCACCCGCGACAGCCGTGGCACGCTGTGGTTGTTCGATAGCGGTCGTATCATCGGCACCAACGTGAACATCGGTAGCTCCGGAACCACGGGTTACGATCTGTCTCTCAACTACTCGCACAAGCTGGCGGGTTGGGGATCGCTGGGCCTAAACGTTCAGACCACGCTTCTGAAAACGCTGGTGACCGAAGAAATCAAAGGCGACGGCAAGTTCGACTGCGTTGGCTACTACGGCTTTTCGTGCGGAACACCCAATCCCGAGTGGCGCAGCAAGAGCCGGGTATCGTGGGCCACGCCGTGGAACGTCGACTTGGCATTGACCTGGCGTTACATGAGCGCAGTTCAGGCGGATACGCTCAGTCAGAATCCGCTGTTGATCGGCCAGACGCTGAGCGTCAACGCAGAACTTGCCGCTCAGAACTACTTTGACTTGGCTGGTGCCTGGAACGCAACCAAGAACATCACGGTGCGTGCCGGCGTCAATAACCTGTTAGACAAAGACCCACCGGTCACCACGCTCAACGGCCCAAGCAACTTCGGAAACGGCAATACGTTCCCGCAGGTGTACGATGCACTGGGTCGTCGCGTGTTCTTGGCGGCAAGCTTCAAGTTTTAAGCGTCAACCGCAGTCGAAAAAACGGCGAACTTCGGTTCGCCGTTTTTTTTGGTGATTTCGAGTCGCAGGCGAGGCCGCCCGTGGGGCGTGACTACAGCTCAGCGCCGCCAAGCTCGCCAGTAAACACGTTGATCGAACGCATCAATGCCGTGATTAGCGCCCGCTCCTCCAGCGCAAGCTGCGGATGCCAGACATCGAATATCAACACCGCGCGTTGCTGAGCGCTGTCATTCCACGCCTCGTGTTCAATAGTGTCGTCGAACACCCACGCCTGACCCGGCGTCCAGCGGCGGGTGGTATTGCCGACCCGAAATCCACATCCCTCGGGGACAATCAATGGCACGTGCGTGACCAGCCGCACGTTTGACACGCCGGTATGTGGCGGTATCCGCGTGTGCGGTCGGAGCAGGGAAAACATCGCGGCCGGTGATCGACCAGGTTGATCCGGTGCCGGCACCGTCGCCAGCAGTTGCATGGTGCGCGGGCATGTTGCCGCGTTATTGGTCACCGGCAATCCATCCTTCAACAAATGGAAGGCACTCCAGCTCGGATTGTGATTGAGCTCAGCCCATTGATTGACTGGCACGTCGGACGCATAGTTGATGTAAGGCTCAAAGCCTGCGTCGGCGCGCAGCACACTGCGAAATTCTTCGGCAATGGCTGGGGTGTCGGCTTCGAACGCGTCCAGCCACGGGAACAGGGCACGATCAAAAAATTCAATCGTCGGCAACCCGGGGTAGTAAAGAATGGCAGGTCGCGAGTCGTAGCGACGCTTGCGACCAACCAGCATGTCGAGCGAATCACGAAATCGGTCTACTGACCCCGCGCCAAACTCGGCGTAAATGCTCGCCAGTTGCTCATCCAGAAACGTTCCAAACTCATGATCATACTGATCGCGATACGCCCTCGCCCGTTCGACGGCCGGTCGAAATTGCGCGGCCAGTCGCGCCAGCGGAGGTGCCACCGTTGCCACCGCGCCAAACGCCGCAGCCGCCTGATGGCGTTTACCCAGACGGTCAAATAGTTCCGCGCGCAGGATGAGCCCAAGCAGATCGGACGGATCGGCCGTCAGCGCACCTCCAATCGCCGCCTCTTCGCCGCTGGCGTCAGCCTGCTGCTGACAAATAAGCGCCAGATTCGTCCAGTGCAACGGATCGCGTCCCTCGACCGCTACCAGGCGATCAAACGCCGCGCGCGCCGTAATGAGATCACCGCTTCGAAACGCACGCTGTCCGACTGCCGTCAATGCGGCGGTGTGTGACGGTGCCAACGCGAGAATCTGCGTCCACAGTCGTGCCGCGTCGCTCTCGCGTCCGCTGCGGATGGCGCGTTCGACCTCGCCCTCAAGCGCCAAAAGTTGTTGTGTCGGTGCCGTCATGCTGTCCTATATCTCCCAAACGGGCGGTTGCCCGGATTGTGCATCGATCGCAGAAAAAAGACTGTTGATGGCGTCGCACTCGGCGATGGACAACTCAGGTCGCCACACTTCAAACAACAGGATGGCCCGCGTCTGATTGCTGCGGTTCCACGCCTCATGCTCGATGGTGTCATCGAATATCCACACTTTGCCCTCCTGCCACGGGCGCGTGTGATTTCCCACCCGAAACTCGCAGCCTGCGGGAACCATCAGCGGCAGGTGCGCAATCAGTCTGGTGTTGATCATGCCGTGGTGCGCCGGAATGTGTGCGTTCGGTTGCATGATCGAAAACAACACGCTCGGTGAGCGCGCTGGCATTTGTGTCAGCGGAACGGCTTGCATGGCAGCGACGGTACGCGGGCAGCGCGCGGCATTCTCGGCGATTAACTCCCCGTGTTTCCACAGGTAAAACGCACTCCATTCCGGATTGTTCACCATCCGGTCGATGCCAAATTGGGGGCGGCGCAGATTGCGCTCGACATAGGGGTTAAATAGATCTGGGGTTACCAGCAGCGCCCGCACTTCCTCTCGGATGGCATCGGTGTGTTGCTCCAGCGCCACCACCCAATCGAACTGGCTGGGATCATAGAAAGCGCGGTGCGGCAAATCCGGGAAAAAATAGTGCTTGGGCTGTTGGAGATACGGCTTTGTCGTGCCGAACATGATGTCCAGCGATTCGCGAAAGCGCTCACTCGTCGCAACGGTTGCTGCACGCGCCAGCGCCGCCCGCACGTTACGTTCGGTCAGGCTGGTCTGCTCGTTGCAAAACGCTTGGGCTCGCGTCAGATCGGCTTGGACGGCGTCGGGGATCGTCTCCAATGTTGACGCAAGTTTTAAAGCTGCGAGGTAGTAGGACGCCGCGCCGCGCGTCTGGCCGCTATCAGCCAACAAATCCGCGTTGAGCAGCACGGCTTGAAGGTTGGTGGGCTCCAGCCGCAGGGCGTGACTGGCTTTTTCGAGTGCCGGTTCGAGACGTCGCTCGCGCCGATAGGCCGCCGCTAACACCATCAACAGCGAAGCGTCGCCGCGACCGGCATCGACCACCTTGGAGAGTACAGCGATCGCATCGGCCGTATTGCCCTGTCGAAAGGCGGCCACGCCACGCTGAACCAACACGCTTACTTCATCTGCCTGCACTGACACCCCTCCCGCCTCGCACCCTGCCGCCGCATGCTCTCACAGCGGACGATTTGCACGCAGTTCGTGCAGACCAACATTCTAAAGGCAGCATGATCGATGTTGTTCGCTTCGCCATGCGCAGGGGTGCGATTCAAACTGATGTGGGGTAGTCTGGAGTGACCGAAGGCTTGCGGTTCTTTGCTACGTCATCCCCCACTTGCAGTGCGCGCATTCCGTTGCATCGGAATGCCGTTCGGCGAGCGCGAAGCATGCTTCGCAAATTCCTCGCCTCACCTTGCAGTGCACGCATTCCGTTGCTTCGCAAATTCCTCGCCTCACCCCAACCCGTCAAGGGGGTAGCACAGCCTTCGACGTAGGGCTTGAATGCCGCTTGATCGTGCATGACTTCGCGCAACTCCTGGCGGATGGCGTCAGTGCTGGCCTCAAGCGCGGGAATCCAGTCGAAGTCGCTGGGCGCAAAAAACTGCCTCGCGGCCAAGCCCGGGAAAAAGAAATAACGTGGTTGCTGTACGTACGGTGCCTTGTGCCCGAACAGAATGTCGAGAGCGTCGGCGATACGAGCTTGTGGCGGTTCACCAGCCAACGCAGCGGGCGCGAGTGCTTCGCGGATGCGACGCTCCAGATCGGCCGCATAGTTGCTGCACAGGCGCTTGGCGCGTTCGACTTCTTGCATCAGCGCGGGTGCCAGCCCATCGTGCTTGGCGGCTGTCCGCACGGCGGCGAGATAGAAGGCAGACGCATCTTTGTGTTGGCCGGCCGCAGCCAGCAGGTCTGCCTTGAACAATAAGCACTGAAAATTCGTGCCATCGAGAGCGAGCGCTTCATCAATTGCCTGCCGTGCGGCGGCTAAATCCCCTAGCCGCTGCCAAGCGATGGCCGTCGCAAAAAAAACCGAACCATCCGCTTGTCCCGCAGCGGCTAGCCGTGAAAAAAGTGTGAGCGCTTCCTGATTTTTTCCGCGCTGCAATGCATCGAAGCCTGCCTGC
>JBCKPN010000003.1:0-46727 GCA_038901695.1 Usitatibacteraceae bacterium
CGTCGACGCCCTTGTTCGAGCCGGTCGGACGCAACGTTTCCAGTCGACTGTAAAGCGTCGATCGCGAAAGGCCGAGAATTTTTGCCGCCTGCGTCATGTTTCCTGCGGCGATTTCGATTGCCGCGTCGATATACTTGAGTTCAACTTCTGCAAGTTTGCCGTCGAGTCGAAATAACGCGCTCGACGTGATTTCTGTTTTGGCATCGAACTCGGTGGCCTCGCCCGTCGCAGCGTCAATCTGTGGCGGTAATTCAAATTCCTCCGCCAATTGGTCGGCACTGACGACGTAGCCCGCGTGTTTGGCAATCAGCCGAATGACGATGTTCTTCAGTTCGCGGACATTGCCAGGAAACGCGTAGTCCAACCAGGCGGATCGCGCGGCGACGTCGAGCGTGAAAATCTGTGACGCGTGACGCTTGGCGAATTGCTGGGCGAAGAATTCCAACAAGCGCAGCTTATCGTCGCCCAATTCTCGCAGCGGGGGCACCGAAATCGCAAATACGGACAGTCGATGGTACAAGTCGGCGCGAAAACGCCCCGCCTTAACTTCAGCGCGCAGGTCGCGGTTAGTCGCGGCTACGATTCGAGCCTTCGACTTTCGCGCCTGCGTTTCCCCCACCCTCTGGAATTCACCGTTTTCGAGCACGCGCAACAGTTTTGGCTGCAAATCGAGCGAAAGCTCGCCGATTTCGTCGAGAAACAACGTGCCTTCGCCAGCGTCTTCAAAGTAACCCGCTTTGGCGGTCGCCGCACCCGTAAAGGCACCCTTGGTATGGCCGAACAACGTGGCTTCGATCAGGCTCGCTGAAATCGCGGCGCAATTGAGCGCCAGAAACGGCAACGTTCCCCGTGGACTTAAATAGTGCAGCCCCTCGGCGACACGCTCCTTGCCACTTCCCGAAGGCCCTTCGATCAGGGTCGGGAAGGTTGACGATGCGTAAAGATCAATCTGCCCCTTGAGTTTGCGCATCGCCGGACTCTCACCAATGAGGCCAACCGCACGTGGGTCGTCGTCGATCGATGCGACCGTCGGTTCGCGCAGTTGCGCTGACAATAATTGTTTCAAGCGCGACGGATCGCAGGGTTTGGGCACCAAATCGGCCGCGCCGAGTGCGCGTGCTCGGCGCGCGTTGGACTCCTCGTTTTGGCCGGTTAACACCAGAATTCGAATGTCAGGCGACCAAGCCAACAAGTCGCCGACCAGTTTGAATCCTTCCGTCGGCTGATTCGGCAGCGGTGGCAAACCGAGGTCGATCAAGGCCAGCTGTGGCGCGAACTCGCCACTTCTTAGGATCGCCAGTGCCGCGGCGCGCGACTCACAAAACCGCACCTGAAAATCGTCGGCTAACGAAAACGCAAGCGCCTCCGCGATTAGCGGGTCGTCGTCGACCACCAGCAGCCCGGGCTTGGGGTTGCGGCGTACGCCATCGGCGGGGCTGTCGGCAATTCGGGACATGACGGTTGATCGAGGTGGTGTTCGATGCGAGTTGAGCGATGCGACAGCATAACCGAGTCTGTGCATGGCGAAAATTGTTGTCGCCTTTTCGCGACGCAGCCGACGGGAAATGGGCGCAACAATTACCGGATGGACAGGAACGAGCAATCTTTACGATGATAAAATAACTTACTGGTTCGTGATTTTCGCTATTTGGGCAACATGTGAGGCTTTTTTTGACTCGCTTGCTGGCTGGTGCAGTCAAAGGGGTGACTTCAGTACTGACCTCTGCGCTGTCCGCCGCCGACACGTTGATTGCATCGATCATGATTCGGTGCGACGCCATAAATTCGTTCGGTTCCCGTCCTATATCGTTTTTGCAACTGCTGCCTGATGCACCAAGCTGGGTATCGAACCGGCAGGCTGCGGGTCAGACGCCGGCTCGCCCGTTACCATCCAACCCATAAAATTGGTCAATGCGTTCCACTTCAATTACGTCGGAATCCGCCGCGCCAGAAAATTTCGTTGAAATCGACAACGTCGATTTCGCGTTCGGTAAGCGCGCGATTCTCAAAGGCATTTCGCTGGTTGTGCCCAAAGGCAAAGTCGTCGCCATCATGGGCGGGTCAGGTTGCGGCAAAACGACACTGTTGCGTCTGATCGGCGGCCAACTCAAACCTTCTTCGGGCGCGGTGCGCGTCAACAATCTGGTGGTCGCGGACCTGGATCGAGAAGCGCTGTATGCGCTGCGGCGCAGGATGGGCATGCTGTTTCAGTTCGGTGCCTTGTTTACCGACATGAGTGTATTCGACAACATCGCGTTTCAGTTGCGCGAGCACACTGATTTGCCGGAGGACATGATCCGCGATCTGGTACTGATGAAGCTCAACGCCGTCGGCTTGCGCGGTGCCTCGAAACTGTTCCCCAACGAACTGTCCGGCGGTATGGCGCGACGGGTGGCGCTGGCACGAGCCGTCGCACTCGATCCTGAGCTGGTGTTGTATGACGAGCCGTTCGCTGGACTTGACCCGATATCGCTCGCTGCTGTCGGCAATACCATTCGTCGATTGAATGACGTGCTCGGCGCGACTTCAATTCTGGTGACGCATGACATCGTCGAGTCGCTGCAAATCGTCGACTACCTCTACTTTATTGCGGACGGGAAAATCGTTGGTCAGGGCACGCCCGCCGAGATTCGTGCGTCGACCGAACCGTTTGTAAAACAGTTTGTCCACGCGGAACTCGACGGTCCGGTACCGTTTCACTATCCGGCGGCCAATTACGCGGACGATCTCGATTTGCGTGGGGCAAGCACGCAGGCGGTGCTGCAATGATTGGCGGCATCCGAAAACTCGGCGCCCGAGGCATCGACACCATCTGGAGCATCGGGGCGATGGGGCGCTTTTTCTGGTTGGTGCTCACGCATTCCGAGACCAGCTTTCGACGAATGCACTTGGTGATTCGCGAAATCTATTTTTCCGGCGTCATGTCGCTGGTGATCATCATGGTGTCGGGTCTGTTCGTCGGCATGGTGCTGGGCTTGCAGGGATTCGAAACCTTGCAAAAGTACGGTGCCGAGGAGACCATGGGCGTGCTGGTCGCCTTGGCGCTGGTGCGCGAACTGGGTCCGGTGGTCGCGGCGCTGTTATTCGCCAGTCGCGCCGGCTCTGCCGTGACAGCCGAAATCGGGCTGATGAAGGCCACCGAACAATTAAAGGCGATGGACATGATGGCGGTTGACCCGGTGGCGAGAGTCGTTGCGCCGCGATTTTGGGCGGGCGTGATTTCGATGCCGCTGCTGGCCGCACTGTTTTCGGCGATGGGCATTTTTGGTGGCTACATCGTTGCCGTCGCCGTGGTCGGCATTGATCCGGGTGTGTTCTGGGCCAATATGCAAGCTGCCGTCGATTTTCGTTATGACGTAATGAACGGGGTCATCAAGTCGTTCGCTTTTGGTGTGGCAGTATCGATCATCGCGACCTTTGAAGGCTTCGATGCGGATCCGACCGCCGAAGGTGTTTCACGCGCAACGACGCGCACGGTGGTGAAGTCGGCGTTGACGGTGCTGTCCATCGATTTGATCTTGACCGCGTTCATGATCCGCGGCTTGTAACAGGGCATGATCGTGTTTGACGTATTTCGCAAGCGCTGAGGCAAAGAGGAAAAAATGGACCGAAAAACGATTGACCTTTGGGTCGGGATATTCTTGCTGATGGGATTTGGCGCGCTGCTGTTTCTCGCGCTAAAGGTGGGCAACCTCGGCAGTGAACGCAACACTGCGACCTACACCGTCGAGGCGCGCTTTGAAAACATCGGCGGGCTAAAGTTGAAAGCGCCGGTGAAAAGTGCGGGCGTGTTGGTCGGCCGCGTGACCGACATTCGGCTCGACCCGGAAAAGTTTCAGGCCGTGGTGGTGTTGTCGCTTGACCGGCGCTTTGGTTTTCCCAAAGACACCAGCGCCTCAATCTCGACCTCAGGGTTGCTCGGCGAGGTCTATATCGGCCTTGATCCGGGCGGCGATGACAAGAAGCTGATGCAGGGCGACCACATTATGATTACGCAGTCGGCGGTCGTGCTTGAACGTCTGATTGGGCAATTCATGTTTGGCAAAGCCGCGAACGACCCAGACAAGAAATAATCACTGCGCGGCGCGCCCAGAGGTAAACAAACCGCCGATGTTCGCGTTAATGGTGGCAGCGCCCCATCCATCCACACTTTGATCAGAAAACCCAATGCTCACAAAACTGCTGTTATCCGTCGCCCTGTTTGCCGTGGCAAGTAGCGCCGTCGCGCAAGATATCGCCCCGGATGAGCTGATACGCAAGAGCACCGGCGAAGTGCTGGCAATGCTCAAGGCGGACAAAGATCTGGCCGCAGGCGATACCGCCAAGGTTGAAAAACTTGCTGACGAAAAGATTCTTCCTTATTTCAATTTTCAACGCATGACCCAATTGGCGGTCGGGCGCGGCTGGCGTGATGCCAGCGACGCGCAGAAGGCCGCGCTCATCAATGAGTTTCGACGCTTGCTGGTGCGAACCTATGCGTCGTCGTTGTCGCAATTTCGCAATCAGACCATCGAAGTGCGGCCGGCGCGTCTCGCCGCTGCGGATACCGAAACGATCGTCAAGACCATCATCGTGCAGCAGGGCGCGCCGGGAATACCGATCAATTATTCGATGGAAAAAACCAAAGACGGATGGAAAGTGTTTGACGTGCTGATCGATGGCGTGTCGCTGGTGACCAACTATCGTTCCTCATTCGCCACTGAAATCAAGAATGGCGGCGTGGACGGCCTGATCAAATCGCTGGCTGATCGTAACGCCAAAAACGCGACCAAGAAGTAGCGCGATGCCAACCACCCCCGGTACACCAGCGGTGATCAATTTTTCTTCAACGGTGGTTGGAGAAGTACTGGTGCTGGATGGCGCGCTCAATCTGGCATCGATGCCAACGCGTCTCGCCGAAACCGACGCGTACGCGAATCAGACGACACTACCGGATTATTTGACGATCGATTTTCAAAAGGTTGACGAAATCGACTCCTCGGGTGTTGCGCTGTTATTGCATTGGCGGCGTGAGGCGGCAAATCGCGGCAAATCGCTGCGCTACATTCATCTACCGGCGAATCTGGTCGAACTGGCGGAACTCTACGGTGTGGATGATTTGATTCAGTGCCCGACGCAGAGTTCTGCGTGAACACTAAGGGATGCGGAAACTGCCAATATCCCATTTTTGGACGGCACTGGCGGGCGCATTGCGTCGTTGTTACGCGTTTGTGTGGCCAGCCACACGGCACTCGTAACGCCTAGCACTGCATCCCCCCAGCACCACCAAAAAAGCGACATTGACAATTTCCGCATCCCTAAAGCAGCCGCGTTCACGCGCGCCCTCGACTGAGGGCGTGTTGGTTTTATCAGGCTGATGCATGAATGCGATTGAAATTCGCGAAGTCGAAAAGCATTACGGTACGTTGCGTGCGCTGGCCGGTGTCTCGCTCGACATTGAGCAGGGCGAGTTCTTTGCTTTGCTTGGCCCCAACGGGGCGGGGAAAACAACGCTGATCTCGACGCTGGCAGGGCTGACACGCGCTGACCGCGGCAGCTTGCGTGTGATGGGTCACGATGTTGTCAGCGACTACCGGCAAGCACGGCAGGCGCTCGGCATCGTTCCCCAGGAAATTGTGTTTGACCCATTTTTTTCGGTGCGGGAAACCTTGCGTTTTCAAGCTGGCTACTTTGGCATCGCGCGTGGCGCAGCGCTGGACGCGTGGATTGATGAGTTGCTCGACAATTTGTCGCTGTCGGATAAGGCCGACAAGAACATGCGCCAGCTATCCGGCGGCATGAAGCGGCGGGTGCTGGTCGCGCAAGCGCTGGTGCATCGGCCGCCGGTGATCGTGCTCGATGAACCGACGGCAGGCGTCGATGTAGAACTGCGGCAAACGCTGTGGGCTTTTATTCGGCGATTGAATCGGGAAGGTCACACGATCTTGTTGACGACCCACTATCTTGAAGAGGCGCAGCAACTTTGCTCGCGGATTGCGATGATGAAGTCGGGCAGCATCGTGGCAATGGACACGACCGATCACCTGCTCAATGCGTTTTCCGAGCGGGTGTTGAAGGTTGTCGTCGCAGGCGAGTTACCTGCCGCATTGTTGAACCGGCGCACGAAGCAATCGGACACCTGGCATTTGTTTTCTATCCACGATTACGCTGAGGTCGAGCCATTGCTCGCTGAATTTCGAGTCAGTGGCACACACATCCTGAAAATGGAAGTCACGGAGCCAGATCTGGAAGAAGTGTTTTTGAAAGTGATGCATCGATGATTGGCTTTCAAACACTGTTGCACAAAGAGATTCTGCGATTCTGGAAAGTCGGGTTCCAGACGGTTGCCGCGCCCGTGCTCACCGCCATTCTCTACCTGCTGATCTTTTCGCACGTCATGGCCGGCACCAATGCCGCGTTTGCCGGTGTCGCCTACGAGCAGTTTCTGATTCCGGGGCTGGCGATGATGTCGATGCTGCAAAACGCGTTTGCGAATACGTCGTCGTCGCTAATTCAGTCGAAGATTACCGGCAACATTTTGTTCATCCTGTTGCCGCCGTTATCGCATTGGGACTTTTATAACGCCTACCTACTGGCCGCGATTGTGCGGGCGCTGGTCGTCGGCGTGGGCGTGTTTGTCGTTGGTTTGTTGATGGCGCATGTCCCGGTGCACAACGCGCTGTGGATTTTTGTGTTCGCCGCACTCGGCAGCGCCATGCTCGGCGCAATGGGCATGATCGCTGGGCTGTGGGCGGACAAATTCGACCAACTGGCGGCATTTCAGAATTTCGTCATCATGCCGCTGACGTTTTTGTCGGGCGTGTTTTATTCCATCCAGTCGCTGCCCGCGTTCTGGCAGGTGCTTTCGCACTTCAATCCCTTCTTTTATCTGATTGATGGGTTTCGCTATGGTTTTTTTGGTAAATCTGACGTTTCGGTGTGGATTTCCTTCGGTGTCACCGCGTTTGCATTCGTGTGCGTCTCGGCGGTCACACTTGCCCTGCTAAAATCAGGCTACAAACTACGGCAATGAATATGGTCACGCCCACCCAGATTGAAGGTTATTTGCAAGACAAACTCGACTGTGAGTACCTCACGGTCGAGGGCGACGGTGCGCATTTTCAGGCGGTCATCGTCTCGTCGCAATTTGACGGCAAATCGCGTGTCGCTCGACATCAGGTGGTGTACGGTGCACTCGGCGATCGCATGCGCGAAGAGATTCATGCGCTCTCGATGCAGACCCTGACCCCCGCCGAGTGGCAGGTGCTTGCGCCTGACCGCTAGTCCCAAGGATTCTGTATGCAAAAACTTAAAATCCGGGGCGGCAAAACGCTCAACGGATCGGTTCGCATTTCAGGTGCCAAGAACGCGGCGCTGCCGATTGTCGCCGCGTCATTGCTGTCATCCGATGCGCTGGTGCTGTCCAACGTGCCGCAGCTGAACGATATTGGCACGATGGTGAAGTTGCTCGCGCAAATGGGGGCGGTCGCCCAACGCAGCGGCGAGTTACTCACCCTATCGGCAGCCCACATCGCGGACAAGACCGCGCCGTATGAAATGGTCAAGACCATGCGCGCCTCGATTCTGGTACTGGGGCCGCTGCTGGCTCGCTTTGGTGAAGCTAAAGTATCGTTGCCGGGCGGTTGCGCCATTGGCGCGCGGCCGGTGGACTTGCACATTAAGGGGCTGGAAGCGATGGGGGCTGACATCACCATCGACGCCGGATACATCCTTGCGCGTGCGACCAAGCTTCGGGGCGCACGCATTTTGATGAAAACGGTCACCGTGACCGGCACCGAAAACCTGATGATGGCCGCGTGTCTGGCCGAGGGTGCCACGGTGCTCGAAAATGCGGCGCGCGAACCGGAGGTGGTTGATCTGGCACGTTGCCTGATCGCCATGGGTGCCAATATCAGCGGACATGGCACCGACAAGATCACCATCGTCGGGGTCGAACGCTTGCACGGTGCTAATTACGCCGTGATGCCAGATCGGATCGAGACCGGCACATTCCTCGTCGCGGTGGCCGCAACGGGCGGTGATGTGACGCTGACCAACACCGCACCGGACACGCTCGATGCGGTCATCGACCGATTGCGCGAATCCGGCGCGACGATCACCGCAGGTGCCGAATCGCTGCGAATTGTCGCCAACCAGCGACCCACGGCGATCAGCTTGAAGACTGCGCCGTATCCCGCGTTTCCGACCGATATGCAGGCGCAATTCATCGCGCTCAACTGCATCGCCACGGGCACCGCGATTGTGGCCGAGACCATTTTTGAAAATCGCTTCATGCATGTACAAGAACTGGTGCGGCTCGGCGCCAAGATTGATATTGAAGGCAACACGGCCATCGTACACGGCGTCAAAAAATTGACCGGCGCGTCGGTGATGGCGACCGATTTGCGCGCTTCGGCGTGTCTGGTGATCGCTGGATTGGTGGCCGAGGGCGAAACCATCATCGACCGCATTTATCACCTTGATCGTGGCTACGATCACATTGAAGCCAAGCTGACCGCGATCGGCGCACAAATCGAACGCGTGAACTAACCGTGATTACCATCGCGCTATCGAAGGGTCGGATATTCGAAGAGACGCTGCCGTTGTTGGCAGCGGCCGGGCTGCGCCCGTCGGAAGACCCGGAAACGTCACGCAAACTTATCATCAGCACCAATCGGGCGGATGTACGCGTGATCATCGTACGCGCCTCGGACGTGCCGACCTATGTGCAGTACGGAGCGGCGGATTTGGGCGTCGCGGGTCGCGACATCCTCCTGGAGTCGACTACGCAGGGCATTTATCAGCCGCTTGATTTAAATATTGGCCATTGCCGCATGGTGGTCGCGGTCAGGCGTGGCTTTGACTATGACGTGGCCGTCAAGCGCGGCGCGAGGTTGAATGTCGCGACCAAATACGTCGAGACCGCGCGCGAACATTTTTCGAAAAAAGGCATGCACGTCAATTTGATCAAGCTGTACGGCTCGATGGAACTCGCACCGTTGACCGGATTGGCCGATGCGATTGTCGATTTGGTGTCGACGGGCAGCACGCTGAAAGCGAATGACCTAGTCGCGGTCGAGGACATCATGCCCATTTCGTCGCGCTTGATTGTCAATCGCGCCGCGCTGAAACTCAAACACGCGGCCATACAGCCGTTAATTGATGCGTTCGCCGCCGCCGCGCAACCCCGAGGTTAGAAGCGTAAAGTCGTTTATTGAAGCGCGTTTTCAGAAGAAAATGGCTGAAAAGGCGCACCATTGCTAGAGTTTCATTTTCCGTTTTGTCGAGAGCTTCTTCGCCTCAACTGATGCAACCATGCTGAAAATTCGCAAGCTCAAATCTACCGATGCCGCGTTTGAAACCGCGCTGGCGTCGCTGCTCGCGTTTGACGCCGTTGCCGAGCCACAGCTTGAGCTGCGCGTGCGAGAAATTCTGGCAGATGTGAAATCGCGTGGCGATGCTGCACTCACGGCGGCGACGGCCAAGTTTGATCGTTGGACACCGGCGTCCGCCGCGGCGTTGGAAATCGATCCCAGCGTCATGCAACACGCCCTCGATGGCTTGGATAAATCTGTGCGCGATGCGCTCGACACGGCTGTTGCGCGCATTCGTACCTATCACGAGCATCAGATCCAATCGAGTTGGCAGTACACCGAACCCGACGGCACCGTGCTCGGCCAGCACATCACCGCGCTTGATCGCGCGGGGCTTTATGTACCCGGAGGCAAGGCGGCGTATCCGTCCTCGGTGTTGATGAATGCGGTCGCCGCGAAGGTGGCGGGCGTGAACGAACTCATCATGGTCACGCCGACCCCGGACGGGGTGATGAATGACACGGTGCTCGCCGCCGCTGCGTTGGTCGGTGTTGATCGCGTGTTCAGAATTGGTGGTGCGCAAGCCATTGCTGCGCTCGCGTATGGCACTAAGACCGTCCCAGCGGTCGACAAGATTGTCGGGCCGGGCAACGCCTATGTCGCCGCGGCCAAGCGCATGGTGTTCGGCACAGTCGGCATCGACATGATTGCCGGCCCCTCGGAAATTCTCATCATCGCCGACGGCAGTGCCGATCCACGCTGGGTGGCGATGGATTTGTTTTCGCAAGCCGAACACGACGAAATTGCGCAAGCCATGTTGCTTTGTCCGAGTGCGGCGTACGTCGATCACGTTGCCGCGGCGATGCAAACGTTGATCGAGTCCATGCCGCGTGCCGACATCATTCGCGCTTCCATCGGCAACCGCGGCGCACTGATTACGGTGCGCGATCTCGATGAAGCGTGTGAGATTGCTAACCGCATCGCGCCTGAGCATCTTGAGTTGTCCGTGGCTGATCCGGAGGCGCTGTTACCGAAATTACGACACGCCGGTGCGATTTTCATGGGTGCATTTTCGTCCGAGGCGCTGGGCGACTATTGCGCGGGGCCTAATCACGTGTTGCCGACGTCGCGCACCGCGCGTTTTTCATCACCGCTCGGTGTGTCCGATTTTCAAAAACGCTCGTCAATCATCAACGTTTCGAACGCAGGCGCTGACACGCTCGGTCGCGTTGCGGCAACGCTGGCGCGCACTGAGGGACTCGAAGCACACGCACAATCGGCCGAGTTTCGGTTGCGCAAATGAGTGCGGTGGACATCGACAGGATCATCCGCGACGCTAGGAGCCTGTCGGACTTGGGAATCGTCGGCTGCAAATCGACCGCAGCGGTCCATTTTTCACCGTCTTTTTGCCCCATAGCTGGGCTATGGGGCTGCAAATCCGGCAAAAACTGGCCGCGCTGGAGCCGATTTTCGCTTTCGACGCCCCAAGCCCGACAGGCTCCTAGCGCGGCAGCAGCACGCGACGCGCGGGTTAAGCCCACCAACGCGTCGCACACATTGCTTCACAACCCGCCCCGCATTACTATCGGCGGACCGGCTGAAAATACGGCCTTACTGTCTGCTCCACCGGCCATACTGGAACACAACCATGCGTAATGCCACTGTCACGCGCAACACCAAAGAAACGCAAATCACAGCGACCATCAATCTCGACGGCACCGGCACATCGAATCTGCAATCCGGCGTGCCGTTTCTCGATCACATGATCGATCAAATCGCGCGCCACGGCATGATCGATATCGACGTGAAGGCCACGGGCGACACGCACATTGACAATCACCACACGGTCGAGGATGTCGGTATCACACTCGGCCAGACGCTCGCCAAAGCGCTGGGGGACAAAGTTGGCATTCGCCGTTATGGGTACGCCTACGTACCGCTTGATGAAGCGCTGTCGCGCGTGGTGATTGATTTGTCGGGACGCCCGGGTCTGACCATGAAAGTCGATTTCACGCGCTCGCGCATCGCCGAGTTTGATGTCGATCTGTTCTACGAATTTTTCCAGGGCTTCGTCAATCACGCGTTGTGTACGCTGCACATCGACAATCTGCGCGGGGCAAACGCGCATCATCAGGCGGAGTCGGTGTTCAAAGCCTTTGGTCGTGCGTTGCGCATGGCGTGCGAGGCCGATGGACGCGCGGCGGGGATACTGCCGTCAACCAAAGGTAGTCTGTAACAGTGGGGGTTCGGGGCCGTGTTGCCTGCATCGAGTCGCGCGCGGATGAGATCCCTCCCTTCGTTCGGGATGACAATGTTAGTGGGGGGTGGATTTGTTGCGAAACGTCGCTCTGCAATGACCCGAACGCACCGCTCCCTGTTACTGCTGTCATTCCGAGGAGCGTTTTTTGGGCACCTCTAAAAATTCACTGAAGCCGCGCTGGCGGCGTTGCAAAGCCGCTCAAAATGCTCATGTACTATGTGTACACTGCGCTTTTTCGCGACTTTGCGCCTTGCCATCATCGGCTTGATTGAATTTTTAGAGGTACCCTTTTTTGCGACGAGGAATCTCATCCGTGCAATCGAGGACGCCGTGAACAGTTTTTCTCAGACAGCTGACCAACTGCGATGAATTTGCTGCGCGCTGCGCTCTCCGTTTCCGCCATGACGTTTCTGTCGCGTCTGACCGGATTGGCGCGCGAGATCATCGGCTTTAACTTGTTCGGCGCGGGCGCGGCGATGGATGCGTTTCAGGTGGCGTGGCGTATTCCGAATTTCTTGCGGCGATTGTTTGCCGAGGGCGCCTTTAGTCAGGCGTTCGTGCCGGTGATTGCGGAATACAAGGCCAAACGTGGCACCGACGAAACGCGCGCCTTGGCCAGTCGTATCGCCACCTATCTGACGGTGGTGTTGTTCGTCGTCACGCTGGTCGGCGTGATTGCCGCACCGCTGTTGGTGTACGCGACCGCTGCCGGTTTCGCGGCGGACCCGGCCAAGTTTGATCTGACCGTGCACATGGTGCGGATTACGTTCCCATATATCTTCTTCATCTCGCTCGTCGCTCTGGCCGCCGGCGTGTTGAATACCTTCAGTGCCTTCAAGACGCCCGCCTTCACACCGGTGTTGCTGAATCTGTCGGTGATTGGCGCGGCGCTATGGTTGAGCAAACACGTGGAGCCGCCGATTCTGGCATTGGCGTGGGGTACGTTTATCGGTGGTGTGGTACAACTCGCATTTCAGGTGCCCGCGTTAAAGCGCATCGGCATGTTGCCGCGCTGGGACTGGCAGCCACGCGATAGCGGCGTGTTGAAAATTCTCGCGCTGATGGCACCGGCCTTGCTCGGCGTGTCGGTGGCGCAGATATCGATTCTGATCAATACGCAAATCGCTTCCTTTTTGCCCACTGGTTCCGTGTCGTGGCTCACCGCCGCAGATCGCTTGATGGAATTTCCCTCGGCGTTGCTTGGTGTCGCGTTGGGCACTGTGTTGCTCCCGTCGCTGGTCAAACAGCACGCCACCGAAAACGCGCAAGAATTTTCTGCGTTGCTCGATTGGGGATTGCGTTTGACGCTGTTGTTGACGCTGCCTGCGGCGCTGGGGCTGGCGCTGCTGGCCACACCACTTATCGCCACGTTGTTTCAGCATGGCAAGTTTGATGTGACAGCAGTGATGATGTCCAGTCACGCGCTGGTGGCCTATGCCGTGGGCCTGACGGGTCTCATTTTGGTGAAAATTCTGGCACCTGCGTTTTACGCACGGCAAAACATCCGCACACCGGTCAAGGTTGCCATCGTCACACTGGTGATCGTGCAATTGGCGAACATCGTGTTTGTACCGTGGTTCAAGCATGCCGGATTGGCGCTGTCGATTGGTTTGGGCGCGTGTGTGAACGCGGGGCTGTTGTATTACTTCATGCGCCGCGACGGCATGTATGTGCCGCGCGGCGAGTGGCTGGCGTTTTTCATGAAGCTGCTGGTCGCGCTTTATCTAATGGGTGGTGCGCTGTGGTGGCTGAAAGGCAGCAACGCGGATTGGGTCAGCATGGCCGTCACGGCGAAAGCGACGCAGCTGTTGGCGCTGGTCGCGCTGGGCGCGGCGGTGTACTTCACTGCACTTTGGGTGATGGGCATGCGGTTGCGCGACTTTGCCAAGAAAGCCTATTGATGCAACTCAGCCGTCGATTGCCGCTTCGCGGTGCCCCGCTCGCCTTGGCCATCGGTAACTTTGACGGTGTGCATCTGGGCCATCAAGCGATTCTGGCCGCCACTTGCCGCGCGGCGGCAACACTCGGCCTGACATCGGCAGCGTTGACGTTTGCGCCGCCGCCGCGCGAATATTTTGCCAAGCGCGACCAAAACGTGGCATCGGTACCGCCGCGCTTGATGAGTGTCACCGAAAAGCTCGGCGCATTTCGGCGCGCCAGAATCGAGCACGCGTTTGTGTTGCGATTTGCCGCACAATTTGCTGCCCAATCGCCGCAGGAATTTCTGAACGCACTGCGGCGTGCCAACGTGCGCTGGCTGATGGTCGGCGAAGATTTCCGCTTCGGCGCGATGCGCGCCGGGAACCTCGACATGCTGCGCACGTTTGGCGATGCGCACGGCATTGCGGTGCAGACCTTGGCCGATGTCGCCAGTCGCGATGGTGCGCGGATTTCGTCATCCGCGATTCGCGATGCGCTCGCCGCCGGCCGATTGGATATTGCGGCGGCAATGCTTGGTAGCCGTTATTCCATCATCGGTCGTGTCACCCACGGCAAGCGCCTCGGTCGAACGCTCGGCTTTCCGACCGCCAATATTGCCCTGTCGGCGCGCAAACCTGCACTGGCAGGCGTGTTTGCCGTAAAATGTCGGCTAGTAACTCGCGGGCTCGAGGGAGTGGCGGGCGATGTTGGTGAGACTCTTTTGGGGGTCGCTAACCTCGGCACGAATCCGGTGGTTTCTTCAGAAAACCGCCAGCATTTGGAAGTCTTCCTCCTCGACTGGGCTGGTGATTTGTACGGCAAACGCGTGCATGTCAGCTTCGTCGAAAAAATCCGCGACGAACAACATTTTGCGAGCTTGGAGTCGCTTGTGGTGCAGATGCACGATGACACCCAGCGCGCGAAACAAATTTTGTCGAGGATAAACGATGAACGCGCCGAGTGACGTCAGCAACTACAAAGCCACCCTAAACTTGCCGGACACGCCGTTCCCAATGCGCGGCGATTTGGCCAAGCGCGAACCCGGCTGGGTGGCGCAGTGGCAGCAGCAACAACGCTACGAAAAAATTCGCGTGGCGAGTGCAGGCCGCCCAAAGTTCATCCTGCACGATGGCCCGATATATGCGAATGCGGCGATTCACATCGGCCACGCGTTCAACAAAATTCTCAAGGACATTGTCGTCAAGTCCAAACAGTTGGCGGGGTTCGATGCCGTTTACGTGCCGGGCTGGGATTGCCACGGCATGCCGATTGAGATCTTTGTCGAAAAGCAGCACGGCAAGCAGTTGCCGACTGAAAAGTTGATGGGCTATGCGCGCGCCCACGCCGAATCGCAAATCGACTTGCAGCGCAAGGACTTCATGCGCCTCGGTGTATTGGGCGACTGGTTTAATCCGTACAAGACCATGAATTTTGCGACCGAGGCAGCGGAGATTCGCACGCTCGGCAAATTATTTGAGCGCGGTTATGTCTATCGCGGTTTGAAGCCGGTCAACTGGTGTTTCGATTGTCAATCCGCACTTGCTGAGGCCGAGGTGGAGTACGAAGACAAGTCATCGATCACGGTTGACGTTGGATTTTCGCTCGCCGATTCGGACCGTGAAAAATTGGCGAAGGCATTTGGTTTATCCCAGTTGCCGCTCGGCAAGGTCTACGCGGTGATCTGGACCACGACGCCGTGGACGATTCCTGCCAATCAAGCGCTCAATATCCATCCGGAGATCGACTACGCGCTAGTGGAAACCCCACGCGGCTGTCTGGTGTTGGCGGCCTCGCGCGTGGAGGAGTGTCTGAAAACTTACGGCCTCGCCGGCACAGTATTGGCAACAACAGTCGGGCGTACGCTGGAAAAAATTGTGTTCTTGCACCCGTTCTACGACCGCAACTCGCCGATGTATCTGGCCGACTACGTCACCCTCGACACGGGTACCGGCATCGTGCATTCGTCGCCCGCCTATGGCGTGGACGACTTTGCGACCTGCAAAGGTTACGGCATGACCAACGAGGAAATCCTCAATCCGGTGATGGGCAATGGGCAGTACGCGTCAACGCTGCCGTTGTTCGGCGGGTTGAACATTTGGAAAGCGCAGCCTGAGATTGTGAAGACGATTGAAGCCGCCGGCGCGCTGTTTCACACCTCGCCCGTCAAGCACTCGTATCCCCATTGCTGGCGGCACAAGACGCCAACCGTATTTCGTGCGACCTCGCAATGGTTTGTCGGCATGGATCGGGTGGGCAAGGGTGACACCAAGACGTTGCGCGAACTGGCGCTCGAGGCGATCAACGCGACGCATTTTTACCCCGACTGGGGGCAGGCGCGTTTGCACGGCATGATCGCCAATCGCCCCGACTGGTGCATTTCACGGCAGCGTAATTGGGGTACGCCAATTCCTTTTTTTCTGCATCGCGAAACCGGTGTTGAGCATCCGCGCACGCTGGAATTGCTCGAGCAAGTCGCTGCGCGCGTGGAACAAGAAGGCATCGAAGTGTGGCAACGCATCACGGCTGAGGAGATGCTCGGCGACGAGGCGGCGCTATACGAAAAGAGCAGCGACACACTCGACGTATGGCTCGATTCCGGGGCGACGTTTCACACCGTGCTGGCGACGACACCATCATTGCAGCGCGCCGATGAGGGCGGCAAACCGGCGCAAGCCGACCTGTATTCGGAAGGCTCGGATCAGCATCGCGGCTGGTTTCATTCATCGTTATTGTTAAGTTGTGCGCTCAACGGACGTGCGCCCTACAAGAGTCTGTTGACGCATGGGTTTACGGTGGATGCACACGGCAAGAAAATGTCGAAGTCCGGCACCAATGCCGTTGCGCCACAAAAGATTTCAGATTCTCTAGGGGCAGAAATACTGCGCTTATGGGTCGGATCGAGCGATTATTCCGGCGAAATTTCCATCTCGGATGAGATTCTCAAGCGCGTGGTGGAAAGTTATCGGCGCATCCGCAATACGCTGCGATTCTTGCTGGCCAACACAGCCGACTTCGATGTTGCGACGCACGCAGTACCGGTGGAGCAAATGGTCGAACTCGACCGTTATGCCATCGCGCTCACGGCGAGCTTGCAGACTTCGGTATTGGCGCAGTACGAGAAATACGCGTTTCAACCGGCGTTGCAGGAAGTGCAATCGTTTTGCTCTGCGGACTTGGGTGGCTTCTATCTGGATGTCATCAAGGATCGTCTTTACACAACCAAAGTCGATGGCTTGCCGCGTCGTTCGGCGCAGACCGCGCTGCATCACATTCTGCATTCGCTCACTACGCTCATCGCGCCGATTTTGTCGTTTACGGCTGAAGAAATCTGGGAAACGTTGTACTCAGGCAAAGCCGAAAGCGTGTTCTTGCACACCTACCATGCGCTGCCCGATGTTGGTCAGGCAAGCGTATTGTTGACGCGTTGGTCGGAAATTCGCAGTCTGCGTGCCGATGTATTGAAAAAAATCGAAGCTGCGCGTGAAGCGGGTCAAATTGGCTCGTCGCTGCAAGCCGAAGTGACGCTGACCGTGAACGAACAGCAAGCCGCATTGCTGAGTTCGCTCGGCGACGAGTTGCGTTTTGTGATGATTACCTCAGCTGCAGACGTTTCAACTGGCACGACAGCGTCAGTCATTGTGCTGCCGAGTCAACGGACAAAATGCGAGCGCTGCTGGCACTATCGAGACGACGTTGGATCTCATGACCAACATCCGACCATTTGCGGGCGCTGCGTGACCAATCTCGACGGCGACGGCGAAGCCAGGCTGTACGCATGACATGAATCACTTCAAACTGGTCATTCCGACAGAGCCCGACATTTCGGGCGACGCGGAATCTCATCCGTCTGCGTGATGGCGAGTGGATGGGATTCCTCTCCTGCGGTTCGGAATGACAGGCTGTTTAAACTGGTCATTCCGACAGAGCCCGACATTTCGGGCGACGAGGAATCTCGTTCTTCGGCACGCTTGCAGGCCGATGGGATTGCTCTCCTGCGGTTCGGAATGACAGGCTGTTAGAGGGTAGCTCGACGGGGCAGTGTGAATCTTGAAAGGCGCAACGAATTGAGGAGCATCCAAATCATCACCGATCTCAGTCTGGTCATTCCGACAGAGCCCGGCGTTTCGGGCGACGAGGAATCTCGTTCTTCGGCACGCTTACAGGCCGATGAGATTCCTCACCTGCGGTGGGGAATGACGGCGTCGCTGTTGGGGGTCAAGTGAAACCGGGCAGCGCATCAACATGGCACTGGCTGCGCTGGATGTGGATCAGCGCAATCGTCATCGCGCTCGACTTGTCGAGCAAGTATTACTTCGACAGCACTTTTTTGTACGGCGAGACACGCTACGTGGCGCCGTTCTTCAATTGGGTGCTGGTCTACAACCCGGGAGCCGCATTCAGCTTTCTGGCCGACGCGGGGGGTTGGCAGCGCGGTTTTTTTGTCGTGCTATCGCTGGTGATCACCAGCGTGTTGCTGTGGATGTTGAAGAGTAATCACGCCAATCGGCTGTTGTCGGTTGCGTTGGCATTGGTGATCGGCGGCGCGCTCGGCAATCTGTTCGACCGCATCGTGCATGGACACGTCATCGACTTCATCCAATTGCACGCAGGCGGCTATTATTGGCCGGCGTTCAACGTTGCCGATTCCGCCATTTGTGTCGGCGCGGGGCTGCTGATTTGGGACGCAATACGTCAACCCAAGTCGACGCACCGCTAGCGGCGTGGTGGGTGGAAAGGCGCAGAATGGAGTGCTGCACACGGGTAGCAACGCGTTGCGAGGCACAAGCAACGGCGGATTTTGTGATGCAAAACACAAGACAGGGCGCGGTGTTTGGGCACAAAATGCCTGAAAAGCCTCGCCAATACTAGAGGTTGAATAATGGACGAATCTGTAATGGACGAATCTGAAATCCTGTTGGCCAATCCGCGCGGCTTTTGTGCCGGCGTCGACCGCGCGATAGAAATTGTCGAGCGCGCGCTGAAAATCCACGGCGGGCCGATTTACGTGCGCCACGAAATTGTGCACAACAAATATGTGGTGGATGACTTGCGCGCTAAGGGAGCGGTGTTCATTGAAGATCTGGCCGACGTGCCAGCTGGGGCGACGCTGGTGTTCAGCGCCCACGGCGTGTCCAAAGCGGTACGGCGCGAAGCGCAGCAACGCGGCTTTCGTGTCTTCGATGCGACCTGCCCATTGGTCAAGAAAGTGCATATCGAGGTGTTGAAACGTCGCAATGAGGGCTATGAAATTGTGATGATCGGCCACGAAGGTCACCCCGAAGTGGAAGGTACGCTCGGACAATCCGACACCGGAATGTATTTGGTCGAGTCGGTTGACGACGTCGCGCGGCTCAATGTCGCGCACGCGGAGAAATTGGCCTACGTGAGTCAAACCACGCTGTCGGTGGATGACACCAAGATCGTCATCGACGCGCTAAAAAAACGATTTCCGCACATCGTCGGCCCGAAGCAGGACGATATTTGTTACGCGACGCAAAACCGGCAGGACGCGGTGAAATTTATGGCGCCGATGGTTGAAGTGATGATTGTGGTGGGCTCGCGTTCGAGTTCCAACACCAACCGTTTGCGCGAACTGTCCGACTTGCTCGGATGCGAGACGCATCAAGTCGACAGTGCCGATGAATTGAGACCCGAATGGGTGGCGGGCAAAAAGCGCATCGGCGTGACTTCTGGCGCGTCGGCACCGGAAATTCTGGTCAAGGACGTTATTGCCAAGCTCAAATCGCAGGGCGCGGTCAGCGTGCGTGAACTCGATGGCATCAAGGAGGCCATTACTTTCCCGTTGCCTAAAGGGCTAACGCTAAGTTAGGAGCCGCGCAAATATAACTTGAACAATTGGCCGCTTGCAGACGGGATGCCAGGCAAGGCGCAAAACGCGCCGTGTGGCTGGCCACACCAGCGTTTTTGCAACGCCGCATGGCGCTCGACTGCAAGATGGACAGTGTTCAAGTTATTTTTGCGCGGCGACTTAGGCGGTTCGCTACACCGGTTTCGCCGCTCACTGTCTGTCCGTGACCACTTGTCGGTCTCGATTACCGTTCCAATGACCCATGCAGTATGGTACGTGTTGCCAAAGTGTGCATCCGAGCCTGACATATTCACTGGCAATTAGGTGCAGTCAGTTTTTGTTTGGCTCGTGTTCTGCTATCGAGATGTTAGCGACCAGGGATGAAAAAAATGTATAAGAAAAATCGCGTTACTGGCTTTACCCTCATTGAGCTCATGATCGTTGTCGCGATTGTGGGAATTTTGGCGGCGATAGCCGTGCCCCAGTATCAGGATTACGTTTTGAAAGGACGACGCGCTGCGGCGCAGGCATTTCTATTGCAGGTTGCACAGCGACAACAGCAGTATTTTTTGGACAACAGGGACTATGCAGCAGACCTCACATCGCTGGGCGTTTCGATGAGTTCTGATGTCTCGCGCTACTACGAGATGGTCGATATCAGCAAGAGCTCGCCACCTCCAACCTTCCGTGTTGAGATCAAGCCAATTAGCTCTCAAGCCAGAAAAAACGAGCCCAATTTGACAATCGATGCTGCGGGTAACAGAACCCCTACCGGTAATGCGCACGGCGCTTGGTGAACAGTGAATAAAACGTACCTGACATCGATGACCCGCAACCAGTTCGGCGTAACCATGGTTGAGGTTGTTGTTGTCGTGGCGATTATCGGTGTGCTTGCGTCGATGGCGGTGCCGGCCTTTGTCGAATTCACGAAAAATCAGCGAATTCGAGCCGCCGCATCCGACCTTCACATTTCGCTCATGCGCGCCAGAAGCGAAGCCATCAAGAGAAATGCAAGCGTGACGATTGCACCTGTCTCAACGACCAACTGGGGTTTGGGTTGGTCAATTCCCGATCCGGAGGGAAGCACGACTGTCCTCGACCGGTGGACTAGCTATTCGGGCGTCAATGCTACAGGGCCAATCAGCGTGACCTATTTGAGTTCTGGGCGCATCAGCGGAATGATCGCGCCCAACTTTGAAATTTCCTCAACGGGTTCCGGCGTCAAGAGATGTGTAAGCGTAGATCTCAGCGGTCGGCCAACTACGATAGCCACAGCATGTTGATCGCCTCAAAAAGTGTTCCTCCTCGTTGGACGCGGGAAATCGGCACCACTCTTTTAGAGGTGTTGGTCACGATTGTAATTTTGGCGTCGGGTTTACTTGGCCTAGCAGCATTGCAGGTTACGCTTTTAATGGCTGAGGCCGAGTCGTATCAGCGCGCACAGGCGATCTTGCTCGTTAATGATATGGTTGAACGGATTACAACGAACCGAAGAGTAGCGGCGAACTACGTATCCGCTGCTGTTTATGGTGTAAGCGACACTATTCCATCTGCGGCTTGTGCAACCTTGCCAGAAACCCAAGTTAGCCGGGATCTTTGTGATTGGAGCGGCGCGCTCCAGGGAGCAGCAGAAACGAGAACAGTTGGTGTGACAACAACGCAAGTTGGCGGCTTGGGCGGTGGACGCGGCTGCATTGAGACAGTCCAAGTTGAGGATGCGACGGCCGGTGTATGTGTGCCCGCCATTTATCGCGTGACGGTTGCTTGGCAGGGTTCAAATCGGACGACGGAGCCCGCGGCCACTTGCGGCAGTGGACTTTATGGCGACACGGGCTTTCGCCGTGCAATATCAACACAAGTGTCGATCGGCCTGCCATCATGCTAGTTACGAGTCGCGTGAAGTGTAATTCTCAAGTGATGGCACCCGCACAGTCAATTTGGGGCGGGCGCGGTTTTTCTCTCATTGAGTTGATGATCGGAATTACCCTCGGCATGATCGTGATTGCGGGGGTGACGGCGGTATTTATCAACAGCAACCAGACACGTAACGAGATCGAGCGCGCCAATAGACAAATTGAGAACGGGCGATTTGCGAGCTCGCTCATCGCAGACGATCTCAGGATGGCGGGTTTCCTTTCCTCGTTTAACTCCTATCAATCCATTATTTTGCCGAATGTTCCGCCACTTAGCGGCGCGTTGGCGCTAACGGGCTTGCCTGATCCATGTGAAACGACTGTAACCGGCGCTGCTGGCAGCCTGATCAATACTTTTTTCATACATGTTCAGGGCGTAGATAATGTGGCCGCTGCGGTGCCTAGCTGCATTGGCGATGTGAAAGTAGGCACAGATATTTTGGTTATACGGCGATTAAGCTCATGCGTTGCGGGGCCGACGGCTGGTCCCGGATGTGATGCGGTTCTCGCTGGCGCGCCTTACTTTCAGGCGTCCAATTGCAATGCCGCAGGCGAACTCGCAACAAACACGGGATCAAACACGGACTATCTGGAATATTTCGATTTGGATACTGTTCTATCAGCACTGACCAAACGCAATTTGGACTGCACCACCATGGCAGATTACCGACGCATGTTTGTCAGAATTTATTTTGTCGCAAATAACAATGCAGCGGGCGATGGTGTTCCCACGCTGAAGCGTGCCGAGCTCGGATCCGGTGGGTTTGGCATCGTTTCGCTTGTTAATGGCATCGAGAATTTCCAAATTGAATACGGGATGGACACCAATAACGATGGGCTTGTCGATGTCTTCAATTCCAATCCGACAACCTTCGGTGGTTGTGTCGGGGTTGGTTGTATTTTTAATTGGCTGAACGTGTATTCAGCGAAAGTTTACGTATTGGCACGCGGCGCTACGACTACAGCCGGGTATTTAGACACGAAAACCTACGTGCTGGGCAGACAAGCAGATGGCATGACTAACAATACCTTCGCGTATCCAGACGGTTACAAGCGCTCAGCTTTTACCTCTACCGTGCGATTGGAAAACCCGGCAGGACGCAGACTCCCATGATCAACACTAATCTGCATAAGCAGGAGGGTGCCACCCTTATCATTGGCCTGTTCATGTTAATGCTCATGACAGTGATGGCCATTGCCACTTACAACATGAGCAAAGGCAATCTGCAAGCGGTCGGCAATATGCAGTTTCGTACAGAAACGCAGCGAGTCGCCGAACGGGCTCTGGAAAAAGCCATTAGCAGTGCGGATGCGGTGACGACCTCGACCGTGTTCCCGGAAACGCCGGACGGATACAAAGTTAAGCTGGAACCCACGCTGGTTCAAGGCCTCGTTCGAAAGAATAATACGCTCAACCTAAATGATCCCGGCGAAGTCGGCTGCTCATTGGGTGCCGCGCAAACTTTTGGAATTGTCGGTTCAGCTACCGGTAATTCCCTGTGTGCACTGACGCTTTACAACGTGAAGGTCACCGCTGAAGACACGCGCACGAAAGCCAAGGTAGTGATTGATCAGGGGGTGGCGATTCAAGTCCCTGCGGACACAATTTGCAGTATGGTGGCTTGCTAAGTCGCCGCGCAAAAATAACTTGAACACTGTCCATCTTGCATACGAGCGCCATGCGGCGTTGCAAAAACGCTGGTGTGGCCAGCCACACGGCGCGTTTTGCGCCTTGCCTGGCATCCCGTCTGCAAGCGGCCAATTGTTCAAGTTATATTTGCGCGGCTCCTAATCAGGCTTCACAACATTCGCCGATAAAAGTCTAAGTAGTTATTTTCTTCAAGAGGAATTTGTCATGAAAGCCACCGCTTCCTGGGGTCCCTTTATCTATGTGCTGGCTGCGCTGATGTGCATAGCACCGGTCAAGGCAAAGGCCGAGGACATTGACATTTTCGTCGGCTCGAGTGCGGGTTCAAAAGCCAATCCGAAGATTCTCATCATATTGGACAATTCCACGAACTGGTCGCGTGCGTCGCAAAAATGGCCGGGGGGGCTTACGCAAGGCCAAGCCGAGGCGCGCGCGATTAATTCATTAATTGCGGGGCTGGGTGCTGATGTGAGCCTCGGTCTCATGGAATATGCCACTGCGGGGAGTGGCCATCCGGGTGGATTTATTCGCAAGTCGATTACGCCGATGGATTCCACAAACAAGTCTGCGCTTTCCTCATCAATGGCGACGATATATAACGATATCAATGCCCCGAATGAAAAGGTCCCTTCAAGCTTTGGGTACGGCGACCTCATGTACTCGGCACTCAATTACTTTTCTGGGAAAAGCACCGTCGCGCCGAGTTCGGGCGTTGTGTCCAGCATCGCTGATTCAGCGGGCTACACCTCAAACTATTCAACGTTCAAATCCCCCCTTGAGGATGGCAATGCGTGCGGTCGAAATTTCGTCATTTTTCTTGCGAATAATGGCCCTAATGCTGTCAATGGCGATACCGTTGCTAATGGGTCGGCGCTGACCGCGCTGGGCGGAAGTATCAGTCCGCAATTGCAGTATCAAAATTACACGGCTTCAACGTCAATTGCGCAGACAATTCTGGGTTTCACGTCCGCCTGCTATTCCAGCCTGACAAGTTGTAGTACGGCCGATTATGCGGCGGAGTGCGCTGTAGATGGAACGTACGACTCTTGCGCGTGTACAAACAACACGACAACGTCAACCACCACTTGTGCGGCCGGTACGCAACGCTATTCCGTGTCTGGAATAACCAATACCGGCGGGACGACGACCACGACAGGGCCGACTGCGGGCACGCCTACCACCACGACAGGCGGCGTTTCGGCGTGTTACACGAGATCTACAGCGGCAAGCACTGCGGTTACATCTGGAGCAGATACGGGCGGACTCAGTTGCCCGGCGGGTTCAGTAACGACAGTTGGCGATACGACGACGACGACAACAAATAGCTGTGCTTATTCACTTGTAAGCACAACGCCAAGTACAACCGCGACACAGAATTGTGCTGCCACTGCGGGATCGTCCGTACTCGGGGGTACGTCCATCACAACAACGACTCCGACGAAGACGACTACCTCTTGCTATGGAGATAAGACCGGCATCCGCGGTGGTTCAAACCCCTGGGTTGGCGGGACAAACCCGACCGATGCGGCCGGATTTACGTGTCCAGCGACGTTAGTCTCGGTGGTGGGTAACACCACAACGACCACGACTTACACCTGTACATATTCTGGCGCGGCAGGAGCGACCGCCGGTTGCACGAGATCCAGCCAAAAGGTGAATGTGACACAAACCGTGTCGGCGACACCGACATCTGTTACCACCACGCCCGCACATAAGTACGACGTGCAGCGGGTTGCCACGCCGTCGGTTACAACGAGAACAGTTATCGGTGCCACTTCATCTTCCACGCTGCTGGGTGATACCTCGCTTTGTTACGCAAGTGGTGCCGATGCCATTACCTCAGTGCAGTTCAATTCGACTTGTGCTTCCTACAATGGAGGATGTATTGCTGGGTCGCCGTCTCCTGCGGCGGGCATCTGTAGCAGTGGTGCTCGCTATCAAGTTGTTGGCAACAATATCACGTCCACCAACACGGCGACCGGCAGTACGTATACGCCATCTGACGGCGCATATGCCGATGAGTGGGCGAGGTTTCTGCAGCAGCCGAATGCGATAAACGCTGCGGCGAGTCCAGCGGATACGGTAAAGCAGTCGATCATGACCTATACGATCGACGTCTTTAACGCCCAGCAGGATGTTGAGAGGACGGCCTTGCTCCAAAGCATGGCAAAAAATGGCGGCGGGAAATATTTTGCAGCGAAATCCGAGGCGGCGATATTGGACGCATTGAAGCGAATCATGGCTGAGATTCAGTCGGTCAATGCAACATTCGCATCGGCAAGCTTGCCAGTTAGTGCAACCAACCGTACGCAGAATGCCAACCAGGTCTTTATCGGCATGTTCCGCCCAGACCCCGAAGCCAACCCACGGTGGTTTGGAAACCTAAAACAATATGCGGTAGGCCGGGTCAATGGAGTGCTTGATCTTGTGGATTCGGTTGGTAAGTCCGCCACGAACCTGCAAACCGGCTTTATCGATGACTGTGCGACCAGCTTCTGGACGACTGACTCTGAAAGCTATTGGAGTTCTCTCGCGACACCTATCAACCCCAGCCCGCAGAGCAACTGCTTGGCTATTAGCGCATCCCAGCGCTATTCTGATGCGCCCGATGGGCCTACCGTCGAAAAGGGCGGCGCCGCACAAGTCCTTCGCCAGGGGAACAATCCAGCAGCGGCAGCAACCGATACCGAAAATCGGACGATGCTGACAGGAACTGGTTCCGCGCCTGTGGCTTTCACAACAATTCCTGGCGAGCCCTCGAACGATTTAGTTAATTTCACGCGCGGTAGGGACGTCAACAACGATACCGGCAGGGGTGGTCCCGCCACGACGATAACTCGTCCGTCGATTCATGGCGACATTGTGCATGCTCGACCGCTACCAATCAATTATGGCGGTACAACCGGCGTGACGGTCTATTACGGCGCTAACGATGGTGCTTACCGTGCCGTGGACGCCAATACGGGGAAGGAGCGATGGTCATATATCGCGCCGGAACACTATTCAAAGTTGCAGAGACTCAAGGACAATAATTTTCCAGTGGCTTATCCAAGTATTGTTGCGTTGGGAATCGCGAGTTCGCCGAAAGACTATTTCTTCGATGGCTCAACGGGTGTGTACCAAAGCCAGGACGGGTCAACGGTATGGATATTCCCAACCCAACGACGTGGTGGAAGAATGATATATGCCTTTGATGTGAGTGCGCCGACCAGCAATCCGGTGTTGAAGTGGCGACATGGGTGCCCGAATCTGACGGACGACGTGGGATGTACAACCGGTGGCGAAAGCTACGCTTCCATCGGGCAGACATGGTCTACGCCGAATGTGGCATTCGTGAAGGGCTTCTCTGCAACAACGCCGGTCATCGTGGTTGGTGGCGGCTACGATCGTTGTGAAGACGTAGACTCAACCACAAAAGCCTGTGGTTCCGCTAAAGGAAAAATCATTTATGTGATCAATGCCGACACGGGCGAAATCCTTCGTACATTTACAACGCTCAATAGTGTTGCCGCCGATGTCGCGATGATTGATGTGGACAATGACGGATTCGTAGACTTCGGCTATGCCCTTGACACCGGTGGTAATGTCTATCGATTTGATTTCGTCGATAGCCCAAGCACGCTGGCGACATTATCTAGGGCTGATTGGAAGTTTAGAAGGGTTGCTTATACAAACGGGAGCGCGCGCAAATTTCTTTTCCAACCCAGCGTTTTCCCTACAGCCAATAAAGTCTATGTCGCGATGGTCTCGGGCGACCGGGAACGGCCGCTGATCGAAAATTATCCGTATACATCGCCCGTTGTGAATCGGGCGTACGTTTACAAAGATGATCTGGCAGTGAATTCTGGTGCCATAGACATGGATGGCGCGACAATGATTGACTCTTCGACGTCCTCGACAAGTACGTGTGCTTCGAGGTCGCTCTTGAACAGCGACGCGCGAGGTTGGTTTTTTGACCTAACCGAAAACGGCCAAGGCGAGCAGGGAGTGACTTCGGCGCTCATTGTCGCAGGCTTGGTTACATTCAGTACGAATAGACCAACCCCTACGTCAGCAGCATCCTGTAGCAATGCTCTCGGAGAGGCGCGCGGCTACTTGGTTAACCTGTTCAATGGGTCTGGGGCAATCGCAACAGCAAATAACGACGCATGCGGGGGACGGAGGTCTTCCATTTTCCCTGGAGGTGGGTTGCCCCCTTCGCCCGTCATCGGCGTTGTGCCAGTTGATGGCATACCAACTGCCGTCTTGATCGGTGCGCCTGACGCTTCGGGAGCAACGACTGCCACAATCGGTGTGACTAAGGTGAGCCCGAAGATATCTAATGTCAGAACCCGTACCTACAAATCAATCAACACCGATCAGTAGCGGGCTGGCTGAGGGGAAGACTGAGACTGAGCCAGAGCAGAGGCCGGGATACTGTTAAAATCCGGCTTCGCTCCAAAACAGGCCCGAATAGCTCAGCTGGTAGAGCAGCGCATTCGTAATGCGAAGGTCGTAGGTTCGACTCCTATTTCGGGCACCAATAACAGCAAGGGCTTACGTAATGTAGGCCTTTTCCATTTGCGATGTGGCCCGATTGAGAGGATGCCCGTGAAGCTGGTCAGCGAGTGGCACACGCCGCGAAAATTTCCGGCAACCTTCGGCGTTCAAACTAACTCCCCGGGCTTCACGCTTCTGGAAATGCTGGTCGTGCTCGCCCTGATTGGCGTGCTGGCAGGATTGGCGCTGCCAAATTTCACGCGCTTTTTGGAAAGTTTCACCAATAGCAGCCAATGGAACGCCATCGAGCGCGAGCTTGCGGATGTGCCGTATCAAGTGTTCATGAGTGGCGCGGCGTTTCGCATGGATACCGCTAGCGCCGCGAAGCGGTTGACGTCGATTCCGCAGACTTGGCGCGTTGACGTAGGCGCTTCGATTTCGTATCGCGAGAGTGGCTGGTGTGAAGGTGGACGCCTTGCTGTCATATCGGCCGGTGGTGAGCGGCGCGATTACTTGCTCCGTGCGCCCACCTGTACGCCGACCGTGGTTGCAAAATGACGCCGCGTGCGCGTCAGCACAGCGTTGTCCGAACTGCGCACGGATTTACGCTCCTCGAAGCCATTGTCGCGCTGGTGTTGTTGACCACGGCGGGGCTCGCGTTGTTTTCGTGGATGAACGCGAGTTTTGACGGTCTCAATCGCATCGAACAAAGCAATGCGCGCGCCGCGGCAGAACTCAATGCGCTTGAGTTCATGAAGACGGTCAATCCGATGGAGCGACCGGAGGGACAGATCAAATTGGGCGAGATACACGTGAACTGGCGTTCGCGGCCACTACAATCGCCGGTTGCGAATCGCAACGACGCGCGTGAGCCGGGGCCGTTTATGGTCGCGCTCTACGAGACTGAAGTCACGCTTGAATCCGCGCCCAAGCTGGCCGCGTACACCATCTCACTGCGTCATTTTGGTTACAAACGCACCGGCGCTGACCTCGATGTGTTCGGCGATCCGATTTCACGAAACCCCAGCGCGCGATCGACCGGGACAGCAGGAAGCCGGTAAAATGCTCGACGTCGGGCCCGCATAGCTCAGGGGTAGAGCAACCGCCTTGTAAGCGGTAGGTCGTCTGTTCGAATCAGACTGTGGGCACCATCATTGCGCGCGGGTCGCGAACGTCGAATGGTTGCCGTTGTCTATCCCAGCGATGTTATCCATTCAGTCCTTTGACAGCCGGTAGGTGCTTCTTGCGTAAAGTCTCCAACATGCATTCTCCGTTGCCTCGGCCTCGGCTCTTGTTCGCTTCGTGGTGGTGGGCCGGCCTTGCCGTGTTGATATTTCTCGCCGCGTTGCTCGGCATCGCGCCGATTGCTGCCGCGCAGCCGGTCAAAACGCCGCACGTCGAAGCGGAATTGATCGCGCGTCACACCACCTTTCAACCGGGCCAGCCGATTGAAGCGGCGCTGCGGTTGAAAATCATCGACCACTGGCACACCTATTGGCGCAATCCTGGCGACTCGGGCCTGCCGACGCGATTGAAGTGGACGCTGCCTGATGGTTTTGTCGCTAGCGAGATTGCCTGGCCATTTCCGAAGAAATTGGCGCTCGGTTCGCTGATGATTTTCGGCTACGAGGGCGAGGTGCTGCACCTTGTGACCATACAGACGCCGAGCGCGCTCCAGCACGGCGAGTCCGTCACGCTCAAGGCAAAAGCCGATTGGCTGGTCTGCGCCGACGTATGCATCCCCGAGGACGGTGTGGTCGCATTGTCGATGGCGGCGTCGAATGTCGCACCGGCGTTGAACGCAAAGTGGCAGCGCGCGTTCACCGAGGCGCACGCGGCGCTGCCAAGCAAAACGCTAGAAGGCGTCAGCGTCGTGATCGACGGCATGAGCGCGACCATTACCGCAACCACAAACAGCGCGTGGCGCGCCGCGGAGGTCGCATTTTTTCCGCATCGTGACGATGTGATGGCGAACGCGGCCAAGCAGACGTTTGCGAAGACGGCGAATGGTTTTTCGCTGACGATTGCGTTGGCCGATCCACGCAACAACACGCTCACGCATCTGGATGGCGTGCTGGTGGCTGGCGACGGGAAAAGCGTCACTCATTGGAGTCAGCAACTCAGTGCAAGGGCGGTTGCAGTGTCGGCACCGGTGACCTATCGTGATGGCGCTGACACAAAACAAAACACAAGCACTAGCGCGGGTTTTCAGCCAAAAATGCCTGGAAGTGCGCGTACTGACTTGAGTTTGGCAATGGCAGTTTTGCTCGCGCTCCTCGGTGGCTTGATCCTCAATCTGATGCCGTGCGTGTTTCCAGTGCTCGGCATCAAGGTGATGGGGTTTGTTGCCACGGCGCACGGAGAGAGCCGCTTGCTGCGTCGTCAAGGCGTTGCGTATTGTGCCGGCGTGTTGGCCTCGTTCATGCTGTTGGCCGGACTGATGCTCGCGTTGCGCAGCGCCGGACAAGCGGTGGGATGGGGCTTTCAGATGCAAGAGCCGCTGGTAATCGCCGCACTTGCAGTGATGTTTTTTCTGATGGCACTCAACCTTTCCGGACTGTTTGAATTTGGCACGTCGCTGCAAGTCGTCGCGGGCGAGGCGGAGCGGCGTGCGCAATCCGATCCGCTGCGTGGTGCGTTTGTTTCGGGCGTACTGGCCACCGTCGTTGCGACGCCGTGCATGGCACCCGGACTCGGTGCCTCGGTGGGCTTCACACTTGGTCAGAGCGCACCGATGGCGCTACTCATCTTCGCCGCCATTGCGACTGGCTTGGCGCTGCCGGTGTTGTTGCTGGCGTTTTTTCCAGCCTCGCTGAGATACCTGCCGAAGCCGGGTGCGTGGATGCAGACGTTTAAACAGGCGATGGCATTTCCGCTCTATGCCACGGTCGTGTGGTTGATCTGGGTGCTCGGTTCTCAAACCGGTAATGATGGCGCGGCAACGCTGTTGCTGGCGCTGACGTTGCTAGCGTTGGGCGCGTGGATGTACGGACGCTGGCAGGCTACGAAAACGTCACTGGCGATCAGCGTCGTTGCAATCGCAGTTGTTGCCGGTCTTGGCGCGGCATGGCACGCCGCGACAACCGCGCCACCTGCGTCGGCGGCCGCAACGACCTCAGCCGACGATTGGCAACCGTACTCGAAGGAAAAAATTGCCACACTTCGGCGCGAGGGCAAATCGGTGTTTGTTGATTTCACCGCGACCTGGTGCATCACCTGTCAGGTCAACAAGCGCGTGGCGTTAAACGACGACAAAGTGATCCAGCAAATGCGGACCCGCAATGTGGTGCGCATGAGGGCCGATTGGACGCGCAGGGACGAGACCATCACCGCAGCGCTGGCCGAGTTCGGTCGCAATGGTGTGCCGCTGTATGTGTTCTATCCGCCGACGGGTGAGGCGCGTGTATTGCCGGAGCTACTCACACCCGGCATCGTATTGGACGCGATCGCCTCGAAGTAGGGTGGCGCGCGCCCACCGTCTGCGCAACTGACAGCCCGAAGTTATTTGGCCGGTTGGTCGCTAGAATCCGTCGGTGAACTTGCTTTGATATCGTGCGCCCACGTGCCGAGCTGTCGGCGGAACGCGTCTGTCACCGCGCGCGCTTCACCGTCATCGCTGATGATGTAGGGCGTGATCAGAATCACCAGTTCATTGCGTTTGGTGCTGTCGGTCGATTTCTTGAACGCTTGGCCAATGAACGGGATGTCCTTGAGAAACGGAATGCCGCTATTGGTCTTGTCGACGTTGTTGCTGATCAAGCCGCCCAGTACGTAAGTGGAACCGTGTTTGAGGGTGAGCTTAGTGTCGAGTGAGCTCTTGTTGATGGTCGGTGAAGAAATGCCGCCGGTGGTGTTGCTCGATACCGAGCTGACTTCTTGCGAGATTTCCATATCGACCTGGTCCGACGAATGGATGACCGGTTTTATTTTCAGAATGGTGCCGATGTCCCGATACTGCACTGAAGAGATGATGCCGGTGCCACCGGTTGCTGAATTGGTCTGTTGGCTTGTTAGTACAGGGACCGATTGCCCAACCTGAATGCTCGCGGATTCGCCGTTGCGCGCAATCAGGCTCGGGTTGGAAAGCACCGTGACTTTGTTGTCGCTGGCCAACGCATTCAACACCGCGCGCGGTTGGCCTAGCCGATCCAACTGCGTGATCGCAAAGCCGGTGAAGCCGCCCAACGTGGTTGCCGCACCGCCCGTATTGCCGCCGAGCTGTGTGACATTCAGACCGCTGTCGTTGAGCTTTCTGAAAATCCAGTCGACGCCGATGGACACCGAGTCATCCACCGACACTTGCGCGACGGTGACCTCAATGAGTACCTGTCGTGCCGTGCGGTCGAGCTCCCTGAGCAATCGAATGATGTCGGCGTAATCGTCGCTGGTCGCGCGAAACAAAATGGTGTTGGTGGCCTTGTCGACGACCACCCCACCGCCCACGCTTGGTGGGGGCGCGCTCGCGGTGGTGGAGGGTGCTGCGGTCGTGGCCGGGCGCGCAACGCCCGACAGCAACTGCTGTACGGTTTCAGCGAGGCGCGACGCATCGGTATTACGCACTTGGTAGCTGAAAAAATTACGCCCTGTGCTCTTCTCTGCGGGTTTGTCCAGCACCTTGGCCCACTCAACAATATGCTGGATGATCTCTTTGGACTGCGCAAATACGATGACGGCATTGATGCCGGCGACAGGCAACAAGGTAATCGGGAACTGCACGCCACCAGACGAGGTTGTCGTGCCGACGGCATAACCCTCTTGCGTGAGGATTTCGGTAAGGCGTTTGGTCAATTCATCCGCCGACCATACCGATGGCGAGATGCGAATCGAATTACGACCCTTGAACAACGGTTGATCGAGCACCTGAATCGCTTCGAGCGCAGCTTGCACGTCATCGCCATTGCCAGACAGCAGAATCGAGTTTCGCGTCGGGTCTTCCATGAATTTGATCTTTTCGCCAAACAGCGTTCGCAAGTAGCTCGAGATATCGGTATTGCGCAGCGACGCTAACTCGGCCAGCAAAAAAACCGGCCGCATCGGCATCGGTGTATCGGGCAGTGCACGGCCACGGCGAATCTCCGGCAGGTAACCGGTGGTCGCGCTGTCTGGAACAAATCTAATTAAGCCGCCCAGATCCTGCACCGACACGCCGTAGCTCTTGAGCAATAGCCGCGCCGTGGACTCTGCCTCCGCAGCGTTGAGCGATTTGCCACCACGCAGTGTGACCAGATCCTTGCGCGCCGAGACAGCCGGATCAATGCTGATGGTTTTTTTCAACGCCGTGGCGTACACCGCCTGAATGAACGCAGGTAGCGGCAGTTGATCAAAATTCAACACGATGTCCGCGGAGCCAGCCGCAGCCGCGGCTGGAGTTGGTGGCGGCGCTTTGGACACGACGACCGGCGGCGTCGGGTTTTCCAACACCAGAGCGCGCTTGGCTTCTGCCACCAGATCGGCGGCTGCGGTGCTGGCGGTCGTGGCCGCAGACTTGGGTGGCAACTGCAATGGCGGCGGGATGACCGGTGCCGTCGCGCAACCGACGATGGCCGACACGGTGAGCGACAGCGTGGCACGCCGAATTGTGGACGAGAGAATTATCATATTGTGAGCATCATTTTTGGCTACCAAACAATGGGAACGACTTGACCGTCGAGCGGCAAGAAACGTTTGTTGCCTTCCAACACGACGCAGACACCGCCCTCTCTGACTTGCGCAATCAGCGTGCCATCAGGGAATTTGTCACCCGCCTTGAGCTGTTGAATCCGATCGTCCCCAAATTGCACGATCGCATACCTATCATTAGGAACACCCGTGATGCCAGCAAGACGCCATCGGGAGGCTTTATCGTCGTTAGCGGGATTGGCGTCAGCCTGACCACCCCAAAGTCTACTTTGAAGTAAGCCGTTAAGCACCAAGCTCGCATTCTCCGGCGGCAGCGCGAGCCGCGGCACAACCCAGCCGTCAGTCGCACTTCCTGCTCTGGCTGCTTTCGGCTGCGGCGTGGGTGCCACCAACACAACGACCAGCGTCAACAGCGCGACCGCGATCAACCAGCGCTTGAGCAGCATGTTCACTTGGGCGCTCCTGGGCGCTCACTGCTGGACTTCACCGCATAGCCGACCAAGTCGAGGTCGGCCGTGGCGGGTTGTCCGAAACTGCCGGATCTGATGGTCAGACTCTCGACCAGCAGCGACGGGGATTTGGCCGACTTGCTGCGCGCGACGGTCGCCAACCATAGATAGAAGGTTGCGGGACGAAAATCGACTTGCACGCGCGCACGAAGTTGGATCAGTCCGAGTTGTGTGGGCGCGGCCGCCGCCTCCGTGACGGCCGAAGTGCGGATGGAACGCACCACAATGTTGGCGCTGGCGAACGACTGCGTGAGGCGCTCTTCGAACGCCGCCTGCGACAATCCGACGCTGCCGTCGCGCCACAACAGCGCTTCCAAATCCGTCAGCGCAGACTTGATCTCCTGTGCGCGAATCGGCCAATCTGCTGCGGCCGCGGTGGACTTGGATCGCAGATTCTTGGACTCCATCGCCTCCCAATTGGCGTGTTCAGCGACCACGACGTCTTTGAGCACCAGGATGGCATACAGCCACAGGATGCCAAGCAAAAGGTAAATGCCGACGCGAAAGCGCCGATTCACATTCCATTCGCCGAGAAACTTGGCGACCATTCTGATCGGCGCAGTGCTAACCATGTTCGCCCAATCTCGCAACTGTGGTCGACGTGTCCAGCGAAGCGGCCTTGGCGGGCGCGACGTTCGGCGCTGGCGGAATTGTCGGCGGCACATCGCTGGCTGGCGTCGTGTTCGGTGGCAAATACTGGAGCGTAACGTTGACCCGAGCGCCGTCCGTTCTGGCTTCTACATCACGAAAAATTCGCACGCGCTCTAACGCCTTGACAAGCGCGGTGGCTGCGGGCGGTGACCCGGTCACGGCGACGAGGCTGAACTTCAGTTGCTGCAGTCGCATTTCCCAATCGTTGAGCTGCAAGGTGCCGCCCCCCAAATTTTGCAGGACGACTTCATTGACCAATGCAAATAGCTGTAGTGCCTCGGTTTGATTGAACAGTGCCGCAAGTTGGACGGCGCGCTCTTGTGTCGACAGCGCTTGGTCGCGCGCACTGAGCACGACGTCGAGATCCTTTTCGGTCGACTGCAAACGTTGCGACGCAGACAGCTGTAGCGCTGAGAGTTGCCGGTATTGGTTGGCATACCAAAGCGTCGGCGCGGCGAGCACCAGCGCCATCGCCCAGACAATCAACACTTCGCGCGCCGATGTGTTGTTGCGTGGCTGGGCGGCAGGATGGCCGTCTGGTTTAGTTAGCCACGTCGGCGCGGCAGGCGATGGCACATCGCGGTTGAGATCGTCACTGACGCTGGCGCTGCGCAAGAAATTGCGCCAATGCGCGGGCGACGGTACCTCAGGCCACCACTGCTCGGCCAACATTCGACCGTCGCCTTGCACTAGGCCAACGTAGCCGTCCATAACTTGATAAAGCGCGGCGACCTGCGTGGCATTGCGATCAAGGGAAGCAACTGGCACAAAACGGCGCAGTGCAGACTCTGGAAGCACAGTCGCTTGCGCGGCGTCCACCGCGACCGAGTCCATCATCTGCGTCGTTGCCGCGCTGTCCCAGGCACACAAAATCGCGCCACCCCGCTGAGGGATGACATAGTGGTCGGTTTCGGCGAATGGCGTCCAGCCGGCCAACGCGAGCCGAATGGCGTCGTCGCGTTTGGCGGACGGAACAGCCGCTAAATCCAGCGTTCTGACGGCGTAGCAGCCGCGCGACAGCACCCACAGTGGCGCTTTCGCGTTGGGCGTTGTGGGCGCCTGCAGACCGTGTCGTGTTTGCTGGTAGTGCTCGGACTGAGTGAACGGCTTATCGCCGCCCAGCTCCAGCGGCGCTAACGACTTCAGCCAGCCAATCAGGCGCTGGGGAATCAATAATCGTGGGCGTGTCGCGTAAGTCATTCCTGGGGGCAAGATTAGAAGATCTTATGGTCATCGATTCCGACGATTGCCGCGAACCTGCCGGGGGGCTTAACGCGCGCTGAAACTCATCGGACGAACTGGACGAAGCTGCCGTCACTGGACGTCGGACGCACTCCCTTAATCGTGTCAGACGGTCAGGTTCGGCAGGAGTGATCGTTAGCTGACATTCTAGCAGGAACGCCAGATTTGCCTTGTGGATTACGACTCGCCATTCGTTGGCACCGACCAACCCCAGATACTCGGAATCGAGCGGCCCAGACGAAAAAGGGCCGAGTTGCCCGAGCGAGGTAAATGCCGCCGCGCGGCGTTGATCCACCAAAGCCGAAATGCGGGCTGGATTGAGCCCTTCGACGGTCCGCAGCACGGCCGGCGGCGCGGAATTGAGGTTCAGCCCGAAATGTTTTGCGGTCGAGAACAAATCGATGAACCGTGAACGAACGCCTGGGTTAGAGGACTGGCCAGCCGCGGCGAGTCGATCCAGTAATTCGTCCCAGCCCAGAATGTCGCCGAGCTGCTCCCGGGTTCGCAAGAAATCGTTGGCTGGTGCCGGTTTGTTGGCTGCCGCGTATTCAGCTTTCTCCGCACCGTTCAGGCGGCGCAAATCGTCCGGGTCGATGTAGTCCGCCAGTGTGTCGATGAGCCGCGCGTGGCGCTCTGCTGGAATGCCGAAGCCGTCGAGAATCCGCGACACGGTTCGACCCTCCAGCAAGTTGATTGCCAGCAGCCCGCGTTCATCCTGCACACTGACCGAGAGCGTGTCGCTCAGTTTGTAACGTCGTCCATCGGTGGCCAAGGTCGTGCCGGCGTACGTGAGTCCCCCTTCGTCGCGAAATCCGAGCGAGGCGGCGAATTGCAGCGTTTCTCGCACTGAAAATGCCTCGCGCTCCGCTTCCGCCCAGCGCTGCATGTGGCTAGCGTGATCGCGCAGCGCATCGACTTGCGCGGCGAAATAAGCGGCACCCAGACTGATGATGGCAATGGCGACCAGTGTCGCGACCAGCACAAAACCGGCGGCGCGTCGATGTAGCCGGGTATAGAGCGACGGGGGTGGCATACGGCGTGTGCGATTCGCGGTCATGGCAGAAATTTAGGGAGGGTCTGAATAAGTTGCTTTGGTTCAGATTGTGGTGAGATTGGGGCAGCTACTAGCCTGCATATTTCACGGGGACGCGTTCGAGAGTGGGTGGATGGGCGTGTGATTTTTCGTTCGACTGACGAGTGAATATCGAGATATTCAAGAGGAAGAGAAGGGAAAAGCGCATGCTCAGCCGCCCGCTATCGAGCGCGTAGGCTCAGCGCTGATCGAAGACCAAAATGGATTTCTCATGTGAGGCTCTTCTTCATAGCGGAAATTGACGTGGGCGGAACCGACCCGTGAAATATGCAGGCTAGGCATGCGACGAAGGTGCATTGCGGGGCTAACGCACGAGGAGCATAACAACGTAGATGCCCCAATATCGCCGCAAGATGAATCGAATAGACTTGTTCAGACCCTCCTTAGTATAAACAGGGTGCTGGAAGGTGCCGTGTTGCTCGGTGTCGGCGTTCGCAGGGCGGTGCGTTCGACCTTAACGCGCTATGATTGGGACTACTCCCAAGCAAGAATCATACTCGACCGCCAAAAATGCCCGTGCTTCCGATCGAATCAGCGCCACAATCTCAAGCGTTGCTGGTACCCCTTACCTGCATCGAGGGACGGCGGCAGACAGGGTTTACGTTGCTCGAGATTCTGACGGCGATGGCATTGTTTTTCATGGTTGCGGGGATCCTTGTTTCAGGGGTTTCGCAAGCCATTCGGGTGGCCGAGGTAGGCTCCACCGAAGCGTCCAATTCACGCGACCAAGGCATGCGATTGGCGTGGTTTCGCGAGGCTGTCGGCCTGACCGTGCTGCCGCCGCCAACCACATCAGCCAACCCACCGCCCCCGCTGATCGGCGATGCCCGTAGTGTTGAGTCGCTGTCGATCGCGGTGCCCAACGCGCGATCACGGGCGCCGTCGCCGTATCGGTTCGAGATTCAGTTCGACGCAACATCCGGGGAAAGCCGGTTGCAACTCCGAGCCCCAACTCGCGACAGCCCTGTCGCGGACGGTGACGCAACGGCGGTGCTGGCAACCTGGCGTGGCAGCGAAGGGCGGTTTTTCTTCCTCGATGAAGACAATGTTTGGCAGGATCGCTGGCCGGTGTCGCCAGCCGCGCTCGTCGGTAGACCGAGAACCGCGTTACGCGCATCGGAACTGCCCAAGGCTGTGGAACTGCGTTACGGCTCGCCGGCTCAGAGTGTCATCGTCGCGATTCAGGATCGCTCCATGCCCCCGCCTTCGTTGGCCGAGATGATGAAATGAAAGCACGCTCGCTTCCGTTGCTCCCGCTCGGTGTGTTGCTGCTGTTGCTGGTGCTTACGTTCTGGTTATCACGCTACGTAGCGAGCGACGCCACCCGCAGTCGCGATCCCGGGCGCAACGACCCCGACGTTGTGATTGAACGCTTTACCGCCAGAAAGCTCTCGCCGACGGGCGACGTACAATACGTGTTGACCGCGCGGACCATGACGCACTTTCCGGTCAACGATTCGTCGCTGCTCGAAGAAGTCGTTTTCACGGCGACTACGCCCGGCCAGCCAGTGATGACGGCGAGAGCGCCGCGCGCACGACTGGTCGCCGGCGGCGACGAAGTCATCATGGAAGGCGGCGTCGTGATTGATTCGAGTGAGTCCGGAAAATCACCCGCCATGAAATTGACAACGCCGCGACTTACCGTGCTGCCGGAGAAAAACACCGCTTCATCTCAGGAGGGTGTGGTGATCGAGAGTACACATGGCGTGATCAAAGCGGCGGGATTCGAACTCAACAATCTGACCAAAACGCTGCACATGACTCAGATGAGCGCAACCCTTGTGAGTGCAAAATGAATTGTGCAAGCAAGAAATTAGCGACAGGCCTTCAGGCCTGTCGGTCAAATGTGTTTTGGAAGGGGTTTGCATCCCCTCCCAAAACGGTCGCCCCCGAAACCCCGGCCTTCAGGCCGGGGTCGGCTCCCACCGGCCTGAAGGCCGGGGTTTCAAACCGGAGTTAGTCTACGATGAACAACCAAGCCAGCGCGCATCTCTGCGCAGCAACGTCGTCGAATTGGATGCGCGCGCTTTCGTGGCTGTTGTCCGTGGCGTGTTTTGCGAGCGTTCATGCCCACGCCGAAAAGGCCGACCGCACCAAACCGATCGAGATCAACGCGGCCAGCGGCACCATGGATCTGGCCAATAACGTTCAAACGCTCGAAGGCAACGTGGTGCTGGTGCAAGGAACCATGCGCATCACGGCCGAACGCATGCGATTGAAGCGCGATGCACAGGAACACATTTTTGCCGAGTTGTCCGGTAGCAACGGCAGCCAAATTACGTTTCGCGAAAAGCGCGAAGGCTTCAACGACTACATGGAAGGTACTGCGGATCGTGCTGAATTTGACGACAGAGCGAACACGGTTAAGTTGTTCTCACGCGCCAAGCTGAAAAACGGCGGCGACGAGCTGACCGGCGAATACATCTATTACAACTCCATCACGGAAGTGCTACAGGCGCTCGGCCGCATCCCCGACAGCAAAGACCCGAAAGGCGGCACCCAGACGGGTGACAATCGCGTGCGGATTGTGATTCAGCCGCGCGCCGACGCGCCGAGGGATGCGGCCGCTGCCGCAAAAAAATGACCATGGACACCGCGACTACCGTTGCTGCCGAACGGGTCAATGCCGACGACGCCAGCCTGCCGCAGGTCAGCGTGTTGCGCGCCGAACATTTGCGCAAAGCCTACAAAAAGCGCGTTGTTGTGCACGACGTGTCGCTGGAAGTCAAAAGCGGTGAGGTGGTCGGCTTACTTGGACCCAACGGTGCGGGCAAGACGACCTGCTTTTACATGATTGTCGGTTTGGTACCGCTCGACGGCGGCGAGATTCACATCGACCAGCACGCGATTTCTACGCTCGCTATCTATCAACGTTCACGTTTGGGCCTGGCGTATTTGCCGCAGGAAGCGTCGATATTTCGCAAATTGACGGTGGCTGAGAATATTCAAGCGGTATTGGAGTTGCGCGATCTTAACGCCGACGAAATTGCCAACAAGCGCGACGCGCTATTGGATGAACTGCACATCAGCCACTTGCGAAACAATCCGGCGGTAAGTCTTTCCGGTGGTGAGCGGCGACGTGTCGAAATCGCGCGCGCGCTCGCGGTTGAGCCACGCTTTGTGTTGCTTGATGAGCCCTTCGCCGGCGTCGATCCAATTGCGGTCATTGATATTCAGGAAATCATCAAGTTTCTGAAAAAACGCGGCATCGGCGTGTTGATTACCGATCATAACGTTCGCGAAACGCTCGGTATTTGTGATCACGCTTACATCATCAACCAGGGTCGCGTGTTGGCCATGGGCGAGCCGGAAGAAATCGTCGCAGACGAAACCGTTCGCAAAGTGTATCTGGGCGAAAATTTTCGCCTCTAGCCGACGTCATGAAAGCCTCGCTGCACCTTAAGCTTTCGCAACATCTTGCGCTCACGCCGCAATTGCAGCAGTCCATTCGCTTGTTGCAGCTTTCAACGGCTGACCTGAACCAAGAACTCGAAAAATTCCTGCTCGAAAATCCGCTACTCGAGCGCGAGGACTATGAATCGCGCGCCGCCGACACGGCGTCCGGCGACGCAGCCAGCGACAAACTCGCGGCTGCCGCATCCGCCGAAGCGTTTGACGATGCCGACTATGCGCCCGGCGAAATGGCCGCCACGCAAATCGGTGCCGACACGTCGGATTCGCGCGAACTCGATTTTGACAGCGGCGAATTTTCCGGCGGTTCGTCCGTTGATGCACCCGGAAGTATTAGCACCGCTACCAGCGGTAATGACGATGGCGACCGCGCTGATCGCGACGAATACGCGTCGGCGGCGTCTCCCTCGGTTTCGCTGCAGCAACACTTGCTTGTGCAACTGGGGCTGACGTCACTATCATTGCGTGATCGGCAGATGGCCGCGTTTGTCATTGCCCATCTCGATGATGGCGGCTATCTGACGTACGAACTTGAGGACTTGGTGAAGTTGCTGGCCGCGTCTAACGATCAACTGAGTGACGGCGTTGCCGACGACGAAGTGACGGAGACATTGCGCAGCGAACTCAAGGTCGCGCTGAGTCAGGTTCAGCATTTGGATCCAGCAGGTGTTGGCGCTCGTTCGTTGGCCGAGTGTCTGCAACTGCAACTCGATCAGTTGCCACCGAACACGCCGTATCTGGTGGAGGCGCACACGTTAGTGCTGGACCATCTCGACGCGCTCGGACAGCGCGATTTTGCGAAACTCAAGCGCGCACTGCGGCTGACCGACGACGAACTCAAGGCAACGCGCGCACTCATCGTTTCTCTGGAGCCGAAGCCGGGCCGCCGTTTTGGTCTCGGCGACACGCGTTTTGTGGTGCCCGATGTTGTGGTGAAAAAAATTCGAGGAAAGTGGCGCGCCATGCTCAATCAAGCGGCGATGCCACGGCTTAGAGTCAATCAGTTCTACGCCGATCTGGTGCAAAAGAGTCGCGATGCCAACGGCAAGAATCTGGCGGGACAACTGCAGGAAGCGCGCTGGTTGATCAAGAATATTCAACAACGCTTTGAAACGATTTTGAAAGTGACCGAAGCCATTGTAGAAAACCAGCGACATTTTTTTGACCACGGTGAAGTTGCCATGCGCCCGTTAGTACTGCGCGAAATTGCCGATCAAGTGGGTCTGCACGAATCCACGGTTTCAAGAGTCACGACGCAAAAGTACATGCTCACTCCGAGAGGAATTTTTGAGCTTAAGTATTTTTTTGGCTCGAGCGTAGCGACCGAAACGGGCGGTGCGTGTTCGGCGACGGCGATTCGCGCGCTTATCAAGCAGTTGGTGGCTGCCGAAGATCAGCGTAAGCCATTGTCGGATAACAAGATTGCCGACATTCTTTCGCATCAGGGAATTCTGGTTGCGCGCCGCACCATCGCTAAATACCGCGGATCGCTGCAGATTCAGTCGGCAAGTTTGCGGAAATCTTTGTGAATTGTTGTGGTCAAAAGCGCCGGTGGACGGCATCAACCAACCGCCGCGTGTTCGCGCGCTTGCATGGATTTTGGATTGGGCGTATCGTCAATCCAACCACTGTTGTTTCAATCCCTGATCGGGGATGAATAAACCGGGGCACAAGATGTGCTCCATTGAAAGGAGATCGGCGTATGAACTTACACATGACAGGCCATCACCTCGAAATCACGCCGTCCATGCGTGATTATGTCGCCACCAAGATGACCAGAATCAGCCGTCATTTTGATCACGTTATTGATGTAAACATGATACTGACCGTCGAAAAGTTGCGACAACGAATCGAGGCGAGTGTGCACCTGTCTGGCAAGGACATATTTGTCGAATCTGCCGACGCGGACATGTACGCTGCGATCGACTTACTGGTGGATAAGCTCGATCGGCAAATCGTCAAACACAAGGAAAAAATCAAGAACAATCATTTGGCCGAGGCACCGAAGCGCGTTGTCCTCGATTCCTGAGCGAGCCTGCCTCGCTCGCTTTGCCGCCGCCCGCTGCCCAGTATTCGCTGGCCCGGGCGGTTTGCATTGGTGGTCTTGCCGCCGAATTTGCACCCCGCACCGTTTGTCGCCCGCTCGGGGCGTAAAATGCACTATCCCCCCAGCACACCCCGCACTATGCCCGTCGCAACTTTTGCCAAGCACCTGCCGCTTACCCATGTACTGCTTGATCTGGACGTGTCCAGCAAGAAAAGACTGTTCGAGCAAATCGGACTGCTGTTTGAAAATGAAAACAAGATCGCCCGCGCCGCTGTGTTCGACGCCTTGTTCGCGCGCGAAAAACTCGGCTCCACCGGCTTGGGGCATGGCGTCGCGATTCCGCACGGGCGAATCAAAAATCTGCGCGATACATTGGCGGTATTTATTCGCACCAAGGACGGCGTACCGTTTGAATCACCCGACGGCGAGCCGGTGCGTTTGGTGTTCGCCATGTTGATACCCGAACACGCGACTGAGCTGCATTTGAATTTGTTGTCGGAGCTCGCGCAGGCGTTCTGCGATGGTGAATTGCGCAACGCGTTGCTGGTCGAAACCGATAACGCACGTGCGCACGACATGTTGATCCACGGTTCTGCATCAGGCTCGGCCCATGCCGCAACTCAGCGTACAGCGGCTTTTTGAAGATCGGCGTGACAAGCTCTCGCTGACCTGGGTGGGCGGTCAGCGTGGCGCGTTACGCACGCTGACACACGACGCGCTGGATCGACCGGGCGTTGGTCTGGTCGGACACTTGAATCTGATTCACCCCATCCTCATTCAGGCGTTGGGCGTGTCGGACATCGAGTATCTGGATCACCTGGATGAAAAACAGCTTGCGGCGAGCCTGGAAGCGCTTTGTACCAACGAAACGCTGGCGATTTTCTTGTGCGATGGTGCGGATGCGCCCAAGTATCTTATCGAAGCGGCGGATCGCTTTGGCACGCCGCTGTTCTTGTCACTCAAGAAGAGTCGTACTTTTGTCAATTTGCTGCGTCCATATCTGCAACGCGAACTCTCCGAGATCACCACATTGCACGGCGTGTTGCTCGACGTACTCGGATTTGGCACGCTCATCACCGGCGACTCGCAGATCGGCAAGAGTGAATTGGCGCTGGAGCTCATTTCGCGCGGCGCGGGGCTGGTCGCCGATGACGCTGTCGAGTTGTATCAGATTGGCCCGGAGGTCATTCAAGGCCGCTGCCCGCCACTGTTGCGCGACTTCCTTGAAGTGCGTGGCATTGGCGTGCTGAATATTCGCGCGATATTCGGCGAGACAGCAGTGCGTCCGCGCAAAACATTGCGCTTGATTGTGCATCTGGAGCGCCCTACCAAGGAGTATTTTCAAGGGCTGGATCGACTGCAGGCCAAGTCGAGCTCGACGTCCATCCTTGGGGTCGAAATTCCGACCGTCACGCTCGCCGTGGTGGTCGGCCGCAACCTCGCGGTGTTGGTCGAAGCAGCCGTACGCAACTACATTCTGCAAACGCGCGGCTACGATTCGACCAAGGATTTTCTGGATCGGCATGAACTCGCGATGCGTGAACAGCCGGGCGAGAACACGTCAGCACGAGCCACGGGCGCGCCCGTGGCTGAACCGACGACCTCGTTTGACGGCTACCGGCGCGAGTAGGCAGAGGCGGCGTGATGAAGCTGGTGCTGGTCAGCGGGTATTCTGGTTCAGGCAAGAGTGTGGCGCTCAAGGCGCTCGAAGACGCTCACTACTTTGCGGTCGACAATCTGCCGGTGTCGCTGGTCGAACCGCTATTGCTTGAATTGCGCGACGTCAAGCAGATCGCCGTGGCTATCGACGTGCGCGCGGGAGAGTCGGTCAGCGCGTTGCCGCAATTAGTGAATTCGCTGCGCGAACGCGGCGTCGATTGTCGATTGCTGTTCGTTGAGGCCAACGACGAATCGATTGCCAGACGTTTTGCGGAGACTCGCCGTCCGCATCCGCTCGCTGAGCGCATTCCGGGCGGCGTTGAGGCGTGCATTGCCGAAGAGCGCCGACTGCTGAGTGAGATTGCCGAACTCGGTCACCGCATGGACACGTCTGGTGTCGCGGCCAACCGACTGCGCGACTGGATCAAGGATTGGCTGCAGCTTGATCGTAGCCGCATCTCACTGACGATTCAGTCGTTCGGCTTTAAGCACGGCATCCCGATTGACGCTGATATGGTATTCGACGCCCGCTTTTTGCCCAACCCCTATTACGATTTAGCGCTGCGCCCGCTGACCGGACGCGATGAGCCAGTCAAACAGTTTCTGCGCGCCGATGCGGATGTCGCGCGTTTCACGGACGACGTCGCCAATTTTTTGGCGCGTTGGCTGCCGTCATTCGTGCGCGATCACCGAACCGCGGTGACAGTTGCCATCGGTTGCACGGGCGGCCAACATCGCTCGATTTACATTGCGGAAGAACTCGCTGCGCGGTTTGGCAGCAGCCAGCAGGTATTGGTTCGACACCGCGATATTGCGTAGCCATTTGTCGGCAGCGGCGCGGTCAAGCGCGCGACACTTTCCACTCAAGAAAACGTCCATCTTGCTTAAGACCATTATTGAGACCGTCGTCGAGATTCGACAGCGCACCGCACAACAAGTCACCAAGAAAATCGCCATTTTTCCACTCGGCACCGTGCTGTTTCCGGGGGGCAAGTTGGCGTTGCGAATTTTTGAGCAGCGCTATATGAATATGGCAAAGGCATCGCTGAAATCGGGTGAGCCATTTGGGATTTGCCTGATTCGCGAGGGCACCGAAGTTGGCTCGCCCGCGATCCCGGAGTTGGTGGGGACGATGGCGCTGATCGAGGATTGGGACATGCCGCAACTGGGAATTTTGCAGGTGAGCGTGAAGGGCTTGTTGCGCTTTCGCATTATCGAGCGCGAGATTACCGAGCACGGCTTGATGGTGGCGCGCACCGACGCGGTCGACGATGACGCCAACCAGGCTAGTTATGTGCGCCACGTTTCTCGCAAAAGTCATCGCCAGTCGCGAAGCCAATCTGCATCAGGATCATTTGCGCTTTGATGACGCGTTCTGCGTCGGCATGCGCCTCACAGAACTATTGCCACTGAGCAATGCGATCAAACAAAAAATGCTCGAGCTCACGGACGTGACCATGCGGCTTGAGGTGTTGCAGCACTTTCTGGTCGATCAAGGGCTGGTCGCAACTAAATAGCAAAACACCAGTATCGACGGGTAGTTCCAGACAAAAAGACGTGAAAATGCCCGTCAATGCTGGTGTTTCACTTCTTTAAGGAAGCCAATATTTTCTTCACCGGCGCCGGCAGTGCAGCGCCCGCGACGTCGTCGAGATTGAGCCACATCACACTCGGCTCCGCGGCGTGCAGGTCGCGTCGGGCGACGGCAATTTCAACCGGATAAATGGTCAGTGAATAGTGTGTGAAGCCGTGTTCGATTTCCGCGAGCGGCTGCGGACGGCGACCCCTGGTAGTGGCAACGTGATATTTCGTCTTGGCAATCATTAATACGTCTTCTTCGATCGCGACTTCCGGTAGCGACCACAATCCGCCCCAGATGCCGGTTGGCGGGCGGCGCTCAATGAGTACCTCACCACTCGACACCATCACCAACATGCGCGTTTCTCGATGCGGCGTGTCTTTTTTTGGGCTCTTGCCGGGAAGCGCATCAACGCGACCTTCATTGAACGCCACACAGGTTTTTCGCAGCGGACACAGCAGACAACTCGGATTGCCGCGTGTGCAGACGGTCGAACCCAAGTCCATCAGGCCTTGTGTGTATGAGGCGATGTCTTTGCGCGGCACCTCTTGCTCAGCACGCAACCACATCGCGTCCTCGATCGCTTTGGCGCGCACGTCGCCATCGATGCCGAAATAGCGAGCGAACAGACGCTTGACGTTACCGTCGAGAATCGCGCGTGGCTCGCCGTAGGCAAATGCCGCAATCGCGGCGGCCGTCGAGCGCCCCACGCCGGGTAGCGACCACAGTTCATCGTAACTGCGAGGAAAGACACCGCCCAACTCTTGTGCGATCAACACGGCGGCCTTGTGCAAATTGCGCGCACGTGCGTAATAGCCAAGCCCTGCCCAACGTTGCATCACGTCGTCAAGTGGCGCGGCGGCGAGCGTCGCAACAGTGGGAAAGCGCGCCATGAAACGCGCGTAATAGGCGATGACGGCGCTGACCTGCGTTTGCTGCAACATGATCTCCGAGACCCAGATACGATACGGGTCGCGCGTGTTTTGCCAAGGCAGGTCATGGCGACCGCTGTGCTTTTGCCAGCGGATGATGTGCAGTGCGAATTTGGACATACCCGCATTTTGGCGTACGCGGGGCGGTTTGCGCGTGATGCACGACCGCGGACGCCCCAGGCTTGCCGCTATCAAGCTTCGTTTGAAGCCCTGCTGAATTTGGGTTTGGATCAACGAGCGTTCATCCATTGTGATCTGTTGGTATTTTTTTGCCATGCAACATTTTTCCATGAAAAATGTTGCACTTGGTTTTCGAGCGCGCCCTTTGTACAGATTTGGCAGGACACTTCTAACTGATGTGGTTGACAAACTCGCCGATGCTCATGGCCTTGCATCCCGGTGCGATCGCGTTATTCCATTTCTCGATTATTAGTGCAGTAATTCTCGCCCGGCACCTAGCTCAATTTCAACGGGAAACACGCCCCCATCCCAACCTTCCCCCGTAGCCGGGTGAAGGAGAAACCAGCGACGCAGCCATTTTCTGTGACCAAAATTTGCGACGAATACGCGCTGAATTATTCCAGTAACGAAATGGAAATGGAATCAGCAGCCAAGCTTTCCCGCTGCGCCTACGGCTAGTCGCGATGATCGCGCCGAGTGGGC
>JBCKPN010000004.1:0-46011 GCA_038901695.1 Usitatibacteraceae bacterium
CGCGCCGTTGCTGGAGTTTTGTTTCGCGGCGCTACTTGACGATTTCCAGATGCTCGAGGCCTGACGCCAAATCCTTGTCCTTCGCCGACTTGCCTTCGAGTTTGATTTTCAAACGCAAATCGTTGATCGAATCGGCGTTGCGCAACGCGTCTTCGTACGAAATGAAATCCGCCTCGTAGAGATCGAACAGCGCTTGATCGAAAGTCTGCATACCGATTTCGCGCGAACGCTTCATCACTTCTTTGATCTCGTGCACTTCGCCCTTGAAAATCAAATCCTGAATCAACGGCGAGTTGAGCAAAATCTCGAACGCAGCGACGCGTCCTTTGCCTTCTTTTTTCGGAATCAGGCGCTGCGAGACAAACGCCTTCAGATTCAGCGACAAATCCATCAGCAATTGATGGCGCCGCTCTTCCGGGAAAAAATTGATGATCCGATCGAGCGCCTGGTTGGTCGAGTTGGCGTGCAGCGTCGACATACAAAGATGTCCCGTCTCGGCAAAGGCAATCGCATAGTCCATGGTTTCGCGATCACGGATCTCACCGATCAGAATGACGTCCGGTGCCTGTCGCAATGTGTTCTTGAGCGCGGCGAACCAGTTGTCGGTATCGACACCAATCTCGCGTTGCGTGATGACGCAGTTCTTGTGGTCGTGCACATATTCGACCGGGTCTTCAATGGTGATGATGTGCCCATAACTGTTCTCGTTGCGATAGCCGATCATCGCGGCCAGGGTCGTCGATTTACCCGAACCAGTGCCGCCGACCAGAATCACCAAGCCACGCTTGGTCATCACGACGTCCTTGAGCACCACCGGCAAGTTCAAGTCTTCAAATTTTGGAATGGTGGTCGTGATGGTGCGCATGACCATTCCAATGCGACCTTGCTGCACGAACGCATTGACACGAAAGCGTCCGATACCAGTCGGGGCGATCGCAAAATTGCATTCCTTGGTTGCTTCAAACTCTGCCGTTTGCTTGTCGGTCATGACCGAGCGTGCGATTTCGCCCGTGTGCACCGGCGACAGACTCGACTGCGAAACCGGCGTCATCTTGCCGTCAATTTTCATCGCCGGCGGAAAACCGGCCGTGATGAACAGATCCGATGCCTTTTTGGCGATCATCGCGCGGAGCAACTCGTGTACAAACTTTAGCGCCTGTTCTCGTTCCATGATCTCTTCCTAGCGAATCGTCGCGCAGGCAACGCTTCGTGCCAATTAATTGAATGCTTCCTTGTTCGACGCCGCGCCGCGCGCCGCGGCGACGGAAATGATGTTGCGACGAACCAAATCCGCGAGGTTTTGATCCATGGTCTGCATGCCGATCGCGCCACCCGTCTGGATCGAAGAATACATCTGCGCGACCTTTGCCTCGCGAATCAAGTTGCGAATAGCTGGGGTACCGATCATGATTTCGTGCGCCGCCACGCGGCCCTGACCGTCCTTGGTTTTGCACAGGGCTTGCGAGATCACCGCACGCAAGCTCTCGGACAACATCGCTCGAATCATTTCTTTTTCCGCCGCCGGAAACACGTCGATAATACGGTCGACCGTTTTGGCCGCCGACGAGGTGTGCAGCGTGCCGAATACCAAGTGCCCGGTTTCGGCCGCTGTCATGGCGAGGCGAATGGTCTCAAGATCGCGCATTTCGCCGACCAGAATGATGTCCGGATCTTCGCGCAGCGCGGACTTCAGCGCATTGGCGAAGGACAGTGTATGTGGTCCGACTTCGCGCTGGTTTATGAGACATTTCTTGGATTCATGCACGAACTCGATCGGATCTTCCACCGTCAGAATGTGGCCGTACTCGGTTTCGTTGATGTCGTTGACCATCGCCGCGAGCGTGGTCGATTTGCCGGAACCAGTCGGGCCAGTCACCAACACCATGCCGCGCGGCTGTTTGGCGATTTCGGCGAAGATCTTCGGCGCGTTAAGATCCTCGAGCGAGAGAATCTTGGACGGAATGGTCCGCATCACCGCACCGGCGCCGCGGTGATGGTTGAAGGCGTTGACGCGAAACCGCGCCAGGTTCGGTATTTCGAACGAAAAATCGCATTCGAGGTTCTCTTCATACATCTTGCGCTGTCCATCGTTCATGATGTCGTACACCATGCCGTGAACATCTTCGTGCGACAGCGCCGGCACATTGATGCGGCGCACGTCACCGTGCACACGGATCATCGGCGGCAGGCCGGCAGATAGATGTAGATCGGATGCTTTATTCTTGACGCCGAAGGCGAGGAGTTCCGCGATTTCCATTTATACTTTTCTCTCTTAAAACGTCGCAAATACGCGACTAAATACGCGACTGATTATGTCCACAATTGAGACTAACTTGCAAGGCGTGTACCAGGCTCGCGATGCCGCAATTGCGGGACGCCGTGCGACATTTTCGGCACCAGTGATCGTGGTTGCGGTGTCGAAAAGCAAGCCCTTGCAAGACGTTCAGAGCGCCATTATGGCGGGCCAGCGGGTATTTGGCGAAAATTACGTCCAAGAAGGCATGGCTAAGATACACGCTCTTGCCGAACTTGGCGTACGGGGCGTTGAGTGGCATTTGATCGGTTCGTTGCAAAGTAACAAGGCCAAACTCGCTGCGCAGCATTTCGACTGGGTGCAGACGGTCGATCGCCTATCCATCGCTGCGGCACTGTCGCGTCACCGCCTTGCCAACGCATTGTCTCCGCTCAACGTGTTGTTGCAGATCAATGTGAGCCATGAGCAGACCAAGCACGGCGTGGTACCGGCCGCGTTGCCCGCGCTCGCCGATGCAGTGGCATCGCTACCGGCGCTGCGGTTGCGCGGGCTGATGGCGATAACTGAAAACACGCCGGATGAGATGGCACTACGAGGCCAATTCCGGCAGATGTGCCGCCTGTTTGACGCGCTGGCGCGTCGCCACCCGGGTGTTGATACACTCTCGATGGGGATGTCTGCCGACTTTGCGATCGCCATCGATGAGGGAAGCACGATGGCGCGGGTGGGCAGCCGCATTTTTGGTCCCCGCTCGCAATCGGTTGTCCAACTGCAAAGCGCATGAACAAAATTCTTTTCATCGGTGGCGGAAAAATGATGCAGGCCATCGCGGGCGGGCTACAGGCGCGCGGCGCCGCTGCAGCGCCGATGGCGGCGGTGGAGCCGAATGCGGCGGCGGCGCGCGCAGCGCACGGTCTCGGCGTGCAGGTCTTTGCGTCGGCGGCCGCCGCCGCTCAGGCGGGCGAGTTCGCCACCATTGTGCTCGCCGTCAAGCCACAGGTGATGCGTGAGGCATTGCAACCGTTCGCAGGCAAACTAACGGATCAACTCGTGATCAGCATCGCCGCCGGCGTGCGCACCGCAGCGATTATCGAGTGGCTCGATGGCGGCACCGGCTACGCGGCGCGCGCACAACTGGTGCGTGCCATGCCCAACACGCCAGCGCTGATTCAGGCCGGCATCACCGGTTTGTTCGCCCCTTCCGGCGTCAGTGTCGCATCGCGCCAAGCCGCCGAGACGCTGCTTGCCGCCGTGGGCAAGACCACTTGGTTTGACGACGAGGCGATGCTCGATGCAGTGACCGCCATCTCTGGCAGCGGCCCGGCGTACGTGTTCTATTTCATCGAGGCACTGGAGGTGGCCGCGATGGAATTGGGGTTCACCGCTGAGGCCGCACGGCGCTTCGCGCTGGAGACGTTTCGCGGTGCCGCGTTGCTCGCGGCGTCAAGTCATGATGCGCCGAGCACGCTGCGCGCCAATGTCACTTCCAAGAATGGCACCACGGAAGCGGCCATTGCCTTATTTGAAAAAGCCAAACTCAACGCAAATTTTGTGGCGGGCGTTCGCGCGGCGGCGTTGCGCGCACGCGCGCTTGGCGATGAACTTTCGGATCCAAAAAAATGTTGACTCAAGCGTTGGTCTTTGTACTCGAGAGCTTGGTTCAGTTATGGATTCTGGCGGTGTTACTGCGCTTTTTCGCGCAAGCGTTTCGCGCGCCGTTTCGCGCTCGCGCTGGCAACCCGCTGACTGACTTCATTACCGCGCTCACCGACTGGGCGGTGGTACCCGCGCGGCGCGTGCTGCCGAGCGTACTCGGACTCGATAGCGCCTCGTTTGTCATTGCCTGGACGGCGGCCATCGTGCTGTCGCTGGTCGTGTTGTTGCTCACCGGACGCGTACCGATGGGATCGCCGACCTTCTGGCCCGGATTGTTGGCCTACGGTCTGGTCGAAGTCATCCGGCTTAGTTTGTACCTGTTTGTTGGGCTGATGATCATTCAGGCGGTGTTGTCGTGGGTGAGTCCGTATCATCCGTTGCGGCCGTTTTTTGACGCCCTTACCCGCCCGTTGTTGCGCCCGTTGCAACGCTGGATACCGCTGATAGGCGGGGTGGATCTGTCACCGCTGTTCGCGATCTTGTTGCTGCAGGTGCTGTTGATCGCGCCCGTGCCGTGGCTGACCCGCGAGGCGGTGAACCTGATGAGCTGGGCCGCCCGGTAGCAGCCGAGGACGAAGGCGGGTAAGATAGCGCCAAGACAAATACAAAAGCAACCTCGCCCAGCCGACAAACCGCTTCTATGCCCGACGGTCGGCGGGTTGGCCGTAAACGACCACGCCTTTATCCTTAATGCCTTCCCGCTGAATTCCAACTTTCTTCCGCTAGTGATGGGCGAACCTGCCACGAATCAATTCGAAGCCGAAGCCGAACGCTACAACACGTGGCGCACGGATCTTACGCGCGCGGTGCACGAATATCACGACTGGCTGGAAAAAACCAATCAGCTTGATGTGCAGCAGTCGATTCGTTTTTACGATCTGCTCGAGACGCTGAACAAAGGGCGTTTGCTGCTGGCCTTTCTCGCCGAATTCTCGCGGGGAAAATCGGAACTCATCAACGCCTTGTTTTTTTCCAACTTCAAGGAGCGCCTGCTGCCGTCGGATGTCGGTCGAACCACCATGTGCCCGACTGAGATTTTCCACGACCAGAATGAAGAGCCCTATCTGAAGCTGCTGTCGGTGGAAACGCGCTACCGAGACGAGTCGATTTCCCAGCTCAAAAACATGCCGGTCGAGTGGTCGAAAATCCGGCTCAACATCAACGACCCGAAGCAGATGAAACAGGCACTCGCTGCGCTGGCCGATACCAAGCGCGTGTATGCGCTTGACGCGCGCATGATGGGCCTGATTCCGATGTTTGACGACGGCACCGGGCCCAACGAAGACGACGTCGTTGAAGTGCCGGCGTGGCGTTACGCGATCATCAATTATCCGCATCCGCTCTTGACCAACGGCTTGTCGGTGTTGGACACGCCGGGTCTGAACGCACTCGGCCTCGAGCCGGAGCTGACACTGTCGACGGTGCCGAGTGCTCACGCAGTGCTGTTTTTGCTTGGCATCGACACCGGCGTGACCAAGAGCGATCTCGAGATCTGGGATCGCTACGTGCGACCCGGTCTGCCAGCCAAAATAGTGGTGCTCAACAAAATTGACTTGATGTGGGACGAGCTCAAGACGCAGCCCGAAATCATGGCCAGTATGCAACGCATGATGGAGACCACCTCCGAGCAACTCGGTTTGCCGCTTGACAAGGTGTTCGCCGTGTCGGCCAAGGAAGCGTTGGTGGGTCGCATCAAGAATGATCGCGAGCAAATTGAGCGCTCTGGAATTGAGCGCCTCGAAAGTTATCTGGCGAGCGAAATCATTCCGATTAAGCGGCAGTTGCTGGCCAAGGCGGTGACATCCGAAATTGGCACCATGATGACGACGAGCCACAAGTCGCTGGTCGGCAAGTACGGACAAATTCAAGCCCAGCGCAAAGAGCTGGCCGAGTTGCAAGGCAAGAGCCGCGAACTGGTGACCAAGCTCTGGCAACGCGTCAATCAGGAGCGCGAGGCGTACAACGCCGCACTTGGCGAATACAAAGTGCAGCGCGCCACATTTAACCAGAAGAAAAATGCCGTGCTTGACGCATTCAATCCTACGCAACTCGATGTGCTGTGCGCCAAGAGCCTGCAAGCCATCAACGACTCCTGGACCACACCGGGGCTCACGCGCGGCATGCGCGAGTTGATTCGTCTGATCGGAGAGGATTTTGACCAGGTCAAACTTGCAGGCGAAGACATCCTGCATTTGATGGAACGCGTCTACAGTACATTCCGCGTGCGATTCGGCTTCACGGCACTGGAATTTCCGCCGCTCGACTTCGAAACCCCACGCGCCAAACTGACACTGTTGATTAATGAGACTGAGCAATTCTGCAAAGATCCGATCAACATCGTTATGACCGAGAAGCGATTCATGGTGCGCAAATTCTGGCGCCAGCTGGTGGAAGAGTCGCGCGCCATTTTCAATCAAGCGCGCGTCAATACTGAACGATGGTTGACGGCGGTGCCGCTGCCGCTCGAGACGCAAATTCGTGACCACAAAGCGCAGCTCGAAGCGCGCGTTGCGTCGTTGCAAAAAATCAATGAGCGCGGTAGCACCATCAATGAAGAGGTCGCCAAGCTGAATGCACAGCTGCTCGAGGTGCAACGTCAGATTACGCTGATTTCAGGACTCGTTAAGCAGGTTCGCGATGTCGGCTCGTCGCCGGAGGCGCGTGCGAAGGCCGACGCACAGCCGATGATTCCCAAGCCGCAGATCGAGTACTTGGAAACCGTGCGCGTCACTGCGGTGGCCAAGTGGGGCACGGAGGCAGGTTCTAGTCACGATGAGGCGCTGAGGGTCACCTTGCGCGGTGCGCCGTCGCAGGGTATTGCTGACACGCCTCCCGCGAGCGGCGTCGCCAGCGCTGCCCCAACCATGTTCGAACAAACCGTCCGACTGAACCGCGACTTGCCGCAGTCTTGAGTGACGGCGCGCGCCGCCGTCAGACCAGAATGACGTCGTATTGTTCCTGCGTATACGACGATTCGACCGACAGTGAAATCGGCTTGGCGATGAATGCTTCAAGCATCGCCATCGCCTGCGATTCTTCGTCCAGAAAACGATCGATCACAGACTGCGACGCGAGTATTCGGTATTCGCGCGCCTCAAAACTCTTGGCCGAACGCATCACCTCGCGTAGCACTTCGTAGCACACGGTCTGGGCACTCTTGATTTCGCCACGCCCGTCACAGGTCGGGCAGGTTTCGCACAACACGTGCGCTAGCGACTCGCGCGTGCGTTTGCGGGTCATCTCAACTAGCCCCAGTTGCGAAAAGCCATTGATGGTCCAGCGCGTCCGATCGCGTTGCATCGACTTGTTGAATTCAGCCAAGACGGCGCGCTTGTGCTCGTCGTTGTCCATGTCGATGAAGTCGACGATGATGATGCCGCCGAGATTGCGCAATCGCAACTGTCGCGCAATAATCTGCGCGGCCTCGAGGTTGGTCTTGAAAATTGTATCGTCAAAACTGCGACCCGACACATAGCCGCCCGTGTTGACATCAATCGTGGTCAGCGCCTCGGTCTGATCGACAATCACGTAGCCCCCCGACTTCAAATCAACGCGGCGGTGCAAGGCCTTGTCGATTTCATCTTCAGCGCCGAACAGGTCGAACAACGGTCGTTCGCCCGCGTACTGCTCGAGCACGGCAACCGAGCTGCGCGTGTAATGTTCGGCAAAGTCACGCATCCTGGTGTAGGTCTCGCGCGAATCCACAATGATGCGTTCTGTGTCGGCGGTGACCAAGTCGCGCATTACGCGATGACTTAAGTCGAGGTCTTGATAGAGCAGCGTCTGCGGGGCGGCCGTGGTCGATGCATTGACGATGCCGCGCCACAGCTTGACCAGATACGCGATGTCGGCGTTTAGATCTGCGTCCGTTGCCGTTTCAGCTACCGTGCGAACGATGAATCCACCAGCTTGCCCGGGCGGCATCAGCGCGTGTACTTTTTCGCGCAACTGCTCACGTTCGGCTTCGTCTTCAATGCGCTGCGAGATGCCAATGTGATGATCGCCCGGCAAATACACCAGGAGGCGACCGGCGATGGAAATCTGCGTCGACAAGCGCGCACCTTTGGAGCCGATCGGATCCTTGATGACCTGTACGACCAACGTCTTGCCTTCGTGGAGCAATTTTTCGATCGGCTTTTGCTCACCGTTCCGGTCGTTGCCTTTGTCGGAAGGTCGTTCACTGTGTTTCTGGCCCGCCCAAATATCGGCCACATGCAAAAACGCCGCACGCGCCAGGCCGATGTCGATGAACGCCGACTGCATACCGGGTAACACCCGACCGACGCGGCCCAAATAAACGTTGCCGACCAGACCGCGATTTGAGGCGCGCTCGACGTGCAGTTCCTGCACCGCACCTTGTTCCATGATGGCAACCCGCGTTTCTTGCGGTGTGACGTTGATCAGAATTTGTTCGTTCACGATGCGTGCTTGAGACTAGGGAGGGTCTGATTAAGTTGAGTTCTAAGCCAGACTAGGCGCGAGTACAAAAATACCGACGACGCATATGTCTGATATGTAAGGAGATATTTTTGTACGAGTAACAACGTATGGCGACGAAATCGACTTAATCAGAGCTTCCCTAGACGTGGATGCCAGCTTGCCGCAACAAGCCCGTGGTCTCGAACAGTGGCAGACCGACCACGCCAGAGTAGCTGCCGGAGAGCTTGGCGATAAAACACGCCGCGCGGCCTTGGACGCCGTAGGCGCCAGCCTTGTCCATCGGCTCGCCCGAATCGACGTATCGAAGAATGGCGTCCTCTTCGAGTTCGGCGAAGGTGACAAAGCTAGTCGTCAACGCCTTGAATTCATCGGTGCCGGTGGTGACCATCGCCGCCGTCAGCACTTGGTGCGTTTGCCCGGACAAGCGTTTTAAGATGCGCACCGCATCGTCGCGATTCTGTGGTTTGCCCAAGATCTCACCGTCAAAGGTGACCGTGGTGTCGGCGGTCAGAATAGGACGCGGCGTCAGTTTGCGTTCGCGCAGCACCTTGAGCGCAATTTCAGCCTTCACTTTGACAACGCGCTCGACGTAGGCGTGCGGTGATTCACCGTACAGCGGCACCTCATCGACATCGATGCGTGGCGCGAGTTCGCGCATCAGCAACAGTTCGAACTGCACGCCAATTTGCCGGAGCAATTCGCGGCGGCGCGGACTCTTCGAGGCAAGATAAATGATGTTGGAGGGGAGCAGCATGGCGACCGGTTCTGCGTGGGCTATTCTCGATGATAGGGATGATTATGCAGCACAGAGAAGGCGCGATAGAGTTGTTCGGCCAACATGACGCGCACCATGCCATGCGGCAATACGCAACCCGACAGTGCGATGCGATGCGCCGCGAGTTGCTTGACGCTTGCCGCCAAGCCATCGGCACTGCCGATGATAAAACACGGGTTGACACCCTCTTTCATCCACGCCTCGAGCCAACGTGACAACATCGGCGTGGTCAATGTTGTGCCGCGCTCGTCGCAGACAATCGGCGTCGCGCCTTTAGGAATGGCGGCGCGGATGCGATCCGCCTCCAGGGCGAGCACACGTTCAGTCTTTTTGTTGGCACGGTCTTCCGGCTTGAGCTCGATGACTTCGACGCGCGCCTCGGGCGGCATGCGCTTGGTGTAGTCAGCAACGCCCGCTGTGACCCACGCCGGCATTTTGTGGCTAAGCGCGAGGATGAAAATTTTCAAGGTTCCCCCTGCCTTCGATTGGTGCCGCGTTGATGCAAAACACAAGCATCCATGCGCCTTTCCAAGCAATTATGGCCGGAAAGGCGCGCCAACAGCCGAGTTTTGTTATGCGCGCTTCTTGGTCTTGGGGGCAACTTTCTTCACGGCTACCTTCTTCGCGACTGGTAGCTTCGCGCGCGGCTTTTTCGCGGCAACTTTTTTCAGCCCCACTTTCTTGGCCACGGGTTTCTTGGTCGTCGGCTTCTGGGTTGCCACCTTCTTGGCAGCCGGTTTTTTCACGATCGGCTTTTTGGCCGCCGATGTCCTGGACGTTGTGGTTTTGCTGGACTTGCCCGCCACTTTTTTAGCGGCCGTTGGTTTGATCGCCGTTTTTTTCTTCGCAACTTTGGCGACCACCGGCTTGGCCGCCTCCGCGCGCGCCCTGACTGCCCGCTTCGGCTTTGGAAACTCCAGCGTACCGTCGAGCCACAGCTCTTCGAGCTTGTAGTAATCGCGGATCGCCGGCTGCATGATGTGCACGACGACGTCGCCACAATCGACCAGCACCCAGTCGCCGCTTTGCTCGCCTTCGGTGCCGTAAATGGTATATCCAGCCTCGCGGACTTTTTCGACCACATTGTTGGCCAGCGCACGTGTCTGCCGATTTGAGTCGCCGCTAGCAATGGCGACGTGATCCGATACCGAGGTGATGTTCGCGACGTTGATCAGCCGGATGTCTTTGGCCTTGATGTCCTCGAGCGCGCCGACGATGACGTCGGCCAGATTGGGTTTGGAAGTTTTGGACAAGAGTTTTGCGCTCCTTAAGCGTAGAGATGATGTTGCTGAATATAGTCGTAAACCGCAGCTGGAACCAGACCGCGCACCGACGCGCGGTCGACGTCGTTTTGCCCGAGTCGGGCGCGAATATCTGTCGACGAGATGGCGGGTGGATCGCAATCGATGCCCTGGTATCTGACGGCAGTCTTCGGTGGTGTGATGGCCTCCCCGGCGCGTGGCACGACGGCAAAGCGCACCAGTTGCGCCAAAACCGCGGGTTCTTGCCAGCCGTCGAGTCGCGAAAACGCATCACCGCCAAGCAGCCAAACAAACTCGCTTTGCGGCTGGTCACGCTTGAGTTCGCGCATGGTGTCGACCGAATAGGTCGGCCCGCCGCGCGAGAGCTCGCGTTCATCGATGATCGCCTCGGGCATCGCGAGGCGCAGCATGGCGACGCGGTGGCGTGACGCCGCATACGGCATGCGCGATTTCTGCCACGCATTGCCGACCGGAATAATCAGCGTGTTGGCCGGCGCGAGCTGATCGATGGCCGCGATCAGCATCGCGACATGACCGTTGTGCACCGGATCAAAACTGCCGCCGAAGACCAGCGTTTCAGCCATGCGTCGACTCGTGAGCGATGTTCATACCGTGCGCACTTCGCCGTGGCCTCTGACCACCCATTTGAGCGAAGTCAATCCTTCGAGTCCAACCGGTCCGCGGGCGTGCAGTTTGTCGGTTGAAATGCCGATTTCCGCGCCGAGGCCGTATTCAAATCCATCGGCAAATCGCGTCGAGGCGTTGACCATCACCGATGCGGAATCGACTTCGCGCAAGAAACGTTCCGCGCGCACAGCGTCTGCGGTGACAATCGCATCGGTGTGCGCCGAACCGTAATGCGCGATATGCGCCATCGCCGCGTCGAGTCCATCGACGACGCGAATGGCCACAATCGGTGCCAGATACTCGGTGAACCAATCATCTTCCGTCGCGTTGACGGCCGCGATGTGCGCCACATCGAGAATCGCTTTGCTCGCCGCGCAAACACGCATTTCGACGCCCTTGTCGGCGTAGACCTTGGCGATGCGCGGCAAAAACGCAGCCGCCACAACGCGATCCACCAACAACGTTTCCATCGTGTTGCACGGCGAATAGCGTTGCGTTTTAGCGTTGTCGGCAATCGAGACTGCCATGCCAAGGTCGGCCGCAGAGTCAACATAGACGTGACAAACACCGTCGAGATGCTTGATCACCGGAATCCTTGCTTCGTTGGCGATACGCGAGGTGAGACTCTTGCCGCCGCGCGGAATCAACACGTCGATGACGCCGCACATGTTGAGCATTTCGCCGACCGCGGCACGATCGTTGGTGGCCACCAGTTGTACGCTAGCCTCCGGCAGCTCGGCCGCCATCAGCCCTACGACTAGCGCCGCATGAATGGCACGGTTGGAGTGCAATGCTTCGGAGCCACCGCGCAGGATGCACGCGTTGCCACTTTTCAGGCACAGCGCGGCCGCGTCAGCGGTGACGTTGGGACGCGATTCGTAGATCATGCCGATCACCCCCAATGGCACGCGCATCTGGCCGACGTCAATGCCGCTCGGACGACGGGTGAAGTTCACGTCGCCGCCAATCGGATCAGGCAACGCTGCGACTTGCCGCAAGCCGGTGGCCATCGACGCGACCGCTTTCGCGTCGAGCGTCAGACGATCGACGAACGCTGCGTCGCTGCCAGCGGCGATGGCTTGTGCGACATCTTGCGCGTTGGCCGCGATGATCGATGCTTGATGCGCGATCAACGCGTCGGCGGCGGCGTGCAGTGCGGCATTCTTGGTCGCAGTCGACGCCGCGGCGAGCAGACGCGCCGCGGACTTGGCTGCGACGCCGAGAGCGCGCATGTACGGCACGACGTCAGTGATTGCTGCGGGTTCCAGTGCATCATGCATATCGGTACGCATCATTGACTCGGCATGTGAATCGGTAGACGCGCGCTTGCGAGTCCGCACGCGAATTGCAACAGCCCATCCCACACATCGTTGCTATTCACACCCTTGATCATGCGATCGATGCTGGCCGCCTGCAGGTTCAGACGCACTAAACTTCCCGCCGTGTGCTTCCTCGCTAGCTTCTCGATCTCGCGCGCCTTGGACGGAAACGGTTGACGACCGGCCTTGGTCACGCCGAGCGTGCGTAGCAGCATTCGAAGTTCGCTCATCAGCATCCACAGAATCAGCGGCGGCGGCTCGCCTTCGGCTTTCAGTCCGTCTAGCATTTTGGCAATGCGCCCAACATCACCCTCATGAATAGCAGAAACCAGCGTCGACGTCGAATAGCGCGAGACGTTGGCAATGCTCGCTTCGATGACCGCAAGCGATACTGCTCCCGGCGGGGACAGCAGCGCGAGCTTTTCGATTTCCTGTTTGGCCGCAAGTAAGTTACCTTCGACGCAGTCTGCGAGAAACGCCAGCGACTCTGGCGCGGCGGACAAGCCGACACGCTGCATGCGACCAGCCAGCCACTGCGGCAACTGATCGCGCTCGACCGGTTGTGCTTCAATCATGGTGGCCGCGGCCCCAAGCGCCATGAACCATTTGGTTTGCTTGCCTTGCCAGTCGAGTGCGGGCAGATTCACCAGCGTGACTGAATCGTCCGGCAATCGCTGACAGTAATTTTCGATGGCGGCCGATCCCTCCTTGCCGGGTTTCCCAGTCGGAATGCGAAGTTCAATCAGGCGTTGCGTGGCAAACAGCGACAACTCGCTGCCGACCGCGGCAAGTCGCGACCAGTCGAACCCGGATTCGGCCGTGAAAACCTCACGCTCGACGTAGCCGTGTTGTCTGGCCAGCTCGCGCAGGCGATCCGATGCTTCGAGCGCAGCGAGCGGCTCGGCACCGTAAATCACATACAACGGGCTGAGTGATTTCGGTGGACGGTCGAGGAATTGTTCAGCCGTCAAACGCATGATAAGAGTCGCATCGAGTGTCTGGTTCGCGTTACAGTGTTCGTTTGACCGCGATCATGCGACGCAGGATTTGTCCGGTCGCGTCGCGCTCCATATCCTGATACAGCATCGCTTCTTCTTGTTGCTTGGCGATGACGCGCGTATCGTCGTAGGCGAACGTTCGTCGCAGCAGAATTTCGCTGGTGGGAATAATGACCAATCCCTTCGCATCAACGTATTGATAGCTTACCTTCATGCGCAACTCGTATTCGCGTACGCGTCCCGCGCCCGATAGCGACAGAATCTGCCGGTCGCGCCGCTCTTCAAGAATGGTCAACGCCGCTTCCGCGTCTTTCGCGCTGGCGACCAATTTGGTTTGCGTGTCGGCAAGCTCGCGGCGAATCTGCCCGGCGACAATCGACGCGCCGGTCGAGGTCACGTGCAGCGTTTTGTAGGGAAGTTCATACGAGCCGCGCAGCACAAAACCGCACGACGATAATGCCATCGCAGCGATGCTGGCCAGCAGCGTTTTAGACCACCACATTAATCAGCCTCCCGGGCACCACGATGAGTTTCTTGATGGCTTTGCCCTCAGTATGTCTGGCCACGCCCGCGTCGGCGAGCGCGAGGGCTTCAATGTCGGTTTTGGATGCGTCCTTGGGCACACGAATGTGTCCGCGCAGTTTTCCATTCACCTGAATGACCATCTCGATTTCGTCTTGTTCCAGCGCTGCGGCGTCGGGCAGGGGCCACGGCGCATCGATGATGTCGCCGTGCTTGCCAGCAAATCCCGCGTCGTGCCAAAGCTGCCAAGTGATGTGCGGCGCGACGGGGTAGAACATGCGCAGCAGTATTGACATACTCTCGGCGCGCACGGCGTCCCAATCCGCGCCCACTTGAGTTTTGCACTCTTCCAGCGCGTTAAGCATTTTCATGCCAGCTGAGACGACGGTGTTGTATTGCAGCCGCGCATAGTCGTGGTTGGCCTGCGCCAGAATGGAATGAATTTCAAAGCGCAGTTTTCTTACCGCCGCACCCGCTGATGCAAAGTCCAGCGCGGGTGCGGGGTCAGCGTGGCTCTTGGCCATTGACGCATTTTTGGCCTGGGAGGCGTATGCATAAAGGCGTTTCAAAAATCGATACACGCCTTCGGCTCCTGAGTCGGACCACGCCGCGCTTTGATCGGGTGGACCGGCAAACATCACGTAAGCGCGCGCCGTGTCGGCACCAAATCGCGCGATGATGTCTTTGGGCTCGACCACATTGTTTTTCGACTTGGACATTTTTTCCATGCCGCCGAGTGCCACCGGCAAACCGTCGTCGTTGGCAATCGCGCCTGTCGGGCGGCTCTTGTCGTCGTAGCGCACCGTAATTTCGCTCGGGTAATACCAGCGTTTCTTTCCCGCACTGTCTTCGCGATAAAAACACTCGGCCGACAACATGCCTTGCGTGAATAGATTGGTAAACGGCTCGTCGAATTTCACCAATTCCATATCGCGCATGACCTTGGTCCAAAACCGCGCATACAGCAGATGCAACACCGCGTGCTCAATACCGCCGATGTATTGATCCATCGGCATCCAGTAGTCGTTGCGCGCATCGACCATCGCGTTAGCCGAATCGGGCGAGCAATAGCGCATGAAGTACCACGATGAATCGACGAACGTATCCATCGTATCGGTCTCGCGCTGCGCCGGTTTGCCGCACTTGGGGCAGGCGCAATTCAAGAATGCGGCGTCTTTTTTCAACGGATTACCGCTGCCGTCGGGAATCAAGTGTTCGGGTAACACCACCGGCAAATCTTTTTCCGGCACCGGCACCGCGCCGCAGCCATCGCAGTTGATGATGGGAATCGGTGTGCCCCAGTAGCGTTGACGCGAAATGCTCCAATCGCGCAACCGCCACGTGGTCTTGCGTTCGCCGCCGTCTGCTTTGGTTTGAGTGGCGACGTATTCGATGGCCTGCTCAAAATTCATGCCGTTCATGGCGCCCGAGTCGATGCAAACGCCATGTTCGCCGTAATGCGGGAGCCAGCATTTATCGTAGACCACAAATCCCCCGTCGTCCCGTCGGGACTCTGCCCCCTTTTGCAAAGGGGGCAACTGCGCCGCATGGGTGTGGCCAGTATTTCCATGATCAACTCTCCCCTTTTCCAAAGGGGAGTTGGAGGGGATTTTCGGTGTTGGCCAAGCGACGACCTGCCGAATCGCGATCCCATATTTTTTCGCAAACGCGAAATCGCGTTCGTCGTGTGCCGGCACGCCCATCACCGCACCGTCACCGTAGGCCATCAGCACATAGTTGCCGACCCAGAGCGGGATTTGCTGTCGCGTGAGCGGATGGATGACCGTCAACCCGGTATCAACGCCTTCTTTGTCCCTAGCGGCCAGTTCCGCCTCAGTGGTGCCGCCACGCTTCGCGGCTTCAATAAATTTTGCCACCGCGGCGTTCGACCTCGCGGCGTGCAGCGCGAGCGGATGTTCGGGTGCCACCGCACAAAACGTCACGCCCATGATGGTGTCGGCGCGGGTGGTGAAGACAAACAGCCTGCCGTCTTGTATCAGGCCCTGCTCGTCGCTAATCTGATGATGGAAGGCAAACCGCACGCCGACCGACTTGCCAATCCAGTTTTCCTGCATGGCGCGCACCTGCGGCGGCCAACCGGTGAGCTTGTTCTTGACGCTGTCGAGCAATTCCTCCGCGTATTTGGTGATGGCGAGGTAATAGCCGGGAATTTCGCGCTTTTCCACCAAGGCACCGGAACGCCAGCCGCAGCCATCGATGACCTGTTCGTTAGCAAGCACGGTCTGATCGACCGGATCCCAATTCACTACTTGCGTCTTGCGGTAGGCGATGCCACGTTCCAGCATTTTCAAAAACAGCCACTGGTTCCACTTGTAGTAGTCTGGTTTGCAGGTCGTGATCTCGCGCGACCAGTCAAACGCAAGACCGAGCGGCTGCATTTGCGCTTTCATATCGGCGATGTTTTGATAGGTCCACTGTGCGGGCGGCGCATGATTAGCGATCGCGGCGTTTTCAGCCGGCATGCCGAATGCGTCCCAGCCCATCGGCATCAGGACATTGAAGCCCTTCATGCGCAAGTGGCGCAGCATGACGTCGTTGATGGTGTAGTTGCGAACGTGGCCCATGTGCAGCTTGCCGGACGGGTATGGCAACATGGAGCACGCATAAAATTTTGGTTTCAGCTTGCCGGTTTTGTCCTTAGCGTATTCGGTGACGCGATACGCGTCGCTCGCCTGCCACGCCGCCTGCGCTGTAGCTTCGATGGCGCTGGGGTCATACTTTGGTTGCTGCGCTGAATCCATTTGTGGGGCAAAAAATGTATATTTTGTGAAGCGATCATTATACAGAGGCGCACCGAGTGACTCTCTATGAGCGCCGTCGGATGCATGGTCAATTTGACGTCCGGCAACACAGATTTGCATCAGTAATCGTTTAGGAAAGGATATGCAAGTGCGAATTGTTTCCACGTTTCTGACCATTGCGATGAGCGCGATGACGTCGGCTGCGCTCGCGGCTGCCACGGTCGGCAAAATCGACAGCAGTGCAACTGTCGGCGTGGCTCGATCGCGGCGGGTTAACCGTGCCGGTGACACCCGGCATTGAGGTTTCCCCCGGAGACGGCTTGCGAACGGGCCAACGCGCAAGCAATATGAAACCGCCGAAACCGGCAGCGAGTAGGCCACCTATAATCGAGGCCAACCTTTCTGTTGTGGTCATCGATGTTGTCCAACGTACCGCCCGCCGTTGCCGTTTCCCCGCGCCTGCTTGAAAATCTGAACCCTGAGCAACTGCGCGCGGTCACGCTGCCGCGCGAATCAGCGCTGGTACTGGCCGGTGCCGGATCCGGCAAGACGCGCGTATTGACGACGCGCATTGCGTATCTCATTCAATCCGGACAAGCGCTGCCCGGCAGCATTCTTGCGGTGACGTTTACCAACAAAGCGGCCAAGGAAATGCTCACGCGCTTGTCGGCGATGATGCCGATTAACACGCGCGGCATGTGGGTTGGCACCTTTCACGGATTGTGCAATCGCCTGCTGCGCGCGCATCATCGCGACGCGAATTTGCCGCAGACCTTTCAGATTCTCGATTCCGCTGACCAGCAATCGGCGATCAAGCGTTTGCTCAAGGCGCTCAACGTCGATGATGAGAAGTTCAAACCGCGCGAGGTGGCGTACTTCATCAACGGCGCGAAAGATCAGGGCCTGCGCGCCAATCAGGTTGAGGCACACGATGCGTTCACGCGCCGTCAGGTCGAAATTTATCAGGCCTACGACGCGCAATGCCAACGCGAGGGTGTCGCCGATTTTGCGGAGCTACTGCTGCGTTGCTTTGAGTTACTGTCGAAGAATGCGCCACTATTGGAGCACTATCGCGCACGTTTCCAGTTTGTCTTGGTCGACGAATTTCAGGACACCAATCGATTGCAGTATCAGTGGATACAGTTGCTCGCCGGAAAGCAGGCGGCGGTGTTTGCGGTAGGAGATGACGATCAAAGCATCTACGGCTTTCGCGGTGCGGAAGCGGCCAACATGCGCGACTTTCAGCGTGATTTCGCGCGCGGCAACATCATCAAGCTTGAGCAAAACTACCGCTCGCAGGGCAATATTCTCGATGCCGCCAATGCGGTCATTTCGCATAACAAGGATCGTCTCGGCAAGAATTTATGGACCGATGCCGGCCACGGTGAGCCGCTGCGTATTTATGCCGCCTCGACCGATGCCGACGAAGCGCAATTTGTGGTTGACGAAGTGAAAGCACTGCACCGCGAGGGCAAGGCGCTGGTCGAAATGGCGTTGCTATATCGCTCCAACGCACAATCGCGCGTGCTCGAACACGCGCTGTTTCGCGCCGGTATTGCGTATCGAGTGTACGGCGGCCTGCGGTTTTTTGAGCGCCAGGAAATCAAGCACGCGCTCGCGTACTTGCGACTCGCCGCCAATCCGAGTGACGATGGCGCGTTTTCACGCGTGGTCAACTTTCCGCCGCGCGGCATCGGCGCTCGCTCTGTGGAACAGGTGCAGGATCTGGCCAAGCGCTACAACGCGTCGTACTACGAGGCGGCGTTAAACGGCATTGCGCAAGGCGTCATTGCCGGACGCAGCGCGTCGGCTATCGGCGCTTTCTTGCGGGTGATTGAAGCGCTGAAGTCGACCTCGAGCGCAGTCACGCTTGCCGAACTGGTTGACGAAGCGCTGGAAAAAGGTGGCGTCAAAGCGCACTACGAGGCCGAACGTGAAGGCGCGGGTAGGTTGGAAAATCTGGCCGAGTTGGTGAGCGCTTGTGCGCAGTTTGAAGAATCCTACGAAGGCGACGATGCCACGCTGGTCGGTTTCTTGACGCACGCCAGTCTCGAAGCTGGCGAGCACGAGGCCGCACTCACGGACGATGCATTGCAATTGATGACCGTGCATGCGGCCAAGGGACTCGAATTCGATCACGTGTTTCTCGGCGGACTCGAGGAAGGTTTGTTTCCACACGAAAATTCGCTGAGCGATTTTGCCGGTGTCGAGGAAGAGCGGCGATTGATGTACGTCGCGCTGACGCGGGCGCGCCAGCGCCTCTACTTGACCTTCGCCGGACAGCGCATGCTGCACGGGCAGACGCGCTACGGCATTGTGTCGCGATTTGTTGACGAAATTCCGGCCGCGCTGTGCAAATGGTTGGCCGTGCCCGAAAAACTGGCGACCTACAACAGCGGCGGCACAGGTTGGGGTGACGCTCGCCAAGGCAACGGCGCTCGGAGTAACTACACGGCAGAGCATCGCCCCGGCGCGAGCGGCACTTACACCGGCTTTAAGCAGGTCATGGTGAAAAATGAAAAAGCGGTCGAGTACGGGCGCGAGGGAAAACCTGACACATCCCGCGCCAACTTCGAGGCCACTCGCACGGACGCCCTTCCGTTCGGTGTCGGGCAGACCGTCAAACACAGCAAATTTGGTGAAGGCGTGGTGTTGTCGTTTGAAGGTCGCGGCAACGACGCGCGGGTGCAGGTCAAATTCCGGCAGGAAGGCACCAAGTGGCTGGCGTTGCAGTACGCCAAACTGACTGCGGCAAGCTGATTTTATAAACTCGTTTATCGGTGCGCGTTTACAGCCAAAAATGGCTGAAACTGCCCGTCAATAAAGGAGTTTCATATTCCGTGCTTGCGCGCGGCGTCGAGCCGTGTCAGGCGCGTAGCTCGCCGCTGCGGATATCGTTACCCAGCTCCGCGTTGCCACCGGTCAGCGGTGCGGATTGTCCGACGACAATATCGGCCGCCCTCGCGAGCGGCGCAATGTGTACTACCGCCGCTGCGAACAGGACCGCAAGCTAACCAGAAATTCTTGAAGCCATATGCGCGTCTCCGATCACCTAATCGAGCGACTAGGATAATGCAGCTTGCACTTTCGGATATGGACTTAGGTGGGACGCGGTGAAAACAGCGGAAATGCCCATTCCAGCACGTGGAACGGCTACGCCGCGTCCGGGCGAAACACCGCCTTGAAGCTGGTGTAGTGTGCAATGGCGTAAATCGGCCCAAACACCAACATTCCCAGCCCCCACGGGATCATCGCCAAAAACATCAGCACGAACATCAACGTACCAAAAATGGTGAGCGGGATGGCATTGCCGAGTAGCGCGAAAAAACTCCAGCGAATCGCGTGCGAGGCGGGCATCGGTTGGTGCGCAATCAGCGCCGCGCTAAACCACAACACACCCTTGATCATGACAATGACGAGCACTGCGGCAAACCACAGCCAGCCTTGGTCTCTGAGTGCATTGGTGAGCGTCTCGATCGATGCGTTGTTGCGGTCGATGTTCTGTAGTCCGCTAAAAAAACCGAGCGCGCCGAGCGCTAGCATCACCGCCAACTCCGCGAGCAGCGACACCGAGCCGATTTGAATCAGCGAGCGTCCGCTGGCGCGAAAGCCGGCAAACAAATGCGAAAACGTCACCGGCTGGCCCAGCTCCTGATCGCGACACGCGAGCACGAAGCCGGCAAAGAAACCAGGCTGCGCCATGGTCATTGCCGGCGCACCCACCAGCGGAATCAGGAACATCACCACCGAGATGATGAACCACGCCGAGGTGAGCGAAATCCATGCCAGCGGCTGCGCGCGAAACATCGCGAACGCCTCGGCAATCCATGAAGCACCACTTAGGGCTTTGACATCAACGACGCGCATGATTCAGTCTGGAAGTAGGCTACGCACGGCATCGCCTTGGGCGATGAAATAACGCAGCAGGTTATCGGAAAAAGGATGGTCTTTGGTGTGCGTCAATGTTGAAGCGCGCGGCAGATAGTGGTAGCCCAGTCGTCCCAGCCAGGTCCGCAACGCAGCCGCGCGCAACATCTGCGGCCAAGCGGCGCGTTCGGCTGGTGTGAAGGGGCGCACCGAAGCATAGCCTGCCAGCAGTGCGTGCGCGCGCTCGGCGTGCAGCTTGGCCGCCGGATACACGGAGAAATCGAGACCCCAGTCATTCACGGCAATGGCCACGTCCCACAACAACTGCTCATGACAGGCGAAGTAGAAATCGATCATTTGCGGAACGTGAGCATCACTCCACAGAATATTGTCGCGGAACAAATCAGCGTGCACGATGCCGCGCGGCAAATCGAGCTGATCGAATCCGGATTGGTAGGCGATTTCACTCTCCATCAAACTCACTTCCGACGCCGTGGCGAGGGCCGCCAAGCTGTTCGCTTGGCGTCGCCACCACGCCGCGCCGCGCCAATTCGACATTGGTAACGCAAATGATTGCGCGGCAGCGTGCATGTTCGCCAGCGCCGCGCCAACCGCAAAACAGTCGTCAGCCGTTGGGTGAGCGATATCGCCGCCTTGCAAACGCGACACCAGTGCGGCCGGTTTGGCGTTGAGCGTGTGCAGCATCGCACCGTCCGGGGTAGCCAATGGTTCGGCACAGGCGATGCCGTGTTGATGCAGATGCCGCATCAGGCACATGTAGAAATCAAGATCCGCGCGTGGGATTTTTTCGAAGATGGTCAGAACATAGCGCCCGTCGGTGGTGGTGACGAAGAAGTTTGAATTCTCCACCCCTGCGGCGATGTCCTGAAAGTCGATGATGTCGCCGACGCCGTAGGGCGCGACGAACGCGCGCGCCTCGGGCAACGATACCGGCGTGAAGACACTCATGCGGCCCGGCTCGCTACCAACTCAATATCACCCACATCGGCACCGTAATCTTGGTGCCTGGCTCGCCGACACGCACAAACTTGCCGTCGCCCTTCTCATCGATCAGCGTGTAGGCCGCGCCCTGTTTGGGTTTCACCACCATTTTGTAGAGTTTGCCCTTGAAGCGAAATTCGGTGATTGTCTCGCCGTCGGTCGTTTGGGTGGTGACGTTGCTGTCGCGGTCGAAATCGGCTTTGGTCTTGCCCTTCGGCAGTTCCGGCAACACCAGACTATCGATTAGCTCGGCATTCGACGGGCGGCGCGTCGCGTCGGCCTGCGCCCATGCGACTGAAAGTGGCGCACATAACAGCAACACGGCAAACGCGAATTTCATGATTGATACATTCGTCATAGCATCGGATCTGCCTTCGGCCAACGTAACCAGCGGATGGACGAAAATCACAACGTCATTTCGAGCACCATCTCGTCCGCATTCGGGCTGATTGGACGTTTTGTGTAATGTTCGAAAATCGCGTCGACGATTTGATCGGGATCGTCGATGACTTGAAATAATTGGAGATCTTTTTCGTTGATGACGCCTTCGGCCAGCATGCGCGTCTTCACCCAGTCGATCAGGCCGGCCCAAAACTCTGAGCCGACCAGAATCACCGGCATCTTGCGCAGCTTGCCGGTTTGAATCAGTGTTAACGCTTCCCACAATTCGTCGAGCGTGCCGAAGCCGCCCGGCATGACAACGTAAGCCGACGCGTGTTTGACAAACATCGTCTTGCGCGCGAAGAAGTGCTGGAAGGGAATCGAAATGTCCTGATAGCCGTTGCCTTCTTGCTCGTGCGGCAGCAGGATATTGAGCCCGACCGACGGGCCTTTGCCGCGTTGTGCGCCCTTGTTGGCCGCCTCCATGAGGCCGGGACCGCCGCCCGACAGAATGCTGAATCCGGCGTTCGACAACTTCAACGCAATCGCTTCGGTGAGTGGATAGTACTTGTTGTCTTGCTTCAATCGCGCACTGCCGAAGATGGCGACCGATGGCGAAACCGTGCCGAGGCGCTCCGACGCTGAAACCATTTCGGCGATAATGTTGAACATCCACCACGACTCGCGTGCCGCGCTCAGACTCTGCTGGCGCAATTCCGGGTCCGCCCGCTTGGGGATCTTGCCACCAGCAAGCTTGACCGTATCAACCGTCTTGTCCAGATTTCCCAACGTAATCTCCATTGACTGCGATGTCTCGATTGCCTGACAACGATGTTTCCGCGTTATCGTCACCGGGGCTGCCCCGCAGGCGTTTGTTGCTCGTCGACATTTCGAGCTATTTTTACCGCGCATTCCACGCGATGCCGGATTTCAAAAGCCCCGCGGGTGAGCCGACGGGTGCGATCTACGGCGTGGTCAATATGCTGAATCGTCTACGCGACGATTACCCGGCTGATTATAGCGCCTGCGTTTTTGACCCTAGAGGCAAAACCTTCCGCGACGACATCTATCCGGAATACAAAGCCAACCGCGCACCCATGCCCGAAGAGTTGGCGCACCAGATCGGCCACATTCGCGAAGTGTGCGAAGCGCTCGGCTGGCCGTGCGTGGAAGTGGCGGGCATGGAAGCCGACGACGTGATCGGCACGCTGTCGGTGCACGCCTCAGCGCGAGATGTTGAGACCGTGATCTCCACTGGCGACAAAGACCTCGCGCAGTTGGTCAATGACAAGGTCACGTTGGTCAACACCATGTCGAATGAAAAACTCGACATCGCGGGCGTCACCACCAAATTTGGTGTGCCGCCGAATCGCATTGTCGATTATTTGGCGCTGATGGGGGACACGGTGGATAACGTGCCCGGCGTGGACAAGGTTGGACCGAAGACGGCGGTGAAACTGCTCAACGAATTCGGCTCGCTCGACGGTGTGATGGAAAACGCCGACAAGGTGAAGGGTGTGGTCGGCGAGAACATCAAGAAAGCGCGCGATTGGTTGCCCACGGGACGTGTGCTGGTGACGGTGAAATGCGACGTGCCGCTGCCGTTTGACTTCGACACCATCAACCACAAAGCCATCGACGTCGCGCGCCTTGATCGACTCTACGAAACGTTTGGCTTTCGCACACTGCGTACACAGTTGCACAAGCGCGCTGGCACAGCGCTCGCGGATCAGCCGCCCTCACCACCCACGACTGTCATTCCGAGCGAACGCGAGGAATCTCATCCGCACAAACAAGCCACCAAGGACGCCAGTGCTTCACGTTGGTCGTCTGGCGAACCAGCGGCGATGCAGACGCCGTTCATCAACACCCGCCACTACACCACCATCTCCACCGAGGCCGAGCTCGACTTGTGGCTAGCGAAACTCAACGCCACTGAGTTGGTCTGCCTCGATACCGAAACCACCAGCCTCGATCAGCTGCAAGCGCAGATCGTCGGCCTTTCCTTCGCCTGTGTTGCGGGAGAGGCCGCGTACTTGCCGTTACGCCACAACTACCCCGGCGCACCCGATCAACTCGATTTTGATTTGGCCATCAACAAATTAAAACCGTGGCTGGCCGACGCGACCAAGAAAAAACTCGGCCAGAACATCAAATACGATTTGCACGTATTCGCCAATCATGGCATTCGGGTTGAAGGCTACGCACACGACACGCTGCTGCAATCGTATGTACTCGAAAGCCATCAGCGCCACGATATGGATTCACTCGCGTCGCGACATCTTGGCACCAAGACCATCTTGTTCGAAGAAGTCGCCGGCAAAGGCGCGTCACAAATTGGTTTTGATCAAGTCTCGATTGAAAAAGCCACCGAATATTCGGCTGAAGATGCCGATGTGACGTTGCAATTGCACCGCGCAATGTACCCACAAATCGCGACCGACGAAAAGCTCAAGTACATCTACGAGCAAATCGAAATGCCAGTTTCGCGCGTGCTGTTGATCATGGAACGCAACGGCGTGTTGATCAACGCATCGCTTCTGGAAACGCAGAGCAATGAACTCGGCCACAAGATGCTCGAACTCGAAGCGCGCGCCCACGAGATCGCCGGCCAGCCGTTTAACCTTGGTTCACCCAAACAACTTGGCGAAATTCTGTTCGACAAGCAAGGCATCAAGCCGCTCAAGAAAACACCGGGCGGCGCACCGAGCACCGACGAAGAAACGCTGGAAAAACTTGCCCTCGATTACCCGTTGCCCAAAGCGATTCTCGAATACCGCAGTGTCGCGAAACTCAAAAGCACCTACACCGACAAGCTGCCGCGCATGGTCAATGCGAGAACGGGGCGTGTGCACACCAACTACGCGCAGGCCGTCGCCGTGACCGGCAGGCTGTCTTCCTCCGATCCCAATTTGCAAAATATTCCGGTGCGCACGGCAGAGGGGCGCCGCATTCGCGAAGCCTTCATCGCACCACCCGGCAGCGTGATTGTGAGCGCCGATTACTCGCAGATTGAGTTGCGCATCATGGCGCACCTGTCGGGCGATAAAGGTTTGCTCGACGCCTTCGCCAATGGCGAAGACGTGCACCGCGCCACCGCGAGTGAAGTGTTCGGCGTGCCGCGAGAAGAAGTTAGCAGCGAGCAGCGTCGCTACGCCAAAGTCATCAACTTCGGCCTCATCTACGGCATGAGCGCGTTTGGTCTCGCCGCCAATCTCGGTATTGAGCGCGCGGCGGCAGCGAACTATATTGAGCGCTACTTCGCGCGCTATCCCGGTGTGGCCGCCTACATGGAGCGCACGCGCAATACGGCACGCGAGGCGGGCTACGTCGAAACCGTATTCGGTCGGCGCTTGTGGCTACCCGACATTCACTCCGGCAATCAAGGCCGCCGCCAAGGTGCGGAACGCGCCGCCATCAACGCGCCGATGCAAGGCACGGCCGCGGATTTGATCAAGCTCGCCATGATTGCGGTGCAGGGTTGGCTGGAGCAATCGAAACTGCAAACCAAACTGGTGATGCAAGTACACGATGAACTGGTGCTGGAAGTGCCTTCAGGCGAACTTGAGATCGTGAAGGCGAATGTGCCGGGGTTGATGACCAGCGTGGCGAAGTTGGATGTGCCGCTGGTGGCGGAGCCGGGGGTGGGGATGAATTGGGAGGAGGCGCATTGATATGGCTAATCCTCTAGACGAGCACCGTAGTCAAATTCGACGCGTACTAGAGGGAGCGGGGCGACTAATTTGCCCGCTCGGGGATATTGTTGATCTTAAGCTTATCGGAGAAGGCGGAAATGGGATTGTTTTCTCAGGAATCCTTGCACGTCGCAAAGTTGCAATCAAGGTTTTGGTTGAGCACGGCTCTGCAAAACTCGACAGGTTTCGCAGCGAGTATTTGGCACTCGCATTTCTTCCGCCCCATGTCGGCATCCTTAAGCCTATCGCCTTCCACGAAGTAACTATTGAGAGAACTCAACTATTCTTCATAGTAATGCCGCTGTATGGGGGGGCGTTAAGGCGGGGCCAAGAGGGAGCGCCAACACTAGCCGAGACGCGCGCGTTACTCTTGAGCCTTATCGATGCTATCGGCTTCTGCCACCGTCACGGAATAGTCCACCGGGACTTAAAACCTCAGAATCTGCTTGTCGAGGGTGATCGCGTTGTGGTCACGGATTTTGGTATTGCAAGTTACGCAGAGGAATTTCTCATTCGAGAACAAGATACGAAGTCTGGGGAAATCCTCGGAAATCGAGAATTCTCGGCCCCTGAGCAACTCACTTCCGGTCTAGCCGCGAGCCCGACAATGGACATATTTGCCATCGGTCAGATATGCCAGTGGTTTGTTACTGGGGCAGCACACCGCGGGACGTTTCGGGCTAAGTTGGCTGATGCTATTCCAGACTTGGCGTATCTAGATGGCGTGATTGATCAGTGCTTAGCGAACAACCCAGAAAAACGTTTTCAGAGCTGCGAAGACCTTGCTGCGGCGATTGCGATTGCTGAGGGTGCGAAACATGCCCTTCCGCGCAGCGATCCTTGGGACCAATTGCATTTGCTGCATGATGCCATCGCCCAGACTTTTCCTAAGAATTCTGGACTAACCGTTTCACTCAGGCCGGAGGATTCCGCACGGTTCCTCAGAAACCTTGCAACCCGAGACTTCAAGAAAGAGTTGTGGTGGACCCGAGGTCACTCGTCGAATTATCTTTCGAGGATTGAGCCAATCGACGCGCATCGTTGGCTGCTAGACCGGTTAGAGGTGACCCTAGACAAGATTGCCGTATACACAGACCCAAGCAGGTTCAACTGTTTTGCAATTCTTCAGTTCGCGCCCTCTTCACCCTTTGGCATCTACTCTACATTTTCGTCTGGAGAGGAAGCTGGCATCGTTGATGGAGAGCACTACATCACCTTCACAGAAAATGACAACGGATACGCTTTGATCAACGGTGAGACTGTATCGCTGAGCGATCATCAAGTTGAAAGCAGAGTTCGCTATATGAAGACGCACACCCTTGTGATCACTGTGAGAAATGCTTGTGCCTTCCAGTTTGCGAACGACGATACCGTGGATCAATTGGTGAGCCGTTTGGACAACATTTCGGATATTCCTGATGACGAAGTCAGGCAATTTGCAAGCACGGTACGTAAACACAAAGCCCGAGAGATTGCGGATACTTTGTGAGTGAATCAAAGGGGCCAGGCTCGATTTTCCAGCAAAACCCTAGCAAATAAGGGCACTTCCAGCCATTTTCGCCCCAAAGCGCCCGCCAATAAACGAGTTAGCCAAGAATTTCACATCGAGTCGGTAGACATTTCAGGCAATATTTTGTACAACTTCGCATACAAAATTAACTGAAGCGTATTCCAACATGACCGAACTCCGCGTACTACGTGCCACCTACAGTGTGGCCATCAGCGAGCTGCGCAAAGCGCCGATGCAAGTGATCGACGCCGCCGGTGACGAGGCCATTGCGGTGTTGAACCACAACCAGCCGGTTGCCTACCTGGTCTCGCCAAAAATGATGAATGAATTGCTCGACTTGGCGGCGGACAAACTGGTGGCCAAGCGCGCCGCGTCACGCATAACAACGCGCACAAAGGCGAAGGTGGTCAAGCTCGAAGATCTCTGATCGTGTACGAGCTCGCCATTCATTCCGCCGCCGAGAAAGAATGGGCGCGGTTGGACAACAGCGTGAAGTCGCGATTCCAAACAAAACTCGCTGAGCGGCTTAAGCAGCCGCGCGTGCTTTCCGCAGCGTTGTCGGGTGCGCCGGACCTATACAGAATGATCTTTGTCGGACATGGTCAATGTTTGAGCGACTACAATTTCAGTAATGCGGCAAATTGCCGCGCCGTGACCACTTGGCATGCGCCGTGTTGACGTACTGCCAATACGCCGCCCTTGTCACCTGATACCAGATAAGCAGCTCCACCGGCCTGAGCCAACGCGAACAAGAAGTTGTCGGCCGGATCGGTAGAAACGTCGATTTTGGGCAGCTTTTCCATGACGACAGCGCGGTCACGCAGCCGATTGATGAGCCAGCCAACCTCGGCGGGCTCCAGCATTTGCCGGATTTGCGGATAGCGAGCGACGCGGACAATTTCCTCGATCTGGCTGGTGCCTGTCACTACCTCGAAGCGGCCATCCATCCATGCCTGCACCAGTTTGTATGGCGGTGAATCGACCTTGAAAAATGCCGATAGCAATACGTTGGTATCCAGAACCACCCGCATGTCGGGGAGCTAAGACTTTTTCTTTTTTGCGACAGACCTGGCCCCGGAATTACCCCACAACTCCGCACGTACCTGACGCAATGCATCGTTGATCGCGGCGTCGATTTCCTTGTCGGATTTTTTCACGTTCCGTGCCTGCACGTCCGCGACTGTCTGGGCGAAGACTTCCTTTTGCACCGCCTGCTCGATGAACTTGGACAAATCGCCTTTCTTGGTGCCGCGTTGCGCCAGAAACGATCGGAGCGATACATCGGTATCCTTCGATACCTTGACCGTCCACCGTACGAGGGTTTCCGTTCCCATTTGGCCTCCTTACCAATAAAAGCACATAAACGTCTAAGCGCTTATGTTAGCAATAAACTGGCGTCCGCGTATTGGTATTGCCGGGTGGGCGCGGGCTTTGAATCAAACATAGCAATCGGGGACAGACCGATTGTTTGAGAAACTCTAGAATCCACGGCCATTTCCAGACATTTCTGTCCCAAAGTGCCCGCCAATAAACGACTTTTGCCTTTTCACGCGCGCGAGTTTATTATAACGACCGTTATAACAACGCATTCGCGAGGCGACCATGTCCGCTCTCAAACTTACGCAAATCGGCAACTCTGTCGGCGTCATTCTGCCCAAGGAAGTCCTCGCTCGCCTTAAGCTGGAAAAGGGGGACACCGTCTATCTCACCGAGAACCCGAGCGGGATGTCGCTGTCATCAACCGATCCCGGCATCGCGCGACAGATCGACGCTGCACGCGCAATCATGAAGAAGCGGCGCGCCGTTCTGCGTGAATTGGCCAAGTGAAGCAGTGGGCGTGGATTGATTCGCGCGCGATTCGCTTGATCCACGATGAGCAACTTGCCGAACATGGCGGGTCAGCAGGCCTACGCAGCGAAGCGCGGCTGGAGTCCGCGCTGGGCCGTCCGCAGAATCTTGCAGCGTATGGCAAGCCGGCTGCTGCAGCGCTGGCGGCTTCGTATGCGGTGGGGCTTGCTAAAAATCATGCGTTCGTCGACGGCAACAAACGAATCGCATTTGTTGCGATGGAACTCTTTCTGGTACTGAATGGCGTCGAGCTGCGTGCCGACGATGTGTCATGCGTGACGACCATGCTCGCCGTTGCGGCTGGCGAAATGGACGAGGCTGAACTCGCGGTTTGGATTCGAGCGAGCGTGACCAAGCGTTAGATGTTCGCCACGCAGTACGCCAGGAACTGGCGGCGTATAAACTGAAGTAAGCTATGCCGCACACGCGGTGCACGCGCTTGCGGTTTTCTCATCTGTTCCAATGGAGGACGTTATGTCGACCAAAAAAATCATTGCCGTCATCGGCGCCACCGGTGCCCAGGGCGGCGGACTGGCGCGCGCCATTCTCGCGGACAAGAGCGGCGAATTCGCGCTGCGGGCGATTACGCGCGACGTCAATTCCGACAAGGCCAAAGCGCTTGCCGCCGCCGGTGCGGAAGTCGTCGCGGCGGACGTGTACGACGAAGCCAGCCTTGCGCGTGCGCTGACGGGCGTGCACGGCGCATTTTTTGTCACGTTTTTCTGGGCGCACCTTTCGCCGGAAAAAGAACAGACTGAAGCGCGCAACATGGCACGTGCAGCCAACGCCGCAGGGGTGAGCCATGTCATCTGGTCAACGCTCGAAGACACCCGCAAATGGGTGCCGCTCAGCGATGATCGGATGCCGACCTTGATGGGCAAATACAAGGTGCCGCACTTAGATGCCAAGGGTGAGTCCGATCATTTTTTCACCGATCTCAACCTGCCGACGACGTTTTTGCTGACCTCGTTTTATTGGGACAACCTGATTTACTTCGGCATGGAGCCGCAGCGTGGCGCGGATGGCGTGCTCGCCTTCAATTTGCCGATGGGCGACAAGAAATTGCCCGGCATGGCGGCCGAAGATATCGGGCGCTGCGCATATGGCATTTTCAAGATGGGCGCACCGATGATCGGCAAGACGGTCGGCATCGCGGGCGAGCACCTAGGCGGTGCGGAAATGGCGGCGCAACTCGCGGTGGCCATGGGCGAAAAAGTGCACTACAACGCGGTGCCATTTGCGGTCTATCGTGGGCTCGGATTTCCGGGCGCCGAAGATCTGGGCAACATGTTTCAGGTGAAGCACGATTTTGAAACGCAATACCGTGCGCCGCGTGATGTGGCGAACAGCCGAAAACTCAATCCAGCGTTGCAGACGTTCGCCCAATGGCTGGCCGCCAACGGTGCGCGCATTCCGCGGCACTGAGTGATGGCGCGTTGCGATTGGCCTAGTGGCGCTGCTGGCGTGTGTTGCCTCCCTCGTTGCGCCAGGCGAGAGCGCGGCGAGCGAATACACCGCGCCGAATGTGGTCGTGGTCAAACCCAACATCACCACTTCCGGTCAGCTCACCGCGCAGGCGCTTGAGTCGCTCGGCAAGCAAGGCTTCGAAGCCGTGGTGTTTTTGGTGCCGGCTGTTTGAGTAGCAGCCGCCTAAAGTTGAATGAACGGTTTGAAGCCGCCCCAGAACATGCGCTTGCCATCGAGCGGCCGCGACTTCGGATCCAATTAGAAGCGAATGCGGTTGGTCAGGTGTTTTGTTCAATGTCGATCAGACACTCACGTCCCTTAGCCGTGATTTCGAACTTGCCCGCCGTTCCCGTCGCGACGATGTGACCCTTGCGACCTAGGAATGTCGCGACCTCGGCGTCGAGCCGTGTCGTCGCATCGTCGGCCAAAGCATGCAGCCCACGCACACAGCGGTTGACGAAAATCGCTTCGATTCCTTTGTCGGTCAACTCGTAGGAGCCATCGCGTCGCGGCACCAGCAACTTGATGCCGACCAATTTTTTGGCGTTGCGCGCCACGCATGCGCTCGGCTTGGCGGTTCGTGCCATCTTGCTCACCTGAGCCAGTGCGTCGAATTCATCTCTCGTCAAGCGATTGTTCATCATGCGTTCCGTCGGTGGCGTCTGATGTGCAATGGTACGAGATAACACGTCGTCGCGCTGAAAGTGTGGCAATGATTCGCGTTGAACGCGCAACGGAAAACGGCGGATATTGGTCCGCCGTTTTCCGTTCAAGCCATCAGTGTCTAGTTGCAGAAGTCCTGCTACATTCGAATCGTTTTGCATCCCACACGATGTCGTTGCAAATACGCGCAATAGCGGTGCTATTGCTGTGTTTTGCGCCTAATCCTGTGGGCGCAAAACGCTTCTCGCTGTTACGCAGACTTCTGCAACTAGACACTAGCGTCACATCACCGGCTCCGCTCCCGCACGAACGTGGTCGCGCTTACTTCAGCCGCGTCCAGCGAAGTGATTTCGGCACGTTAGCCGTGCAGCAGGACGCGGTCGAATTTCACGCAGCGGCGCAGCGGGTCGTGGAATAGACTGATGTTGCTGCCGTCGAACTCAAAGAAGCCAGACGTGCGGAGTGACGTCGCCAGCACTGCCAGCGGGTGAAAAAGTCAGGCTAAAGCAATGCCTGGCGGATGCGGCGCGACAGCGTGTCGAACGCGATGACCATCAGCACGATGGCGATGAGCAAGGTGGCAAGTCTGCCCCATTGAAACAGTGACACGGCTTCTGACACCAGCAGTCCCAGGCCGCCCGCGCCGATCAGGCCAAGCACGGTCGAGTCGCGAATGTTGTACTCCCACAGATACAAATGGTTGGACGTGAAAGTCGGCATGAGCGCCGGCCAAACGCCGAACACCAATACTTGCAACGGCGTTGCGCCGGTCGCGCGAACGGCGTCGACACCGCGCATATCGAGCGCTTCGACGGTCTCGGCAAACAACTTGCCGCAGGTGCCCATTGAATGCAGCGCAATCGCCAATACACCGGCCATTGGTCCCAAGCCGATAATGCCGACCAGCAATAGGCCGAACACGAGGGTGTGAATCGAGCGGCTGATATCGAGCAATCTGCGCGCCAGCACCGCCACTAGCCACGGTGCGCGCATGTTTTTTGCGGCGAGTGCGCCCAACGGCACTCCGAGCAGCGCCGCGAGCAGCGTGCCGAGAGTCGCGATTTGAAACGTCGTCCAGATGGCGCGACCGACGCCACCGAGATATTTCAGCTCGGTCTCGCGTTGGTTTTCAACCCGCAGCAACCGACCGTCATCACTGCGAAATTCCAGCCGTTCGCTGCCAAACCAGACGTTCACGAATGACGGCACCGACAATTCCTGCGCGGTGGTTTTGAGGTTCTGCCACGGCTTGCGACCCAGCGAAAAATCGCCCGCATGAATCAAACTGGCGACGCACGCGACAATCAGCAGGGCGTACACCGTGCCCCATAGCGCCGTACGGCGCAAGGTGAATGTCGCTTGGCGCCGCTCGGCTGTCGGCGCCGTGCGCGAGTCCGGCATCGCCTCGACCGTGACCAACGACTTGACGCCATCATTAGCGTGCATTAGCAGTCACCCCCACTACTTCTTGGGCTGCAGCCAGCCCATCGCCAGCGCGGCGTCCTTGATGGGGGCGTAGTACTTGTTGTCCTTACTCACGAAGCCAGTGTAATTGTTTGGCAACAAATTGGGTTGCGCTTTGAGCAGGGTGCCGATGTCAGCGAGCGCGGCGGCCAGCTTGGCGGTAAATATTTTGTCGCGCGCCAGTGCGTTTGAGATGGCAAAGGCATCGTTGGGTAGCGCTGCCGAAGTCCAGAAAATTTTCGAGTCGGCCGCCTTGATGAAGCCTTGTTCGATCATCGTGTCGCGATTGCGGTTGAAGTCGGCACCCGCGTCAAGCTCACCACGCGTGACTTGCGTCTCAATCGCCTGATGTTTGGTGTGGATGACTTTCGAAAAAAATTTCTCCGGGTCGATGCCGCGTTTGAAAAATTCGTGCGACGGAATCAGATAGCCCGAGGTTGAGCCTTTATCGCCAAACGCGAAGGTCTTGCCCTTTAGATCGTCGATGCTGTTGATGCCGCTCTTGGGGTGGGTCACCATGATGGCGAAATACTCCGGTCGGCCTTGATAGAGAATCGTCGAGACCACTTCTGCACCGGCATGGTGATTGGCCAACACATAACCCCACGGCCCCATCAGCGCCAAATCAGTCTCACCCGAGGCGAGTGATTTCGCCAATCCCTCCCACGTGTCGACCGTTCGCAACTTGACTGCGTGGCCGAGTTTTTTGGCCAGGTAATCGGCGAGCGGTTGATAGGTCGCGTCGTTTTTCTCTTTGTCCGGCTGAAACAATCCGACGCCGAACTGAAGTGGCCTTTGCGCGAGCGCAAACCCAGGCAGCGATATCGCGATGGCGGTGATGAGTGCAGCGCAACTGGCGAGGACGTTAGAGGGCATTTTGTGTTCAGTCAAATCAAGTTGTTGAGGGCTGCAAGCATACGCTGACCCGCAGCGACGGGATGCGACATTTATGCACGCTATGGGTAAATCGCGGAAAATCGAGCAAATGCGCGACGCACATTCACGCCACTGTCATTTCGGTCCGACATAATTTAGTTATGACAATTCTTCCTCGGTACAACGTACTATTTCTTTGCACGCACAATTCGGCGCGCTCGGTGATGGCCGAAGCGCTGCTCGCCAAACTGGGCGCCGCCAAGTTCAACGCCTTCAGCGCCGGCAGCGCTCCTAAGTCGTCCCCCAATCCGTTCGCCTTGGAGCAGGTCGCTAAACTGGGTCTTTCACCCGATGCCTTCCGCAGTAAATCGTGGGACGAGTTCGCCCATCTTGGCGCACCGCACATGCACATCATCATTACCGTTTGTGACAACGCTGCGGGGGAAACGTGCCCGGTGTGGCTGGGACATCCGGCGACGGCGCACTGGGGATTCGCCGATCCATCGGACGCCGCAGGCAGCGAGGCTGACAAACGCGCCGCGTTTGCGGCAAGTTTTGCCACGATCAAGCGCCACATCGAATTGCTGGTCGCCTTGCCTGACGAAAAGCTAGATCATGCTGCGCTCGCGGCGGCGTTGCAACGCATTCACCGCGACGCCGACGCAATGTCAGGAACGGCGTACTGATGCCATCCTCACTCACGCAACGAGTGGCGGCCGAGGGCATCGGTACGACATTCTTGCTCGCCATCGTGGTCGGCTCGGGCATTATGGCCGAGCGCTTGTCCGGGGGCAACGGGGCGATTGCACTACTTGCCAATGCGCTCGCCACCGGCGCCGGGTTGATTGCGTTGATTCTCACTTTCGGCCCGGTCTCGGCGCACTTCAATCCGGTCGTGACCTTGATGGAAGCCGCCTCCGGTGGCGTGGCGTGGCGCGATGTGCCAGCGTATGTTGCCTCACAAGTGGGCGGCGCGTTTGCCGGTGTGTTCGCCGCACACGCGATGTTTGCGGTTGACATCTTGCAAGCCTCGACCAAGGTGCGCAGTGGTGGCTCCCAAGTGTTTTCCGAATTTGTGGCGACGTTTGGGTTATTGCTGGTGATCGCGAGTGTCGCCAAGCACCAAAAACCTGCGCTGCCGTACGCGGTCGGTGCCTACATCACGGCAGCGTACTGGTTCACCGCGTCCACCTCGTTCGCCAACCCGGCGGTGACGCTGGCACGCGCAGCGACCGAATCATTTGCCGGTATTCGTTGGGCGGACGCGCCGTGGTTCATCGCCGCGCAACTGGTGGCGCTGCTGCTGGCCGTGGTCATCGTTCCACGGCTCTTGACGCAAAAATGAAACGCCAAAATGAAACGCCATGAGGGACGCGGCGTTTCGAGCAAAAATGCTCCAAAACACGCTCCCTGATTAGTGTTTGGTGCCGATTCCGCTATTGCGTGCGCGGCAAGCATACCGTCACGGCTTGCCCCTGACGGTGAATCTCCAGCAGCCCGCGTTTTTCGGCGTCCTCGAGAATTTTGCCGAATGCTTTGTAACCGTAAGCAGACTCAATGAAATCCGGACGGCGACGCTTGAGCGCAATTTTCACGTTCGAAGCGTGCACCGCATCAAGATCTCTTTCGCTCATCAACGCCTCGACCGTATCGACCACGAGTTCGATGGCCTCGACACGCCGCGCATCGTCCGACGAATCCTGCGCCGAAGGCTCGTCCGCCGCCGACTTCTTGTCGCTCGATTTCTTCGCCTGCTGCTTTTTCGCATTCGCCTCGCCGATTTTCTTGGCGCTGGCTTTTTTGCGCGCTTCTTCGGCTTTCACCAAGTCGTCGTAAAAAATGAATTCATCGCAATTGCTAACCAGCAAATCCGACGTCGAGCTGCGCACGCCGACACCGATGACCGTCTTGTTGTTTTCGCGCAGCTTGCTGACCAGCGGCGAAAAATCAGAATCGCCACTGATGATGACAAACGCATCCACGTGTGCTTTGGTATAGCAAAGGTCGAGCGCGTCGACCACCATGCGAATGTCGGCCGAATTCTTGCCCGATTGGCGCACGTGCGGAATTTCTATTAGTTCAAACGCCGCTTCGTGCATGCCTTTTTTGAAATCCTTGTAACGCTCCCAATCGCAATAGGCTTTCTTGACCACGATGTCGCCCTTGACCAACAGGCGTTCGAGCACTTTGCGAATATCAAATTCGGCGTACTTGGCATCGCGAACGCCGAGCGCGACGTTCTCAAAGTCGCAGAACAGCGCCATGTTTTGGATCTCACTGCTCGAATTGGGTGCTGCCATGGCGGCCTCAAGGGATTGACGATGTAATGCTGATGCTACAAGGAAAGTCGGATCGATGCGGGGTTGTGCCTAGTTCCCGCGCACCAGACGTTTCTCACATTGGTTTTCATAGGGAATATCACATCAAAACGCTGGTCAGAAGGATGGCTTTGACGTAAAATTTGCCCCTGATGGATTCCATCAATCTCACCAATCACGTTTTGATTGCCATGCCCGGCATGGCCGATCCGCATTTTTCCAAAACGCTGACCTACATCTGTGAGCACTCCGAGAACGGTGCCATCGGATTGGTGATCAATAAACCCATCGATGTCACGCTCGGCCATCTGTTCGAACAAGTCAATATCGCGCTTGAAGACGATGCGCTGCGTTTCGATGCCGTGCACTTCGGCGGCCCAGTGAACCTTGAATGCGGCTTTGTGCTGCACCAACCGCTGGGCAACTGGAATTCGACGCTGAAAATTGGCGATGACATTGGCATGACCACGTCCAAAGACATTCTTGAGGCACTTGCCAAGGGCGAGGGGCCGAGCCGCGTACTGGTGACACTGGGATGCGCGGGCTGGTCGCCTGGCCAACTCGAAGACGAAATCAAGCGCAACGGCTGGTTGACGGTGGAGGCGGATGAGCGACTCATTTTTGATCTTCCCGACGAAGACAAGCTGTTGGCGGCGATGAGCAAACTTGGCGTGCATCCGGCGATGTTGTCCAATACGGTAGGGCACGCCTGATGGGCGCGCCGCCCTCAGCGTTACCGTCGCACGCGACGGTGATGGGCTTTGATTTTGGCGAGCAGCGCATCGGTGTGGCGACCGGTAATGTTGCCATCGGCGTGGCGACGCCGCTAACCACGATTCACGCGCAAACGAATGCCGACCGTTTAGCGGCGGTGGGCAAGCTGGTGCATGAATGGCAGCCTTCGCTGTTTGTCATTGGACAGCCGCGCCACGCTGACGATACAGCGCACCCAATCGCCCACTTGGCAAAAAAATTCGGCAATCGCTTGCAAGAGAACTTCAAGCGCGCAGTCGTCTACGTCGACGAAACCTTGAGTTCGATGGAGGCCGCGCGTACGCTCATTGAGCAAGGCGTCACCGGTCGAGAGCAAAAAGATAAGCTTGATGCCGTCGCCGCGGCGGTGATTTTGCAGTCGTGGATGAATGACCACGCAACCACGCAGGCACCGCCGCATGCAGCTTGACGCCGAACAATTGATTAGTGTCCTCGCGGAGAAAATCGGTAGCGTCAATGCCGACACTGCCATTGTCGGCATTCACACCGGCGGCGTGTGGGTGGCTGAGCGGCTGGTGGCGAAACTTGGTGTAACGCTGGTGGGCAAGTTGGCCGTCACCTTACATCGCGACGATTTCACGCGTCGCGGGTTGCATCCACAGAAAAAATCGACCGACATCGGGTTTGACGTTGACGGGAGACACATCCTATTGGTAGATGACGTGTTGCAATCGGGACGCACGATCCGTGCTGCCCTCAATGAATTGTTCGATTTCGGCAGACCAGCAAGCGTCAAACTTGCAGTGTTGGTCGATCGCGGCGGGCGCGAGCTACCAGTGCAAGCGGACTACGTCGCAATGGTGATGCCGCTGGATGCCGGACAACGGCTGGAACTCTCAAATGCGGGTGACGCATTGAGATTTGAAATTCGTGAAGGCGCATAGGCAAGGTGTGATTTGATGCTGACCAACAACCCCCAGTTGACGCCGGACAAAAAGCTCAGGCACTTGCTCACCACGGAAGGGCTGCCGAAGGCAATCATCGAAAACATTCTGGATGCTGCCGACCAGTTTGTGTCGGTCGGCGACCGCGATGTGAAAAAGGTACCGCTGCTGCGCGGCAAGTCGGTGTTCAATCTGTTTTTTGAAAACTCAACGCGCACGCGCACCACCTTCGAAATTGCCGCCAAACGCTTGTCGGCAGACGTAATCAACCTCAACATCCATGCATCATCCGCATCCAAAGGTGAATCGCTGATTGACACTATCGATAACCTGATCGCGATGGATGCTGACTTGTTTGTCGTTCGCCATTCTCAGTCAGGCGCGGCGCACTTGATCGCGCGGCACGTCAATCAAGTCCGGCCCAACGTCGCAGTCATTAACGCCGGTGACGGTCGTCACGCGCATCCAACGCAAGGATTGCTGGATATGTACACCATCCGGCACTACAAGAAGTCGTTTCACAATCTGAGCGTCGCCATTGTCGGCGACATTCTGCATTCGCGAGTGGCACGCTCCGCCATTCACGCGTTGACCACGCTCGGCTGCGCCGATGTTCGCGTCATCGGTCCCAAAACCTTGATACCGGCCGAGTGCGAACGCATGGGCGTATCAGTGCACCACGACATGCTGCGTGGCATCGAAGGGTGCGACGTAGTGATGATGTTGCGGCTGCAAAACGAGCGCATGGAAGGCCCGTTGCTGCCGAGCGCGCAGGAATTCTTCAAAAGCTACGGGCTCACCGCCGAGAAACTTGCACGCGCCAAGCCCGATGCGATTGTGATGCACCCGGGCCCGATGAATCGCGGCGTCGAAATCGAATCGACCATTGCCGACGGTCGGCAAGCCGTGATCCTGCCGCAAGTTACGTTCGGCATCGCGGTGCGCATGGCGGTGATGTCGATGGTCAGCGGCAATGCCGGTTCGGCCACAGCCACGGAAAAAGGGGTGGCCGCATGAAGCTCGAAGTGCGCAATGGCCGCGTGATCGATGCCGCGACTGGCCGCGATGAGCGCGCCAACATTTATCTCGACGAAGACAAGATTGTCGGCGTGGGTGCCACGGCACCGACCGGGTATGTGGCGGAAAAAATACTCGACGCCGCGGGCAAGATTGTCGCGCCTGGATTGGTGGATCTGAGTGCGCGTCTGCGCGAACCGGGCTTTGAACACAAGGCCACGCTCGAATCCGAATTGATGGCGGCATCCGCCGGTGGCGTGACCTCGCTAGTGTGCCCACCCGACACCGAGCCAGTGCTCGATGAACCCGGGCTGGTGGAAATGTTGAAACGCCGCGGATGGACCTTGAACCAGGCGCGCATCTACCCGCTGGGAGCCCTGACGGCGGGACTCAAGGGGGAGAAGTTATCCGAGATGGTCGAACTCGCCGAAGCCGGTTGCATCGGTTTTTTCCAAGCGGATCGTGCCATTGTCGATACCAACGTGTTGTATCGCGCCATGCAATACGCGGCGACGTATGGCTTCACGATTTGGTTGCGTCCGGAAGATGCACATCTGGCGCGTGGTGGGTTTGCGCACGACGGCGAAGTCGCGACCCGACTCGGGCTGGCGAGCATACCGGTGAGCGCTGAGACGGTCGCCATCGCGACCATCGCCACGCTGATGCGTGCCACCGGCGCGCGCGTGCACTTGGCGCGATTGTCGTCAGCGGCGGGCGTTGCGCTAGTGCGGCACGCTAAAGCCGATGGCTTGCCGTTGACCGCCGACGTTGGCATCCACCACTTGTTACTCACGGATCGAGACATCGGCTACTTTGACGCCAACTACCGTTTCTCACCGCCATTGCGTTCGCCCGCAGATCGGGACGCATTGTCGGCGGGAGTGGTCGACGGCACCATCGATGCAATTTGTTCCGACCATACGCCAACCGACGACGACGAAAAAAACGTGCCGTTTGGTGAAGCCACACCCGGAGCGTCTGGCCTTGAAATGTTGTTGCCACTGACCCTCAAGTGGGCCGAGCAAGCACAAGTGCCACTCCCAAAGGCGCTCGCGCGCATCACCACCCACCCCGCAGATGTGCTCGGCAAGTCGCAAGGCCGCCTCAAGGTCGGCGCGCCCGCTGACATTTGCATTTTCGATCCGCGCGCATTTTGGGCGGTGACGCGCGACACGCTGGTGTCGCAGGGCAAAAACACGCCGTATCTTGCGCGCGAAATGCAAGGCAAGGTCGTGCACACGATTTGTGCAGGCCGCATTGTGTATTCCGCGTAGGGTGCACCGTGCGCACCACTAAGTGAGCTTGATTTCCATGGTGCGCAAGGCGCACCCTACGTTGCCCCAACCATCATGAACCCATTGCTCGATTTTTCCGGATTGCCAAAGTTTCAATCGTTCTCGCCTGAGCTGGTCGCGCCCGCGATCAGCGAATTGATTGCCGACGCCGAACGCGCCGTCACAACCGCGGCAGCCGCGGATGTTGCGCCAAGCTGGGACGATCTAGTGACGCCGATAGACGACGCGACGGAACGTCTAGGTCGAGCCTGGGGCGTGGTCGGACATCTGAATGCGGTGGTGAATTCGCCAGCGTTACGAGAGGCGTACAACGGCATGCTGCCGACCGTCACCCAGTTCTGGACGCAGCTATCGCAGAATGAATCGCTGTTTGCAAAATACAAGCAAATACGCGCGACTTCAGGCGTTTCTGCCTCGAACACCGCACCAATAAACGAACTTACGCCCGCACAGCAACGCTCTCTGGATAACGAGATTCGTGATTTTCGCTTGGGCGGTGCCGAATTGTCGGCAGAAAAAAAACAGCGCTTTCAGGTGATACAGGAGGAGCTGTCGACACTGATGTCGAGATTCAATGACAATGTGCTCGACGCGACCAACGCCTTCGGTTACATCGTCGTCGATGCGTCAGCGCTCGCCGGAATACCGGACGACGTGCTACAGGTGGCGCGCGAACTGGCGCAAGCAGACGGTCAGGCAGGTTGGAAATTTACCTTGCAAGCACCGTCCTATATGCCGGTGATGCAATACGCAGCGTTTCATCCGTTGCGCGAGACGCTATATCGCGCCTACGTGACGCGCGCCTCCGAACTCGGTGCCAAGCCAGAGTGGGATAACAGCGCCATCATCAAACGCATTCTCGAGCTGCGCCATGAATCGGCGGTGTTACTCGGATTCAAAAACTTTGCCGAAGTCTCGCTCGTGGCAAAAATGGCCGACACGCCCGCTGATGTCATCGCCTTTTTGCACGAGATTGCGGCCCAATCCCGTCCCTTTGCCGAACGCGATTGGGTCGAGCTGCAAGCGTTTGCGAGCGAGCATCTCAATATGGCCGAGGTGAATGCCTGGGACGTGAGCTTTGTGTCGGAAAAGTTGCGCCAACGGCGCTATGCGTTTTCGGATAACGAGGTGAAGCAATATTTTCCGGAAGCGCGTGTCATTGCCGGACTGTTTCGTGTCGTCGAATCGATTTACGGCATTCACATGCAAGCGTCCACCGCTGAGACCTGGCATGCGAATGCACGGTTTTTTGACGTTTTCGATCAGGACAAGAAACTGGTCGGGCAGTTCTATTTAGATCTCTACGCACGCCAAAACAAGCGCGGCGGGGCGTGGATGGACGACGCAATCAACCGCCGAAGGGCACACGGGAAGTTACAACATCCGGTGGCGTTTATGACGTGCAACTTTCCCGCCCCGGTGGGATACAAACCAGCACTATTCACGCACGACGATGTCATCACGCTGTTCCACGAATTTGGACACGGCTTGCATCAGTTGCTGACCGAGGTTGACGAGCTCGGTGTGTCTGGCATCAATGGCGTGGAGTGGGACGCCGTCGAACTGCCCTCGCAATTCATGGAGAACTTTTGCTGGGAGTGGGAAGTCTTGCAGCACATGACTGCGCACGTCGATACCGGTGAGCCTCTCCCGCGCGCACTGTTCGACAAAATGCTCGCCGCCAAAAACTTTCAGGCAGGCATGCAATTCGTGCGACAGATCGAATTTTCATTGCTCGATATGCACGCGCACACAGACTTCGACGTCGCGCACGACTCCATTCTGGCGCTGGCCGATCGCATCCGACAACAGATTGCGGTGGTTAAGTATCCGCACTTCAACCGCATGCCGCACGCGTTTGGTCATGTTTTCGGCGGCGGGTATGCGGCCGGTTACTACAGTTACAAATGGGCCGAAGTGCTGTCCGCTGACGCCTACGCCGCGTTCGAAGAGACGGGGCTGTTGAACCCGGAAACGGGCGCGCGCTTTCGACGCGAAGTGTTGGCGCGTGGCGGCAGTCGTCCAGCGATGGAGTCATTCATTGCGTTTCGCGGCCGCAAACCTGAAATCGAACATCTTTTGCGCCACAACGGAATGAAACTCGTCGCGTGAGCGTGCACCAATGAAAATCGCGACCTGGAATGTAAATTCATTAAACGTGCGGCTGCCGCACGTGCTGGCGTGGCTGAAAACCTCACCGGTTGACGTGCTGTGCCTGCAAGAACTAAAACTCGAAGACGCAAAATTTCCACTCGAGGCGATTGAAGACGCTGGCTACCACGCCGTATTCAATGGACAAAAAACCTATAACGGCGTGGCTATTCTTTCCCGTGCGCGACCCGAAGATGTAGTCAAAGACATGCCGGGTTACGCCGACGAACAGCGGCGCGTCATCGCCGCGACCGTCAACGGCATACGCGTGGTCAACGTCTACATCGTCAACGGCCAGAGTGTGGATTCCGACAAGTACCAGTACAAGCTGGCGTGGCTCACGGCGCTGCGTGGCTACGTCAACGAAACCATCAAAGCGTATGGAGACGTGGCGCTGCTCGGCGACTACAACATCGCACCGGAAGATCGCGATGTGCATGATCCGAAAGCGTGGGAAGGGCAGGTGCTGTGTTCGCCCGCCGAGCGCGAACATTTTCAGGCGCTGATCGCACTCGGCATGGTCGACAGTTTTCGACTGTTTGCACAAGCCGAAAAAAGTTTTACCTGGTGGGATTACCGCATGAACGGATTCAAGCGTAATCTGGGCTTGCGCATCGATCACATCTTGTTGACCAAGGGATTGGTCGCGCGCGCGGTCGCCTCAGTGATTGACCGTGAGCCGCGCAAGTTGGAGCGACCCTCGGATCACACGCCGGTGATCACAACGCTGCAAGTTTAGGACTACGACAGCCCGAGCATCAACTCGATGTTTTGCAGCGCAGCGCGTCCCGCACCCTTGCCAAGATTGTCGTGCCGAGCCATGAGTACGGCGTGCTGATTGTCTGCATTGTCGAATACCGACAATTCCAGCCAGTTGGTGTCGTTGTACGATTCCGGATTGAACTCCGCGGCGGGCTGCGTTGTGAACGGTTTCACATCGATGTGCTGACAACCGGCATAGTGCGCCGCCAGCACCTCGCGCATCGCCGCGCCGGAAGTTCTGGTCGGCAGCGCCCACAAGTGAAACGGCACCTCGACCAACATGCCTTGCCGAAAATTGCCAACCGACGGAGTGAACAACGGTGCGTGCGTGAGGCCGGTGTAGTTTTGCATTTCGGGCAAATGCTTGTGCGCGAGCGTCAAGCCGTAGGCGATAAAGTTGGTCTTGTTGGTGTCCGCCTCAAAGGTTTCAATCATCTGCCGCCCGCCGCCGGAATAACCTGAAACGCCCCAAGTGGAGACCGGAAAATCTTTTGGAATCAGTCCGGCGTCAACCAGTGGGCGCACCAGCGCGATGAAACACGTCGACCAGCAGCCGGGGTTCGCCACGCGCATCGCATCGCGAATGCGTTGCGCTTGCCCCCTGTCGAGCTCCGGAAAACCGAACGTCCAATCGGGCAACACGCGATGCGCGGTCGAGGCATCGAGTACGCGCGTGTTGGCGTTGTCAATCATCGCCACTGCTTCGCGCGCCGCGTCATCCGGGAGGCAAAGCACTGCCACATCAACGGCATTCAGCAAGCGTTTGCGCTCGGCCGCATCCTTGCGCTTGTCTGGCGAGATGCTGACCAATTCAATGCCGCCGCGCGCGAGCAACAACTCACGGATGAGCAGCCCCGTGGTGCCGTGCTCACCGTCGATGAATACGCTTGGCGTGGACATCACTCGGTTTAGAGCGCAGCCAGCATGGTCTCGGCGTTGGAGACTTCAAATTTGCCCGGCTCTTCGAGATTCACTTGTTTGACCACGCCGTTGTCAACAATCATCGCGCAGCGCTTCATGCGCACGCCGAAATTCTTCGCCGTCATGTCGGATTCGAGGCCAAGCGCTTTGGTCCAGATCGCCGAGCCGTCGCCGAGCATGCGAATCTTGCCTTCGGCGTGCTGATCTTTGGCCCACGCGCCCATGACAAACGCATCGTTGACCGACACGCACCAGATTTCGTCGACACCCTTGGATTTGAAGTCGTCGTAGAGCGTCAGATAGCCGGGCACGTGTTTGGCCGAGCAGGTGGGCGTGAATGCGCCGGGCAACCCGAACATCACAATCTTTTTGCCTTTCACCAAATCATCCACTTGAAATGTGTTGGCACCGATGCTGCAGCCTTCGGTTTCGACGGCGATGAATTCGCTCAACGCGCCGTTTGGGAGTTTGTCGCCCGCCTTAATCATGGTCAGTTCCTGTGTTTGAGTTGTTAGGTCGAATAGGTGAACGAGTCTGCGAAGAATTCGTTATCGGGTAGACCCCGTTGCATAAAAGTGGTTTTGCTAGCGTCGATCATCGGTGGCGCGCCGCACGCATAGACCTGATAGCCGGCGAGATTTTCAAAATCATCAAGCACAGCCTGATGGACAAATCCCGTCCTGCCGCGCCAATTATCCTCCGCTTTGGCGTCAGACAATACCGGAATGAAGGTGAAGTTAGGATGCTCCCTGGCCCACTGTGCGGGGAGTGTTGCCATGTACAAATCCGTCAACGTGCGGCAACCCCAATACAGCACCATCTCGCGATCCACGTGCGTAAAAAACGCGTGCTCAAGCACGGCTTTGATCGGCGCAAATCCAGTGCCGCCCGCGACCAGCAGGATTGGTTTGTCGGAATCTTCGCGCAAAAAGAATGACCCGAGCGGACCTTCGAAGCGAAGAATCGCGCGGTCGCGCATTTCGTTGAACACGAAGCCCGTGAACTGGCCATCGGGCACGTGGCGCATATGCAATTCCACAAACTGATCACGATGCGGCGCATTGGCCATCGAGAAACTGCGGCGCTTGCCGTCCTTGAGCAAGATGTCGATGTATTGCCCGGCCAGATACTGCAACCGTTCCTGCGCCGGCAGTTTCAGATAGACCACGGCAACATCAGGCGCTGGCTTCTCCACTTTTTCGACGCGGCAAGGCAGGGTGCGAATTTGGATGTCGCCGCTGCCTCCGATTTCCCGAACTTCAAGCGTGATGTCGGAGCGGGCTTTGCCGACACAGAACAGTGCGCGTCCCGCCGCTTTTTCTTCGGCGCGCAATGTGCGCTCTTGGTAGCTACCGTAGTCAAAATCGCCTGAGACGAGTGTGCCCTTGCACGTGCCGCAAGCACCGTTGCGGCAACCATACGGCAAGCCAATGCCTTGACGCAGCGCGGCGTCGAGGATGGTTTCATCGGAATTGACTTGGAACGTGTTGCCGGAAGGTTTGAGAGTGACTGTGAATTCAGTTGCCATGATTCGAGAGGGTTTGCGGTGCCGAGCCAAAAAATGACCTCCACTATACTTGCCCGCTATGTCGAACTCAACTGTACGTGCCACGTCGCGAGACACGGTCTTGATTGTGGGCTTTGGCGATATCGGCGCGCGCGTGGCTCGCGCGCTGTCGCCGACCCATCGTGTTATCGCTCTGGTGCGCAACAAAGATGGCGAGAGCCACGCGAGAAGTTGTGGTGCCGAGCCACTATTTGGCGACCTAGATCACGTCACATCGCTGTTGCCCCTGGCGAGTATGGCGTCGACCGTATTTCATTTCGCACCACCACCGGATCGTGGGCTGATCGACACACGCACGGCCAATCTCATTGCGGCGCTCGGCGGTGCTGCGACGCGACGCCAATGCATCTATATCAGCACGACAGGCGTGTACGGCGACTGCCAGGGATGGTGGGTTGACGAGTCAACGCCAGTGAATCCACAAAGTGAGCGTGCGACGCGACGCCATGACGCCGAGGCCGCGCTCACTGGTTGGGCTAGCGCGGCGCGGGTCGCGCTTGTGATCCTGCGATCACCGGGGATCTACGCGGAGAATCGACTTCCGCTCGCGCGGCTGCGCGCGGGAACGCCTGCCATCATTGCGGCGGAAGACGCGTGGAGTAACCACATCCACGCCGATGATTTGGCGGGTGCCGCCCTTGCAGCGATGTCGCGCAGCTTGGTTGGGGAAAATACACAGGGATGCGCCACGGTATTCAACATTGTCGATGACCGCCCGCTAAAAATGGGGGACTACTTCGATTTGGTCGCCGACCATTTCGGGATGGCCAGACCACCGCGCATATCGCGCCACGAGGCCGAAATGCAAATGTCGCGGGCATCGCTTTCGTTCATGCGCGAATCACGACGTCTCCGCAACGACAGGATGAAAAAAGACCTGGGTCTCTCTCTCCAGCATCCCACCGTGGAGGAATTTCTGACGAGCCTGAATCGC
>JBCKPN010000005.1:0-45487 GCA_038901695.1 Usitatibacteraceae bacterium
ATTGGCCTTGGTGCCATGGGCAGCGCGACCGTCTATCAACTCGCCCGGCGTGGCGTGAAGGTGGTGGGCATTGATCGATTCGAACCGCCGCATACGTTTGGTTCAACCCACGGTGAGACGCGCATCACGCGGCAGGCCATCGGCGAAGGGCAGCAGTTTGTGCCGCTGGCATTGCGTTCGCACGAAATATGGCGCGACCTTGAACGCCAGACGGGTAGACAACTGTTGAGCGCCTGCGGTGGACTTATCATTGCACGCGCCGGTCAATCGAGCCAACTGCACGGGCAGACTGATTTTCTGGGCAGCACCATCGCGGCCGCGCAGGCGTTCGCCATCCCTCATGAAACACTAGATGCGGCCGCAATTGCGGCGCGCTTTCCGCAGTTTGAGTTGCAAGGCGACGAAATTGGTTACTACGAGCCGGGCGCGGGTTTTTTATCGCCGGAGGGTTGCGTCGCTGCGCAACTCGCGCTGGCCGCAAAGTTTGGCGCGGATATTCGGCTCAACGAGACCGTGGCGCAGGTGAGCGCAGACGGCGCGACATCGCGAGTGGCCACAGACAAGTCGCAATATCTTGCAGGTGTAACCGTCGTTTGTGCGGGCGCATGGCTGCCGCAACTCGTGCCATCGCTGGCGGGGACGTTAAAGGTGCGCCGCCAATTGCTGCACTGGTTCCCGGTAGAGGGCGCTCAATCCTATCAATCGCGCGATTGCCCGATCTACATTTGGCTTTGGGGCGACGACCCAGACGACGTGTTCTATGGTTTTCCGCAAGCTGGAGATGAGCGTGTCGTCAAAGTGGCGACCGAACAGAATATCAACGAGACATTGCCCGACGCGGTGAACCGGCTGGTGTCGGCGCAGGAGAGTGCCGCGATGCACGCGGATCACGTTGCGCAGCGGCTACGCGGTATCGGGGCGACGAGTGTGCGCGCGGTGACGTGTCTATACACCAGCACGCGGGACGCGAATTTTGTGATTGACAGACTGCCGGAGCAGCCCGATACCATTGTTGTTTCCGCGTGCTCTGGCCACGGCTTCAAACATTCGGCCGCCATCGGCGAGGCGGTCGCAGAAATGGTCATTGAGCAGAAAACACCCGAGGTGTTGCGGCCGTTTTCGATTGCCGTAACGCACTCAAACGTCGCGGCCGCATAATTCCAGACTGAGCGTTCAACCTGTGGTGCCTGGTGCTGAACTTTGACAATCGATTTTTGCGCGAGCTGCCCGGCGACCCTGACGCGACAAACGTCACACGTCAGGTGAGAAATGCGGTGTGGTCTCGCGTCGCGACCACGCCGGTTGCGGCACCGCGCTTAATCGCGACCTCACGCGAAATGGCCACGGAACTGGGCCTCGATGACGCGACGATGCAATCGCGCGTGATGGTTGATGCGCTGGCCGGCAACGGCGTCTTGCCCGGTAGCCAACCCTACGCGACTGTCTATGGTGGGCATCAATTTGGCAATTGGGCCGGCCAACTCGGCGATGGCCGCGCCATTTATCTGGGTGAAGTCATCAACGCCGCAGGAAAGCGTCACGAGCTGCAACTCAAAGGTGCCGGGCCGACGCCGTACTCGCGCCGCGCCGATGGTCGCGCCGTATTGCGCTCGTCCATCCGTGAATTTTTGTGCAGCGAAGCGATGCACCACCTCGGTATACCAACCACACGCGCATTGAGTTTGGTCGCCACGGGCGACATGGTTGAGCGCGACATGTTCTATGACGGCCATCCGGCACACGAGCCAGGGGCGATTGTGTGTCGCGTGGCGCCGTCATTTACGCGCTTCGGACATTTTGAAATTCACGCCGTGCGCAACGACGTGGCGTTGTTGAAGCAACTCATCGACTTCACCATTGCACGCGATTTCGCTGGCCTGATTTTGCCGACCGATGCAGTGGAGCGCATCGGCGCATGGTTTGCGGTGATCGCCGAGCGCACCGCCGTCATGGTGGCGCACTGGATGCGGGTCGGTTTCGTTCACGGCGTGATGAACACCGACAACATGTCAATCCTCGGCTTGACCATCGACTACGGTCCGTATGGCTGGGTGGACAACTTTGATCCTGGCTGGACACCGAACACCACCGACGCGGAAGGGCGCCGCTATTGTTATGGCCGACAACCGGAGATTGCGCGCTGGAATTTGGAGCGTCTCGCTGGTGCGTTGTTGAGGGCGACTGTGGATGACAGTGCCGAAAGTCGCGACCTCACTGCGTTGTTGCAAAACGGGTTGACGAAATTTGATGCGACGTTCGATGTTGCCACGCGTACCAATTTGGTCGGCAAGTTTGGCTGGTCAGAATGGCGCGAGACGGATGCGCCGCTGGTGAACGACATTTTTGCGTTGCTCAGCCAAGCCGAAGTGGATATGACCATTTTCTTCACGCGCCTGGCCGATGCAGGATCGGATGCTGACGCGAATCGGATGGTGATGGCCGATGCGTTCTATCGAGACGACTTGCGACTTGCGCATCAGTCGGCGTTCGATGCGTGGATGACGCGCTACATCGCGCGCGTTGCAGAGGACGGGCTGGCACCGGCAGTTCGCGCTGCCTCGATGCAGCGTTTTAACCCGCGCTTTGTGCTGCGCAATTATCTCGCGCAGCAAGCGATTGATTTGGCGACTGAGGGTGACAACCGCATGGTGATCGAGTTGCTCGACGTCATGCGACGGCCCTACGATATTCAGCCGGGCCGCGACCGGTTTGCCGAAAAGCGCCCGGATTGGGCGCGACAAAAGGCGGGGTGCTCGATGTTGTCGTGTAGTTCATGATTTCTGAAACTCGCCATTTGGCGCGCACTTTCAGCCAAAAATGCTTGGAAGTGCGCGTCAAATGGCGAGTTTGGAATTTGTGTAACGTGTCAAGAAATCGGCACGACGCGCCGAGCGCATAAAATGGCAACTTGCACCGCGTGACGCACATCGACAATCGGTGGTGGTGCGCGTGGCGCACCCTACTTCATGCTTTTTCGATTCCCTCGCAAAGAATAAAACCATGGATCTTTCTCGTTTTCCCCGTCGTCGCTACACACCCTTTGCCACGCCGATTGAGTTTTTGCCGAATCTGACCCAAGCACTCGGTGGCTCGAACATCTACATCAAGCGCGACGATATGCTCGGCCTGTTTCCCGGCGGTAACAAAACCCGCAAGCTGGAATTTCTGGTGGCCGACGCGTTGGCGCAGGGTGCGGACACGCTCATTACTTGTGGCGCACCACAGTCCAATCACTGTCGCATTACGCTCGCGGCTGCGGCCAAGGAAGGACTCAAGTGTCGCTTTGTGATTGAGGAGCGCATCGCCAATAGTTACGACGACGACGCCAACGGCAATCACTTCATGTTTCGATTGATGGGCGTTGAAGCCATCACTGTGGTTCCTGCTGGCAGCGATATGCTTGCCGCGATGCAAAAAGGTGCGGATGAACTTTCGTCGCAGGGGCGTCGCGGTTATGTGGTGCCGGGCGGCGGGTCGAATGCGATTGGTGCGCTGGGCTATGTGGCATGTGTCCAGGAGATGCTCGCGCAGCTATTCGAGCAGGCGCTCACCATCGATCACATCATCGTTGGCTCCGGCAGCGCCGGCACGCATGCGGGCATGGTGGCGGGCATGTTCGGCATGAACGCACATATCCCCATCACCGGCATCGGTGTCAGTCGCGATCCGGAAAATCAGGAGCCGCTGGTGTACCGCGAAGCGGTGGCGACGGCAACGCTGCTTGGCATTCGCGGTGAAGTGCCGCGCGAATTGGTGAAAACCGATGGTCGTTACTGGCGCCCCAAGTATTCGCTGCCGAATCAGCGCACCGTCGAGGCGATACAAATGCTGGCGCGCCTCGAAGGTATTCCGCTCGATCTGACCTACACCGGCAAGATCATGGCCGGGTTGATCGGCATGGTGCGGCAGGGCGCGTTCAAGAGAATAGACAACGTATTGTTCATGCACACCGGCGGCATGCCGTCGTTGTTTGCGACACCTGAAGTCGTACTTGGCAAAGTGCCGGTAGCCGACGCTTAGAGGTGCCCGTAAGACTAGCAGTTTGTTGAAATTCACGATATTCGTTCGACAGGTGATTTTGGTGTCTCACTTCCCCCTCAATCCCCCTTTTACAAAGGGGGAAGTGACTCGCGATAAGGGAACCCGGATTTAGCATTACGAATTTCAACAAACTGCTAGCTCGCGTGTCATCTCTACAGCTTTACTTCCAATCCGATGCGAATGTTCGGTTTCGAAGGATTGGTTCGACTGGTGCGGGTGCTGCCGAAGGCGTCGAAGTAGGTGGACTCGTTTACGGCGGACGGCTTGAGGATGTTTGAGAGCGTGAGTCGCACCTGTGTCTTGGGTGTGATTTTCCACAGCGCATAAATATCCAGATCGCGCTTGGTGGTCTGATAGCTCTCTTGATTGATCGATGTGCGCACGCGTCCCCCGCTACGGAAGCTGTAGCTGCCGCCGGCCGTCACCACCCCATTTTTCATGCGGTAGTCGAGCCCCAAGGTAGCGCTGAACGGTGTTTGTGCATCGAGCCGGTTGTTGGGGCCCGGCACGCTATCGACGTCAGACCAGTTGCGGTTCATATTGAATCGAAAGTCGATGCCGGGTGCCGTGGGGTAGAACTTTTGGATCGGCAGCTTGGCGTCGAACTCCAGACTGCGGGTTTCGGCGCGCCCGTCGTTGATCGGCAGCGCCACCCAGCGACCGTTGATGAACAGCAAACCGCGCCGGCTGTAATCCGCAATACGACGCAGGGAACCAGAAACACTCATCGATGCGCCTTGATCCCAAAATTTTTCCGCGGCGACATCGATGCCGGTCGCCAGCTCCGGACGCAGGTCAGGATTGCCCGTTGAGTCCGGTGAGGTTGGCTTGTTCTCGACCGAGGTCCCTCGATGTGGCACGAGTTGCGCGGTGACTGGTGCTTTGTAGGTGCGCGTGAGCGCCAGCCGAATTTGCTCGCCCGGGCGATCCGGGAGTTTGTACAGAGTCTGTGCAATCGGGCTCCATACGCTGGAGCGATTTTTTACCGCGCGATACGTACTGCCTTCACTGGTGGTGGTGAGACTCTCCCAGCGTAGCCCCAGATAAACCGACCAGAGCTTGGTGACGTTCCACTCGTCCTGTGCAAAGGCGGCGAGCTTCAAGACTTTTGCGTTAGCGCGCTCATCGCTGTTGAAGGCCGGTATCACCGGCAACACCCCCGGCATTGGCCGATCCCATTGCGTGGTGTGTTCATCGCGCTGGTTGACGCCGGTGTCCCAACCGGCCATCAGTGAATGGCCTTCAACCATCGGCGTGGCGTATTTGCCGGTGAAGGTGAATCCCTTGTCGTCTTCGGAGAAGCGCCGCGCGCGATCGAGATTCTGCTGGTTGCCCGCGTTGTAGCCACGACTGGTATCGTCATGCATGTTCTTGTAGAGTGAGCCGCCAACCTTGAGGTCAAGCTTGGCGCCTGCCGCGAGTTTGCCTATCCAATTGAGGTCGGTGCGCGCAAAATAGTTTTTGTAGGCAAAGCGGCTATCGAACGACGCGGTAGGCGGCTGTGCACCTTGCAAAGCGAGGTAGCGAAACGTATTGCTGCCGTCGCCGTGATTGACGTTGACAAAACTTTGTGAGGTCAGTGTGTCACCATTCTTGGACGTCCACACCAAACGCGGGCCGATGCCGAAGCCCCGGAAAGTGCCGTCGGAAATACCAGACGCAGTGCGCTGCAGAATCAGGTTGCCCGCAGCGTCAAATCCGACTTCGGAAGAGCTGTAAGGGAAGTTATTGCGGTTCTGATAAACACGGCCGCTGAGCGAGTACGAAAAATTCCCGTCCTTGTCGGAGATGACGAAATTCGCGCTTGGCGATTTGAAAAAACTGCCCTGCGCGTAGACAGCGCGAATTTCGCGCTGCGCCAGCGACACTTTTTTCTTGAGCACGATGTTGATGGTGCCGGCAATCGATTGGGTGCTGAATTCCGCGGTTGCCGCGCGGATGATCTCGATGCGTTCAATCATGGTGGGCGACAGCTGGTCGATGGTGAAGCCGGGCGGCGCGCGTTCGCCATCGATGAGAATCTGCGTCCAGCCCGCGCCCAGTCCGCGCATGCGAATGGTGGTGCCCTGCACGGTAATGCCGGGCAGGCGCTTCAACACATCGGCCAACTGCGTGTCGCCAAACTTGTTGATCTCGGCTGAAGTCACCACGATCTTGGTCGCCGTGTCGTCACGACGTGCGTCGACCTCCTGCGAGGATTTGACCTCGATGGTTTCGACCTTCGGCGCGATTTTCGCTTCGGCCTTGGCCTCGGTGGCAGTGGAAGTGGCAGATGGTTGGGCGGCGACGTTAAAACAGATGAGCGCGATCGCCGCACCGATGAAGCGAGCGTAATTATTGTGCATGTGCAAAGTCTTTCAGTGCAGAATTCCGCCAATATCGCACGATTGAACCAGATTTTGAAGTGTTCAGTGTGCCCGTGTCGGCAAGTCCGGCAATGCTAAATGTCAGCAGCCATGTTCAGCATACAAAATCCGACCAACTGCGGATTGACGTCGCCGAATGATGCGAGCGCAGCTTCGGTGCCGACTGGGGCAAAATGGCGCGATCGAGTTGTGCTCATTTGGGTTGTCGTCACTTACGGCGGGGGTGGAGAGCAAGTGCAGATTGCGATTGACAGAGCAACATGGTCGCGCCATGGCGATTTCCGATCTATTTCGGTAGGGGTGGCGTTATGCGGTCTGCTTGTTGGCAGTGCCGCAGCGCAGCTCGAGCCAGCGTCGGCCACGACGGTCATTGTCGTGCGCCATGCGGAAAAAGCCGATGACGGTGGTTCTGATCCAGGTTTGAGTGCCGCGGGCCTGCGGCGTGCCCAAGCGTTGAGCGTCGCACTTGCGCATGTCGGCGTTGGCGCTGTCATTACGTCACAGGCTCAACGCACGCAAGCGACCGCCGCGCCATTGGCACGAAGCGCAGCCGTCAAGCCAGTGATATTGACCATCAAGCGGGGCGAGATGGAAGCGCACATCGCCGACGTCCGTACGGCGGTCGATGTGGCACGACGAGCGCAAAAAGGTGCGATTCTGATTGTGGGTCACAGCAATACGGTGCCAATCATTGTGCGCGAACTGACCGGCATCGACGTTGAAGCGATGTGTGAATCGCAATACGACCGTCTCTATGTATTTTCGATACCGGCGCTAGCGGTGATTGGCGCAAGAGGTGTGAGAGCGCCTGTGCCGTTGATGCATGTCCGCTATGGCGATGTCAGTCCAGCAGCGTTGCCGGGTTGCGAGTAGGTCGTTGCATGGGTATTGAAGCGTAACGGTTGTTTGATATTAATCACTTAGGTGCAACGATGAGTCGATTTATCGCAGCATGCGCTGGCTTACTAGTCGGCGTTGTCAACCTCAGCCCGGCGACGGCCAAGGGCGCTCCACAGACATTCACACATACCATCACCTTCCAGGACAAGCCATCCGGCCAGCAGGTCGTGACCGTGTTGCCAGGCGGCAGGATCAAAACGGAATTCTCTTATCGCGACAACGGGCGTGGACCGGATATTTTTGAAGACATCACACTCGACGCTAACGGGCAATTTGCATCATTTAGCGCCACCGGCAAGTCGACGTTTGGCGCGCCGATTGCAGAGACCTTCACCCGGAAGGACGGCAAGGCGGTCTGGAAATCAAAGGCGGATGCCGGCGAAGTGTCCGGCAAAGCATCGGCCATCTATGTGCCAGTCGAGAGCAGTATCGAAGCTTCTGCGATTACGGTGCGTGCGCTGCTACGCGCACCGGGTAACAAGCTCGACGCGTTGCCGGGTGGCCAGTTGGCCATTGCGCGCATGCTTGACGCCAATGTGACCAGCGGCAAACAAAAGCGCACCGTCACGCTGTACGCGGTGACGGGTGTGAGCTTTGAGCCGAGTTACATATGGATGTGGAAGTCGGCAACGCCGGCGACCACGCGCTTCTTCGGCGTTGTTGCGCCAGGTTTTTCGGCCATCGAAAAAGGTTGGGAATCCAATGCCGACCAGCTGCTGAAAATCCAGATTGACGCGGATGCGATGGCCTTAAAGCGGCTCGCCAACAAGTACGTAAAGCGACCTACTGGCGTCACGGTATTTCGCAACATCCGCTGGTTCGACGCCGAGGCCGCCCAAATGCGCGGACCGTCAGACGTGTTTGTCAATCGCGGCAAGATCGCCGCGATCTATCCGGCCAATTCCGTCCTGCGCGTCGCGGCGACGGTGATTGACGGCACCGGCCGCACGTTGCTGCCGGGGCTATTTGACATGCACGGCCACACCAGCCCATGGGATTCCGTGTTGCAGGTCGCGGGGGGCATCACGACGCTACGTGACATGGGCAATATCAACGACTCCCTCAATCGACTCATCACGCGCATTAACGCCGGCGAGTCCATTGGCCCGCACATCGTGCCGACTGGTTTTATCGAAGGGGACAGCCAGCATCGTGCCAGCGGCGGCTTTACGGTCAAGAATGTCGATGAGGCCAAGCGCGCGATCGACTGGTACAGCCAGCACGGCTATCGACAAGTGAAACTTTACAACTCGATGCGCCCGGAATGGATCGCGCCAGTGGCCGCGTACGCCAAAGAGCGCGGCATGCGCGTCAGCGGACACATCCCGGCATTCATGCGTGCCGAACAAGCAGTGCGCGCCGGGTTTGACGAAATTCAGCACATCAATCAGGTGATGCTCAATTTTCTAGTCAAAGACGAAGACGACACGCGCACCTTGCTGCGTTTTTATTTGGTCGGCGATAACGCCAACCAAATTGATCTTGACGGCAAACCGATGAAAGACTTCATTCAATTGCTGCTCGATCGCAAAACTGCGGTGGACGCCACCATGGCGACCTTCGAGTATTTTTTCCTGCAACGTCAGGGCGCGCCGAATCCGACCTTTAAGTATGTGGCCGACCACGTCCCGCCCATCATTCGCCGCGCGTGGCTGACCAACTCAATGGACGTGACGGACAAAAACGAAGCGCCATTTCGCAAGTCCTACGACAAGCTGCTAGGCATGGTGAAGTTGATGCACCAATCTGGCGTGCCGTTGCTGGCCGGCACCGATGACGTCGCCGGTTTTGCCTTGCACCGCGAACTGGAGCTGTATGTGATGGCTGGCATATCGCCACTTGACGCGCTGAAAATTGCGACTTGGAATGGTGCCAAGTATTCGCAAGTGCTGGAGCGCACCGGCTCAATCACCGTGGGCAAGGACGCCGATCTGATTCTGGTGGAGGGCGACCCGTCAAAAAACATCAGCGATATTCGTCGTGTGAGCCTGGTGATGAAGTCGGGTGCGATTCACTTTCCATCGGAGATTTATGCCGCACTAGGTGTTAAGCCGTTTGTGCCGGTGCCGACGATAACAACAATCAACGCGCCGTAGGGTGCGCCACGCGCACCGCGTGTGGTTTACGCTCGATGGTGGGCGCGACGTAACTACCAGTGAATCCCCTGCGTAATCTGCGCGAACGCCATGATTTTGTTTCATCATGGCCGGCAAAAATCCCATGATGAGCCTAAGTGAGCCAAAGTAGTTCAGCGACATGGTGCGTTCGAAATCGTGAAAGCGATCAAAGCCGTTGGCAATGCCGCGCCGAATCGAGCGACCGGCGTTGTTGACCAGGTAGTGGCAGGTGCCGAAATCGCGAAGTACTTGCGCGACTAGCGTGTCGCAGCTCGAAAGCTCGGACAGATCGCACGAATAAAATTTCGCTGTACCGCTCGCCGCCTTGATTTTAGCGAGCGTTTCCTTGGCCTTTTTCGGGTCGCGAGGTCAGCGGCGGACAGCCCTAATTTTGGCTTCGCCAGATCACCCACAATTGGCACGATGCGCCTTTGCGTTTTCGCGTCGAGTCCCCACCATGCGATGGTCTCGTCGAGTTTTTTACCGACTGCTTGCGCACCAACACGTAGATGGAGCCGGCCTTCCCGTTATCGCGCCGCAGCAGATTGGCCAGCAAAAACTTGCCGACAAAACCCGTCGCACCCGTGACGAAATAAGTCATGGTAAAGCTCCTCAGAAATCGTTGTTGTTGGTGTCGATGATGGTTGGACTGAAACGTTGCCCCAGCGCGTCGACAAAGTTTGCACCGCACCCCGACGTCGGGCGGCATGTGGTTTTGGATGTGGCGTGAGCCACGCCGTGCCATTGCGCCATTGGTGGTAAAACTATTAAAGTCAAGGGAGGGCGAGGCGTTTCAGGCATTTTGTCGCCAAACGCCGCATCAACACACGAGTTTGAAGGACTTCTCCAATGAGAAAAGCGCCTGGCTTTAGTGTGAAACCTCTAATCACCGACCTTAGACTGCACGCTGGTTTCATTTTCTCGCGCACTCGCTTGGTCTAGCGGTTGATCGCGCAGTGCGTATTTCCAAGGAGTTTCAAATGGCAAAGAAAGTCATCAAGCGCACCGTCCGCGCGAAAGCCGCGTCGGGCAAACGCAACATCACGCCGACCCCCGTCAGCGCACGCAGTGTGGCGTTGGTCGGCGTCGCTGCCGGTGTTAGCGCGATTGAGCGCGCACGGGGCGGGGCGATGAAGGTCTACACCACCATCGCCAAACAAGCGGAGGCGTTGCGCAACATGACCGCTGAAGCTGCCGAATCGTTGTCGGCCAAAGCGGGCATGTTTGTCAACGAGGACAGAAAGATGCAATCCAGAGCCGCCGCGGCGGCACAAACCCGCGCGGCGGAAACGTCGAAAGAAGTGCAGTTGTTCGCCAACAAAAGCCGCAAAGCGTTCGCGAAAAATATGAGCAAGACGATCGACGCCACGGTGGAGAACGCCAAGGAAGGCATCACGCGGCTTGAGCATGTGTTTGAAACCCGCGTCGCCAGGACGCTGAATACCTTTGGCGTGCCATCGGCGCACAACGTTCGTGAACTGCAATCACGCATGGCCGAGTTGCAAAAGGCGTTGAATCAACTCAATCGTCGCGGCGTGCGCGCTTAACCGGCATTGCAAGCGGGCATTGGAACGAGAATGGGGCACTTTGGGTGCCCCATTTTTCTGCCTCGTTTTTCTGCGTACGGACGCTTTATCATCACAACCTGCGTTGGATGCGCGCCCGACGTGGGATTGGGCACGAGGCGCGGTGTAATATTTCGTTATGGCTCCCACATCCGCCGCCGCCGCGCCGCCGCCTTCTCGCTCAGCGCGCACCCGTGAGCGCATTCTGAAGGTGAGTCTGGAACTGTTCAATGAACAGGGCGAAGCCAATGTGACCACTGGCCACATCGCCGACGAGTTGAATATATCGCCGGGCAATCTTTACTATCACTTTCGCAACAAGGATGAAATCATCCAGTATTTGTTCGCGGATTTTGAAAAGCAGATCGATATTGCGCCGAGCCGATTTGACGATGTGCCTTCGGCGATGGAAGACCTGTGGCTCTACCTGCACATGATGTTTGAGCGCATCTGGCAGTATCGATTTCTCTACCGCAATCTAGACGATTTGCTGGCGCGCGATGCCAAGTTGAAGTCGCATTTCAATATCATCGTCGGGCACAAACGTGACGCCGTGCGCGGGATGTGCGATTCGTTGATTGCGGCTGACGCGATGCACGCCTCCGAAGCAGCAATTGCGGCGCTGGCCGAAAATATTCTGGTGGTCGCCACCTACTGGCTCAATTACGAAAACCTTAAGCTTCGCGCCGGGATCAAGGACGACCCTGAGCGACATCTCACGCGTGGCGTCTATCAGGTGATGTGTCTGATGGCACCGTACCTAGTCGGGGAAGCCAAACAACATTTGGACCACTTGATGGAAAACTACACCAACTAATGGGCACCTCTATTAATTCAAAGTTCTAAGCAAGACTAGGCGCGAACAAAAAATTTTGACGCAGCATATGTTTGATATGTAAGGAGAAATTTTTTGTGAGCAACAGCGTATTGCGACGAAATTTGGATTAATAGAGGTGCCCTAATCGAGATCGCAACGAGAGCGAAGGAGCCAATATGGCGAGTGTGAAATGGACCAAGACACCAGTGGACGCGAAGTCGGTGAGTTACACAGATGAGGCGCTGAAAAAACACTGGGAAGCGCTGCATAAAGGCGACCACGAAAGTTTCCGAAAGATAGCAAGTTGCAGGACGCGTGGCGCGCCTTTCACGCCAATCACGTCGAGAAAAAAGCGGCGGCCAAAATGAAAGGGCGCGATGCGATGGAAATGATGGATGTTGAGCTTGCCGTTGCCGAGCTTCTGGATGAGTGAGTACCACTAAATTATGACAACGCCAACCATCGCCACCATTCGCGCCGCGCACCAGCGCATCAAGCCCTACATTCACCGCACGGCTGTCATCAGCTGCGACTTCATTAACCGGGAAGTCGGCGCGGAAGTATTTTTCAAATGCGAGAATTTCCAGAAAGTCGGTGCGTTCAAGGCACGCGGTGCGGCCAATGCGGTGTTTTCGCTCGACGACACGGCGGCCGCGCGTGGGGTGGTGACACATTCTTCCGGCAATCACGGCGCAGCACTGGCGTGGGCGGCGGGTCTGCGTGGAATCCAGGCGACGGTGGTGGTGCCCGAAAACGCGCCACTGCCAAAGAAACACGCCATTGCTGGATACGGTGCGCGAATTGTTTTTTGCGCTCCCAACATCGCCGCACGCCAAGCCGCTGTCGATGAACTGATGGCGAGGCACGGCTTTGAAATGATCCACCCGTTCGATAATGACGACGTCATCGCAGGACAGGGGACGGCCGCCATCGAGTTGCTCGAAGAACATCCGGAACTTGATGTTGTGATAGCACCACTGGGAGGAGGCGGGCTGCTGTCAGGTACGGCCATTGCCGCCAAAGCGATCAAGTCGGGCGTTCTGGTTTACGGCGGCGAGCCGCGCGGCGCGTTGTTGTTCCATTTGTTGTCAAAACTCTACGAGCACACCAGCGTGATCATCACGACAAATCTGAGCTTCTCGGAATGGTCGAGCGTGTTCGGTGATGCCAAGATGACGACCGCGCTGCTGGATCGGCTCACGCATCAAGACGCGGGAGCCGAAGCGTAAGGAGGGCGACGCCGCCTGACGAACCATTCTGAGTCGGTGCAGGAAAGACGCGACGGGTGTAGCTCGTCGCGTCTTACTGACACTGCTAGTAGTGGAGCTTGAAACACCGGCTATTTGATACACTTATCCACAGCTGTCGATTCAAAACGCAGCAACCAGCCCTGGGTCAATATTCAATCAGCAGGGTGGGTCAATATTCAATCGGCGCCAACAGAGCAGCGATGAAGCGGTCTTATTTCCCAATAAGACCGAACTGCTACTTGCAATCGCGCATGCAGCGCACCGCCTTTGTATCCGGCCGATTATCGATGATGAACCCATCGCGATTCGGCATCTTTACCATCGCGAGAGACTTGCTGTTCATTTCTTCTGCTGGGCCAATCAGGCCATTCAGATTCAGAATGTACGCTGACAACGCATACACTTCATCGCTGGATAGTGACTGTGGCTTGTCCATCGGCATTGAGCGGCGGATGTAGTCGAACAGGATCGGCGCGTACGGATACATGCTTCCGGGCGTCAAGACCCTGACATTGGTCTTAAATGAACCAATTCCACCGACCATCGTGCCGAATACCGTACCTCCTTTGGCATCCGGGCCGTGACAAGCGAGGCATTTTTGCTCGTAGACCACCTTACCCCGAGCCGCATCGCCTTTTCCAGCGGGCAATCCAAGCCCGTCCTGGGTACGGATGTCGATATTCCAAGCTGCCAATGCCGATTCGGAGATGGGTCGCCCAAATGCCGCATCTGAAGTATTGGATATGCCTGTGGACACTGTCGTACAAGAGCCGAGCAGCAACAGCGGAAGGATTAATGTAAGACACTTAGTAAGACACTTAGCCGATTCCATTTGTCACCTCTCCCGATTCGCTGATCTTCCATGGAAATACGCCGTTATGGTGCTGCACAAACCCCACAATGGCGCGAGACTTCTTGATGTCCTCGACAGTCGGTTGCACGTAACCGGTACTATCCACCGCGCGGCTCGCGATGACCGCCGGGCCACCTTCCCATTTCCAGTTGAATCGGAAACGGGTCAGGCACTTGTCGATAATTGGCTCTTCGAGAACTGCTTCCCGCCAGCTCTTGCCGCCATCGAGTGTGATGTCGACTGCGGTGATCTTACCGCTACCCGACCACGCGAAACCTTGAATCTCGTTATAGCCTTTCTGTAGTTGCATGCCACCGGATGGCCGGGTGATGACTGACTTGGCTTCCATGACGAAGCTGAATTTTCGCCACTTACCATCGGGCATCGGATCGGTGTAACGCGCGGTCTCGCCGCGCACATTCCAGGGTTCGGTGCCTGCCTTGATGCGTCGCAACCACTTGACGCTGACGTTGCCTTCCCAGCCAGGCACAAACAGGCGCAACGGATAGCCGTTTTCAGGTCGGAGCATTTCACCGTTCATTGCATACACCAGCATGCAATCGCTCAGCATTTTTTCAATGGGAATACTGCGAACAAGCGCTGAACCATCTGCACCTTCCGCGAGCAGCCATTTCACCTCGGGCAGCAATCCGGCCTCGTCAAGCAACCATGAAACCGGCACCCCCGTCCATTGCGCGCAGGACAATAATCCATGCGTCTGTTGCACCGTCTTCGACGCTGGCTTGAGCCAATCGGTCAACCCGTTTCCGGAACACTCCATGAAATAGAACTTCGAAACGGCCGGATAGCGCATCAAATCAGACATCGTCAGCGTGAGCGGCTTACGCACCATGCCGTGGATCGCCAGCACATGTTTATCAGGATTGATATCGGGAACGCCATTGTGGTGACGTTCGAAGAAGAGTCCGTTCGGGGTTATGATGCCCGGCGTCGACTGTAGCGGGGTCATGCTCCAATCGGAGAAATTCTGTCGGTTGACCAATATATCGGTGCGTCGCCGTTTCACCTTCGCTTCGTACTTCGACGGCATGCCATATTCATCCGGCGGCAGCGGTCTTCCCATCTGCTTGTTCGATTCAGGCACTTCGAGCATGGCTGCGGCGGCTCCGACGCTGGCTACGCCCAATGCACCTGCGCTTCCCGCCATCGCGGCAGAATTGCGCAGGAATGATCGGCGCTTTTCACTATGCGTCATCGATTTTTTGGCTTGTATCTCTTCTCTTGACTCCCGAACAATTTTCTCCATCAGTTCAATTTGTTTCATGGCTCTATCTCACCTCCACGTTTACTTATTGGATCAGGTTTACGTTTTTGACGCGCAACAGTAGCATAAACTGCTGGCGGTTGCCAACGCCTGTTTGCAGCAAGAAACGCGCCCGACGATGAACAGATGAAGCGAGCCGTGATTTTGTGCCGCATGCCCGCCTGCGCCCACGCTGCGGATAAACAGCCGTTTCAAGACGAAACGTACAGCTTGTCCCATGTGCACACTTAGCGCAAATCGAAACGGCGCCTGCGATAAGTCCGCGCAAAGAAAATGGCGCAGCAATTGCATGCGAGTATTGCAAAGCTTTTCCGGGAATCCAGCTATGTTCAAACTCGTCTGCTAACCTCAATCCCGGGCCCATTGCGCCGCCGACACTGTAAGATTAGTACAGGAAAGAAGCGTCAGCATCAGCAGAAAACATGGCAGCTTCCTTGCAGCAACCGTCCTGAATAAACGTTCAAATCGCCGAAACAATGCCACGTAAAAGCAACCGATGGGTCACCGATTTTTTCGCCAGCGAGGGGGATAGGGAATCGCCGACCAGTCGCCCGGTACCCCACCTGCGCGACACGCTGACGCCTTTCGCAGACAGCGTTCCCTGGCCGTTGATCGTCGTCGACAATTCGGGCATCGTCATGTATGTAAACGCTGCCATGCGTGCTTCCGGGCGTGAACTGCCCGCTACCGGCGCAAGGACATTCGACAAACTATTTCCCGATTACTTCGCGGCGTTAAAGGGCGAACCTTGCTGGCTCACGCAGCAGGAGGCTGAGGTGAGCCGCAGTATCTCACCGATCCTCAAAATCCATGAGCGCGTATGGGTGCGTATCCTGCCCGTCGGCGCATGCTTGATCATCATGGACGAAACGCATTTACATCACCTCAAGTCGGCGCACGCGCAAACCGCCAGGCTGGCATCATTGGGTTTCATGCTCGCAAGTGTGAGCCATGAGATCAGCAACCCCTTGGCGGCGGTTCACTCGATTCTTCAAGTGCTACAGTCCAAAAAAGAACCCCCCCCGGCGACCCTGGAAAAGGGATTGAGAAATATTGCGTCCAGTGTCCGGCGCATACTCGCGATCACCCGCAAACTCAATGGATTCGCCCGTGTGGGCAATGCTGCCGCGACTGCGTTTCCAATTGATTCCGCCATTGAAGAAGCGGCAATGTCGTTTGGTTACGATAGCCTTGGCGAGACGATTGAGCTGGTGCATGAACTCAATGGGCATGCCTGGGTATTTGGGCAAGCCGACCAACTGCATCAGATTTTTCACAACATCTTCCTCAACGCCGCGCAGGCGATGCACGGCGCGGGCTCTATCCGGGTAAACACCACCATCTTCCCGCAAGTGATCGAAATTGCGATACGGGACACCGGCCCTGGGCTTTTGCCAGACGTACGGACTAAAGTGTTCGAGCCTTTCTTCACCACCAAACCGAGCGGTGAAGGTACCGGGCTGGGTTTGGCCATCAGCCACGAAATTGCCCATGAACATAGCGGATTCATTCGTGCTGACAATCACCCGGAAGGCGGCGCGGTTTTTGTCGTCACGCTTCCCCGCTACCTGAATACCTCGACGAAACCTGAGACGACATGACGGGATCCACAATACGTAAACCGGAAATTCTGGTCGTCGATGACGATGAGGGCGTTCGCGCCGGCATTGAATTTTTACTTAGCGACGGCTCGTATGAAGTGACCTACAAGAGCAGTGTATCGGAGGCTCGGGATGCACTCGGTGTCAACGCCTTCGATCTGGTCATCACCGATCTGCGGCTCGGTGGCGATAGCGGTCTTGACGTAATCCGTTGTGCGAAGGAAGCCGACTCGTCGGTACCTGTCATCCTGATGACCAGTTTTTCCTCAATGGAGAGCGCGATTGCAGCACTTCGGCTTGGTGCGAGCGAGTACATCATAAAGCCGTTCAACAACGATGAGTTCTTGCATGCCTGCAACAGGGCGCTCGACGAACGGAAACTGCGGCTGGAGAACGCGGTGCTTCGCCGAACATTGCGAAAATCCCGTGATCGCAAGCCGATGATCGGCGAGCATCCCAAAATTTGTCGGGTAATGGAGATGGTTCGCAAGGTCGCGTCCTCCGAGGCAACCGTTCTGATCAGCGGCGAAAGCGGCACCGGGAAGGAACTGGTTGCGCAGGCGCTTCACTATGACAGCCCCAGAGCGGAAGGGCCGTTGGTTGTTGTGAACTGTGGTGCGATTCCTGCGGAGCTTGTCGAGTCGGCGCTATTTGGTCATGTCAAGGGTGCCTTCACTGGCGCGGTCGCTGACAGCGAAGGCCTGATCCGCGAAGCCAATAACGGCACGCTGTTCCTCGACGAGATTGGCGATCTGCCTCTGGCGCTACAAGTCAAATTTCTAAGGGTGCTGGAAGACCGGCAGGTCCGCGCGGTTGGTGCCAAGGAAGTGCACCGCGTTGACGTGCGCATCGTTGCGGCAACCAACAAGGATCTGAAGCAGGCCATCGCCCGTGGTGAGTTCCGCAGCGATCTCTTCTACCGATTGAATGTCCTCGAACTCAAAGTCCCCCCGCTGCGGGAAAGAGGCCGGGATATCGATCTCCTCGCACGCTACTTCATCGACCATTACGCCAACAAGCTGGGTAAACACATCACCGGCCTTGATCGTGAATTTAACGATTTCATCAGCGCATATGACTGGCCGGGGAATGTTCGCGAACTACAGAACTTGATCGAACGTGCGACCATTCTGGCGGACGGCGAATTGCTGGTGTACACAGACCTCGCTGATGGATTGATTGCGGTTACCAACACCAGCGCGCATTTCGACCCGATCGCGAACCCGGTGTCAGTCGAGGGTTACATCAAACAGGTCGTCATTAAATTCCAAAATAGTCTTTCGGAAGTCGAACTGGCGAACATGTTGGGAATCGGCCGCAAGGCACTGTGGATGCGAAGGCGTCGATGGGGTCTGCTTCGCCAGGGACGCGCAGTACAAGATCCAAACGGGAACGAATCGTAGCGGATCGTTGCGTTTCGAAACGGATGAATGCGACCGTTGTGGGATGGTCAACGGACAACCGCCTGATGTGATTCATCCTAAATTCCTCTGTTGGGAAAATGAGCATATCCAGCTGTAATCCAATACTGGCGCGGTTCTTCGACCAAATGTCTCAACTGTGGCGCAGTTGCTGTGAATCGCGGGAAAGCCAGTGCTGGCGCGGCTTTCAAGCGAATTTGCTAGTTTTTCATGAGCCCACCCGTTTGGTGCGCTCCCTGATTTCACGGAAAGCCAGAGCCAACATGGCTTTCAGTAAGATTGAGCCGCTGCAACAGAGGAATTTAGGTTCATTGTTTTGATGTGGCGCAGAAATTGCTTACCTACTCTCCACGCAGCACATCTTACAATCGATTTCTGAAGGAACACAAATGTCAACCAGCCCAGCCGCAGCAGCCGCGCCAAAGCGCAAGAAGATGACGATTCCGATGTTGATGGAAAAAAAGAAGAACAAAGAGCCAATCGTCCAGCTCGCTGTCTATGACTACGAAAATGCCATCATCGCGGATCGACTTGGCATAGACATTCTGTGCGTCAGTGATACCGGTGGCATGGTGCTGTTCGGCCACGAATCCACTACATCGGTCTCGTTTGAAGAAGTCATGTTCATGGCACAGGCGGTGAAGCGCGGATCACAGTACGGGCTGCGCATGGTTGATATGCCTTACATGAGCTTTCACTTGTCGCCGCAACAATCGGTGGATAACGCTGCGCAGTATGTCGCCAAGGCGGGTGCCGAAGTGATGAAGTGCGAGGGCAATGTTCATCACGCCCGCAATATCGAGGCCATTGTCAAAGCGGGCATCCCTGTGCAAGGCCATATCGGCATCTGCCCGATGCGCATGCCGCAGCTCGGTGGCTATGCCGCCCAGGGCAAGACCGCGCAGCGCGCCAAGGAACTCGTTGAGGATGCACAGGCGTTTATCGATGCCGGCTGCTTCTCGATTATGACCGAAGTGTGCACCTCGGAAGTCTCCCAGTATCTGGCTGAAACCTTGTCCGTTCCCGTCATCAGCCTGGGTTCGGGCAACACCTCGGACGGCGTACACATCATCGGCTCCGATTTGTTTCACCTGTATGAAAAGCACACGCCACGTCACTCCAAAATATACTGCGATCTGGTACCGATACTTGAGAAGGGTTACGGCGAATACATGGACGACGTAAAAAACCGCCGCTATCCGGGCAAAGAACATACGGTATTCATGAAAGAAGACGAGCTCGAAAAATTCCGCAAGCTTGTTGACTGGAAAAAATAATGCAATTGGTCGCGCCCGCTCTCGTCGACGACGGTGTCGATGCCTTCCTCGCAAAAGCCAGTTTTTTTTCGCGCTTCAGCGACGAGCAACGGGCGCGCATCCTTGCCATCTCCAAGCCGGTAAACCTGCCACCAGGCAGACAGGTTTACGGTGTTGGCGACCCGGCATGCACGTTTTACGTACTACTCGAAGGAACGATACTTTTTTCCCTTGCTGTCGGCAATCGTCAGGCAAGTGCGGGACAGATTATCGGCAACGGCGAAGTTTTCGGATGGGCCGCGTTGGTCGAATCGGGAAAAAAGCGAATCGCCAGCGCGGTCACCACTTCTCCCTGCTCGGCATTGGCGATTGACGGTGACGAACTGATCGCACTGGCCGATGCCGACCACAGCCTGGGTTACGCCTTGATGCGTACACTGAACACCATCATCACGGGCACCCTGACGGCATTTGCCGCAGGCTGACCCGCGCTGCGCAGGTATGGGGATGCCCGAGAGTGGTTTGCTCCTACTTGCATCGGGGTTCGTCGGTTTCCTGATAGGCGCTGTTGGCGTCGGCGGCATATTGCTTATTCCTGCGCTGGTGGCGCTCGCGGGGCTCACGCCACATCAAGCCAGCGCCACCGCCCTCTTCACATTCCTGTTCACGGGCATACTCGGCACCGTTCTCTTCCAACGACGCGGCAGCATCGATTGGCGGCAGGCGGCTGCAGTTTGCGCCGGCGCGATGATCTTTAGCTTTCTGGGTGCGATGGCAAGCTCTGCGGTAGGAGATACATCACTGATGAGAGTGATTGCCGCGCTGATCATTTTTACGGGTGCCTATGTATTTATTCCCGCCAAAAAAGAGGCGTCTGCCGCAAAAAACGCAACTCGTTTCCCGCTCTTGATTGCCATTGGTGCCACAGCGGGTTTCGGCTCGGGCTTTTCGGGCGCAGGCGGACCGCTATTCTCGGTACCGCTCATGTTGGTTTCCGGGTTCTCCCCGCTCCTGACGATCGGCACCAGCCAGGTGTTGCAGATCGTTTCGGCAACGTCGGGCAGCATCGCCAACCTCAGATATGGGGACATTCAGTGGTCACTGGTGACCTGGATCACGATTGGTGAACTCGTCGGCGTTGTCGCCGGTGCCAGGCTGGCGCACGCGGTGGACTCACACACTTTGAAACGGGGCGCTGGCCTGATATGCCTGACGGTGGGATCTTGGCTGTTGATCCATAACCTGTAAGTGGCTGACGCGCCAACGCTTGGCGAACCATCGCGGAGCCCCGCGCGGATGGCCTCGTTTGGCTCCGACAGCCCACCATTGGTTGACCGCCGGACAACGACTCAAGGGTCGTCAATAATTTTCGCGGTCATGCCGGGCTCCGAAATCCGGCAATAATGAATAACAGCATGCTTATCCCCATCAGAACATAACCACCAATATCGATTTGCCGGGCAAGCTCTTCGCGGCCTTTTTTTCGCAGCAATATCGCACCGACGGAGAACGCGCCGCCCGCTACCGCGAAGCTGATGACCCCCGGGCGCGTAAACAGCCATTCCATCAGTTCTTCGCAGTCCGTTTGGTGTAAGCCTCAACGAGATCGGCCGCCGCCTTGCTTCCGCGAGAGAACGATTTCATTGCCTCCTCGTGGAGGATGGAGAGGGCTTCAGTCTTGATCGCATTGGCGCGGTCGCTGGTCACCATGTCGAGGAGCTTGCGCGGTCGCGGTAGATCCACTTCCAGCACCGCGCGCACTTGCGTGGGTATGTTGGACATGATCAGTAACCGGTCGGCGAGTAATACCGCCTCGTCGATATCGGTGGTGACGAAGAAATTTGTGCGCCCCGATTCCTCGACCAGGCCGGCGTAGTATTCCCACATCAATTCCTTGGTCATCGCATCGAGGCCGCGGAAGGGCTCGTCAAGGATCATCACCGTCGGGTTGTTGATCATGGCGCGCGCAAGTTCGGCGCGGCGCTGCATGCCACCAGAAAGCTGGCTCGGATATTTATTGCGGAATTCCCGCAGACCCACTTTATTCAGCAAAAATTCAGCGAATTCCAGCGTCTGCGGCGTGAGTTCTCCGCGCGCGCGCGGCCCGAAGAGAATGTTATCGTAGGTGGACATCCACGGGAACAAAGCCGTTTCCTGAAATACCACGAGCCGGTCACGGCTGGGGCCGGTGATCGGCTCCCCATCGATCTTGATGGTGCCCGTGGAAGGCTGCTCAAAGCCGGCCAACAGGCGGATCAAGGTACTTTTGCCGCAACCGGAGGGGCCAATCATCACGGTGAGCTTGCCGCGCTCGATCGTGAAAGTGCAGTCGCGCACGACTTCCTTCGTCAAGTGACCTACGCCGTAGTTCTTGCTGACACCAGTGACGACGATTTCACCGGAAGTGACGAGTGGACTTGCGATGCTTGCTTCGTTCATAGTCTTATCTCAGGCGCAGCCACGGGGTAACGTACTTGCCCAAGGCGCGCAACAGTGCGCTGGAAAAAAAGCCGGCAATGCCGATGGATATCATGCCTACGACAATCTGCTGGTAGGAGCCGCCAATATAGGAATTCCAGATAAAGAAGCCGAGCCCGCCGCCGCCGGTGCCACCGGACTGGCTGCCGCCGCCGGAAATCATTTCCGCCGCAACCACGACTTCCCAAGTGATCCCCATCCCAACTGCGGAGCCGACCACGATCGAGGGCAACGTGCCCGGCAGGATGATGCGCCGGAAGATGTCCAATTTACTGGATCCCATCGATTGCGCCGCCTGGAAGTAGCGCTGGTCAATCGATTTCGCGCCGTCGATGACATTGATGACGATGGTAAAGAAAGCGCCGAGGAAGGTTACGAAGGCGATTGACATTTCCTGAGTCGGCCAGAAAATGATTGCTGCTGGCACCCAGGCGAGCGGCGGAATCGGTCGTAGCACTTCGAACACCGGAAAGCCGATGCCGAACGCAGTGCGGTTCACGGCGAGCAGCAGCCCGAAGGGAATGCCGATCAGCATGGCAGCCGTGAAGCCGGCCAGCACGCGGAACACGCTGCTATACCAACTCTGCCAATAGCTCAGCTCCGTAATGATGCCGCCCCAAACCACAAGTACTGCGGAAGGTGCGGGAATCACACCCACCCAAGGCAAGTAAGTCTTCCTGAAGCCCAACGCGCCCAATGCTTCGCGCAACGGCGAAAAAATGTCTGCACCGATCCATTGCGTGGAGCGCGAGCCGAGTTCCCACAGCAACAGGAATACGATGATCGCAACCGCGCCGCGCGCAGCAGCCTTGACGGAAAATTTGTGCGTGGCCATCTATCCCTCCTTCTCGCCAGCCTGAAAGGCTTTGAGTGCCTCTTCGTGGACGGCCTCACTGGTCTCTTCAATCAGTTCACGAAAGCGCTTCGACGTCAGCACGCTGTAGTCGCGCGGGTGCGGGATGTCGACGTTGAGAATTTTCTTTGGCTTGCAAGGTCGCGTTGTCATGATCACCACTTTGTGGCCGAGGAAAATAGCCTCCTCCAAGTCGTGGGTAATGAAGAAAATGGTGACTTTGTTCTTGTAGTAAATTTCCAACAGCGCCTCGTGCATCACCGACTTGGTGAGTGAATCGAGCGCCCGGTACGGCTCATCCAGAAGCAGCACCCGCGGATCGTTCATGAGCGCACGGACAATCTCAACACGCCGACGCATACCCGAGGAAACCTCGCCCGGGTAGTTGTGCTCCACGCCGGAAAGGCCAGCGTCTGCCATCATCGAGAGCGCCTTCTCCCTAGCCTCGGCCCTGGAAAGCTTGCCCTGCATAATCGGCCCGAAGGCGATGTTTTCAAGATTTGTCTTCCACGGGAATAATGCGCCGTTTTGGAACACCACGATGCGGTCTGGGCCGGGCTCGGCCTTCGGTTTTTCAGTGCTGCAAAGCACCTCACCATCCAGTGTGATCCGCCCTGACGTGATTTCGTGGAAACCGGCAATGGCGTTCAACAATGTGGTCTTGCCGCAGCCGGATGGACCGACGATCATGCATATTTTCCCGGCCTCAATATCGAAGCTGCAATGATCGACTGCCATCACTGCAGCGCCGTGCGGATCGTAGATCTTGACGACGTTGTCGATACATATGGCACCGCGCGCTGGTGCCTGTGGCGCGCCCATCATTGCCCTCCCAGCGCGAGTTCGCGCACGCGCCACTGCATCAGGTGGTCACCAGCGATGCGCACCATCGCACTGGTGACATAGCCGACCGCACCCAAGGTGATCATGCCGATGACAATGGTCGGATAGCGCACCATGGTGTAAGAAGTATTGATGACATAACCCAATCCATACTGGCCCGACACCATTTCTGCCGCAACCAGTGAAAACCAAGCGACTCCAACGGATATTTGCAGGCCGGTAAAAACGAATGGCAGCGAGCCAGGCACAATGACGTGGCGGAATACCTGCCATTTTTTTGCACCCAAACAACTCGCCGCACGCAGGTAGCACTCATCGATCGACTCGACACCGAGCATCGTATTCAACGCGGTGGCAAAAAACGACGCCAGAAAAGTCAGGTAGATCACTGAGGACTCGGTGGAGATAAACATGACAATGGCCAGCGGCACCCAGGCGAGGATGGGAATCGGACGCAGCATTTCAAACAGCGGAAACATGTACTCCCGGAATTTTTTTGACCAGCCGAGGAACAGGCCAAAAGACACGCCCAGCAAGGTAGCGAGGATGAAAGCTTGCGTCACACGCCAGACTGATATGCCGATGTGTTTGTAGTACTCAGGGGTATATAAGGACAAACCGAAGGACGGATCCTTGCTCAGCCATTCCTTGATGACAACAGTAATGCCCGGCATTTCGCGAAAGCGTGGCACTTTCCATATCTCTACAAACAGATACCATCCGCCGAGGAAGAGCGAGAACCCGATCAGCATCAAGTAGGGACGCGGGCTTTTCAACCACTGCTTCAACCGGTAAGCGGTGAGGTTGGCACCCTGTATATCCCCCGAATGCAGCTTCCTGTGGACCGTGCGCAACTGCGCGATCAGGTCCGGCACCGTGTAGTCGCGCGTGATCATTGTCGCGAAACGGCTCATCACGACATCGCCAGCGTCCGGGTCGGATTCGAGCAAGCGCAGCAACTCATTGCCGTTGATGCGCACAACCTGTGCGGGTTCGACCACTTTCGCCACCGCTAGGCGATGGGGAAATTTCTCCATCAACGCAGCCCAACCGAACACGTCCCCCGGACCGAGGGTCTGGATCGGCCGACGCGCATTTACGCCCGGCACAAGCGCGTGCTCGATCCTGCCGGAAACGATGATGTAGATGTCGTCGGCTTTATCGCCCGCCTCGTACACGGACGCACCTTTCGGATAGGTAACCTCCCAGCTCAGTGCTGCAATTTTTCGCAGCATGCCATCGGAGACCACTTGAAAGGGCATGCTGCGCTTGAAAATCTCCAGCGTCGCGTCTGCGGTGTCCGTTTTTTTTACCGGTTCCATTGTTATTTTGTTGCTCTCAATATGAGGGCATCTCTAAAAATCCAAACTTCGTCCCAAACAGAGGACTTCCGATGGTCGTCGCGATGCGTTGTTGCTCAAAAATTTTTATCCCTTACATATCAGGTATATGCTGCGGGCTAAAATTTTTCTCGCGCCTAGCCTCGCTTAGAATTTTGAATTTTAGAGGTGCCCATGAGTTGTTTTGCGGATTTTCCCGATCACCGCGTGACCGGGAAAATATCCCTCGCCCACGGCGACAGTGGAAATGGTGCTTTCAGCGTGTTACTTCGGTGCTTGCGCGTCCGGCAGTGCATCGACGCGACCGATCGGTGCCGTGAGCTTCCGTTCAGCCAATACCGCCGCGGCAAACTCCGGCATTACCGCTTCCGGGCGCAGCTTCTCAACGTTAATGCTCTTGATCGAAAACAGGAAAGTGGCGGACTTGTCGATCAGTGCGCGTGCTTCGGGTGTGATGCCGTAGTGCAGGTTAATACGCGTCTTGGTGCCGCCTTCCGACGTTGGATAGCTGCCGTAGAGCGCGTACCAAAGTGCACGATCAGAAAATCCGGTCGTCTCCCCCTTCGCCAGTTTGATGATCTCGTTGGCGTTCTTCGGGTCCGCAAGGAATAACTGCGCGTCAAGCTCGGCGTTCATCCACGCCTTGACGACATCGGGGCGCTGCTTGATCAGGTCCGCACGCATGGCGATGAATCCGCCATCCATTTCGTCAACCGTTGCACCGGATGCGATGCGGCGCGCGAGGCCTTCCTGCACAAGGCGCGAAGCGGTCGGCTCCCAGATCACTGCGGCGTCGATCTTGCCGGCGCGAAAGTTGCTGGTGATCACCTCGATGTTCTGGTTCAGATAGTCCTTGGGCTGCACGCCTTCCTTTTTGAAAGTCGCCTGCGCAAAGCGGTCGGTGCAACTCCCCTTCGGTACTGCCACCTGTTTGCCATCCAGCCACTTGATCGCATCTTTGGGGGTGGCGAATTTCGGTGCATCGGTGCGTGCGAGGAAAATGTTGCACTGGTCGTACCCTAGGCCAAGGGTGCCGACGATGCGCACGTCGGCAGTTTCCACCTTCGTGGTTGCCACGATCGCTGGCATGTCGCCCATGTAGCCGATGTGCTGCTTGCCGGCGAGCATGTTATTGACAATGATGGCTCCCTGCAGGCCAATCTGGAACTCGACCTCGGAACCCTTGGGCAGGTACTTTTCGTAGAATTTCTTGCCTTTCATCACCACACCTGACCACGACTCAGTGTAGTAAGGCTGAAAGCCGATCACCAGCTTGACAGGCGTGCCTGGCTTGCCGTAGTCGAGATCTGCCGCCAGCACGGGCGACGCGGTGAAGCTGCTTGCGACGACAATGGCAGCAATGAGTTTTACAAAGTGCTTGATCATGATTTCCTCCAACGCAGGTTAGGTTTAACAACGCTAAAACTACACGAACTACACGATCTTTTCGTCGTTCTTATTATCTTTACAATTATGGTCTATTACGAATTACGGTATCGCCAAGCCCCGTTGCAAACGGTTATTTCATTTCGCACCGGGTGCCGCCAGGAACCGCGTGATCAGGCCCGAAAGACGACGCATCACCAAAAAACCGGAGGCGGGATCGGACTCCAGAATCTTCAATGCCTCTTTACCATTGATTCGCAACAAAGTGGATTTTTCCAGCACGCGAGCAGTGGCGATACGTGTCGGGTGCTCCTCCAACAAGGCAGCCCAACCAAATACTTCGCCTTTCCTCAGTATGAATCCTGCAGGGCTGGTTCTTTCATCGCGCCCAATTTGAAACTCAACTCGCCCCGAATCGAGGACGAACAAATCGTCGGCCGGGTCGCCCGGCTTGTACAGGTCACTGCCGGCAGCGAATTCTTCACTCTTGGCCAAGTCGGTCAGGGCTGCAAGCGTCAGCTCGGCAATCCCGGAAAAGAGTTCGCCGACGTTAAGCGCCCCTTGGGAACCCACATAAATTGACTCACCCTCAATGAATACGTCATAACGTTCAAGCGGTGCCTCAGCAAGTCCAAGTGGCGCGCCAGTCTTGATATCCCATTGCCAAAGGTGCTGGTGGCACGTCAGAGTGGCACCGTCATAGAGACCTTCACACAGTGCAACTTCCTGATGGGGGCAAATCGCCTGTACGGCATAAAATGCGTCGCCCGAGCTTGCGACAAGCAATTTCAATCCACTTTCCATCACACATTCCCGCATCCCGTTGCGCGGAATATCCGATGTGAGACATACTTTATTTTTGCTCATTTGCTTCTGGCTCTAACTAAACTTGTCATATCGAATATTATCCGTGGTTAACTTGGCTTCAAGCAAAAGCACCCGGATCGATGCGTCGACGGCTGGCGGTGGGCCTGCCAGATAAGCGCGCACGTTTTGGTATTTTCCCGCCATGCTGCGGTTGGCAACTTCATGCACCATTCCGCGCGAAAATTGTAGAAGCGGATACTGCGCCAGAGTAGCGGCGGAGACATCTTCATCAGACAGCGCAACGGTAATCTGGAGTTTCTGCGGGAATTCCTTCCTGAATGCCGAAAGCTCATCAAGGTAGAACGCATCTTTCATCGTGCGCACGCCAAAAAAGACATTGCCCCCGAATTGTTCGAAATAGCGTTCCTGCGTTGCGCGCGACAGTATCGACATCATGCCGGCGATGCCGCTACCACCTGCAATGCAGAGCAGATTCTTGGCGAGGCTTGGATAGAAAGTTGCCTTGCCCAAGGGGCCGAAAAGGTTCAGTTTGGCACCCTTGCCTTTGCCGGAGAAGAGCCATTCTGAAAATCCGCCGCCCGGTTTTTTCTTGATTAGAAACTCGAGCCGCCTCGTACCGTGCGCGAAATTAACCATCGAATAGCCGCGCATTCCCTGCACGCCGGGTGCTGCGACGGCCATGAATTGGCCCGCATCAAAATCGCAGCGCGTCTCGAGCATGACATCAACAGCGGCCACGTCGTGCGTCAGATTGCGCACACCGACCACATCGGCTTTGAATGCTGCAGCGGGACAGGTGCCAGGATCAGTGGCATAGACAAATTCGGAAACTTCCACGGTTATATCGCCGCGCGCCACGCATTGGCACATCAGGAACTCACCCTGATCTGCCTTGACGTATTTCCGGCCCGGTGCCTCGGACCAGGCGTCGTCGATCTTGCCGTCGATGAGTTTGGCCTTGCAGGTGCCACAGGTGCCCGTTCCACATTCGTAAGGCAGGTCGATGCCCTTGCCCAACCCGGCAAAAAGTATTTTCTGACCCTCATCAGACTCGTAATGGTAGGCGCGATTCCTGGCATTGATTTGAGTACGCATCGCGTCAGTCGGCTCTAGAAGGGAATGTGAAAGCCTATGCCAAACATGCGGGTGTCAAGCTTGATATGCCGATCAAGCAGACGCGGACCGTCGGCTCCTAACGCAACCCTGTCGTAGATCTTCCCCACCGCGAAAAGCTCCGTCGCGCCGCCGTCCAGTGTGGTGCGGTAGACCTGTAGACCTGTCGTCACTTCGGCGCTGGAGTCGTCGGCGAATTTGATCGTATAAACAGTGGCATGGCGACTAAGCAGGGATCGGTCGCTGTTGTGCTTGGGCAGGTTTTTGAAGAGCAGTTGCATGCCCGTATTGTCATGCTCAAGCCAGGTCATTTCTTTCCTGATTTCCGGGCTGAATGCGGTAATGAGATAGTGAAATTTTTCATCGCACAGCGCGAGGAAACCCGTGAAATCCATTGCATCAAGCGCCAAACAAGAGCGATAGACGAGTTCCGTTACCATCGCCCGCGCATCGCTAGCAGCTAGTGTTCCGTTCTGACCCATCATGCCACTCCGAGTATGTTGTCGTTGTACGGGTCGAATGCCTTGCGTCCCATGCGGCGCCCCCACTCCGCATAGAAGTGGCGCATACCGCCTTCATCGTGAATCGTCATATTCTCTTCGCGACCGTGGAGCACCCATTTGCTATCGGTGCGTTCCCGCATTGCCTTCCCCTGCCCATGTACACCGAGCAGGTCTTCGTGAAGGTTTCGACCAAACGGTCCCCAGATTATATTGTGGTCGCGGATGCGTTCTGCGCGCTGCGCCGACGTGTCACTCTTCAAACCCAGCCCGCGAAATTCGATAACCAGTTTGTTGGGCCCCATGGGAATCGCCGTGTCCATGCGCAGAACAGAAGTACGCAGGTTGAATGTCATGCCGGGGAAAATGTCGATCAGGATCCAGCCGCCTGGAGCCAACCCCGGCCAGCCCACCGCGCGTTCAGCAGAACCGCCGTAAGCATCGTATTTGATCGACATCGAGCCGACAGAGGCATGTCCGTTTGGGTAACCGGTATATTTCCTGTCGAAGTAACCAGGCTGAGTCATCCCGGTGACGCGGTTGAAGTAGTGCAGGTAATCGTGATAAAACTCGCTGTTCGTGTCGTGCCACAGTTTGTAGTTCGTATCGACCACCGCTTTGTGGTAATGGAAAACTTCCAGATCCATATCCAGTTGCTCGCCGAGCAATTCCATCGCCGGGCCGATATATTCGGCCAACGAAGGCGCGGAATCATCGATATTGACCCAGACGAAGCCGCCGTAGCCAATATCGGCGCGTACTTCGCGCAAACTCGCGTCCTCGGTACCATAACGCTCTTGATACCCCTGCTTGCAGCGGGAAATATCGGTGCAGGCACCTTGCGTGTCAAAACTCCACGCGTGAAAGATGCAGGTAATTCTTTTGGCGTTGCCGCACGGTTCGTAGAGGAGCGTGTTGCCGCGATGCGGGCAAATATTGTAAAAGCTGCGAACTTTCATGTCCTCGCCACGAACGACGATCAATTCGGTACCGCCCGGATGATGGAAGGTCCGATAGTCGAATTTATTCGGTACCTCGCTCTCGTGGCACGCGATTATCCAAACCTTGTTGAATATCTTTTCCTGTTCCTCCCGAAACAGCATGTCATCGGTATAGAGACGCGTATCCACATAATGCGTATCCGGAAAATTGGGTTTTGCGTACCACTGTTTTCCTGTGCGAGCCATAATGTTGATCTCCTATTCAGTGACGATTGCCGTTCGAATTTACGTACAACAGAAGCATGTAGCGTGCCAGCTTCCACTTTTCTTAACTAGCTGATTCAACGGCATAAATTAATCCCTCAATTTTTCGGGGCGTTCATTTGGAAACGTCGCCGTGCAATTTGCACCTCAACCGCCAAACTCCAGAGTTATGACCGCCAGTTGCCGCATCAAGCTGCATTTTAATCAGACACGGGTCGCACCGTGATACAAACGGATCACATGCTGCGCCTCTGCAAAAAACAGCCATCGCTCCGCAATCAAACCGACCACGCAGGCAAGTGCGGCGAAAACTAATGGTACGACACCGCTCGCGCCGCTAGCCAGCACGGCGATCGGAAGCACGAATCCGATGGCAATTGCCGCGACGCGCACCGATAGCGCATGTCCTCGCGCCACTTTGAAGAAAAACTCATCGGTAAGAAATGTGCCATGCGTATGACCCACATCGAGTAGACGAATGGTCTTTTGCCCGAGAGGCAGCGCACTGTTGATGGTGTGCTCAACAACAGGTGTCCGGAAGCGAAGGTAGTAGATCGCCTTCACGATCAACGCCAAGGTAAGCAAAGCGATAGCGAGCATCGCCTGCCTGGAAACCGTGCTGCCGCTGAAGGCGATAAACGGAAGCCCGGCCAGCGCACTGGAATAAATCCCGAGCAACAAATAACTTGCGGGTACCAGAGGTGAATGCCAACGTGGCACCGTCTTTAAGCAGGCATAGATCATTCCAGTACAAAACAGAACCCCCAGCGAAATTGCCGAGGCGGAATGCGTTCCAGACGGTTTCCGGGTCGTTCGAACTGATCACGATGCCTAATTTCATCTTAGACTTTCTTTCTGTGTGCTGTGTCAGGTTTCGGACAAGATCACGAAAGTCATGCGGCGGGGTTCAGGCGCGGATGCGTTTCCGCGCCCCAGATCCAGACCACCGCGCCAGACAATAACATCGCGATGCTGACAAACCAGAAACCGGAGTTGAGCGCGCCGCTCAGATTCGCCACCAGGCCCAGCGCCAAGGCGCCGATGCCGTAGCCGAGATCGCGCCAAAAACGGTAGATGCCGATGGCCGACCCGCGCCAGTTGGGGTGGGCGATATCCGCTACCGCCGCGCTCAGGTTCGGATACAGCAGCGCCATGCCGAAGCCGGTCACGGCTGCCGAGAACGACCACCACGCCACGTTTTCGCCCAGCAGCATCATGCCCACCCCCGCGCCGCACAGCCACATGCCCCACACGATGGGTTTCTGCCGTCCGACATGGTCGGATAGTTTGCCGGTGAAAAACTGCGAGCCGCCCCAGACGAAACCATACACGCCCACCACCCAGCCGATGTGGGCAAGACTCAAGCCGTGCTGGTAGAGGTAGACCGGATAAAACACCCAGATCAGCGCATCCACGAATTTTTCCACCAGCCCGGCCTGGCTGATGGCCGCCATGCGCTTATCGCGCCACGACATCAAGGTGAACACTTCCCAAGTGGTCGGCGTGTCGGAAATATTTTTCGGATAGCGCGGCGTTGGTCCGACGGACTTGCCCGCCGCGTGGCGCGCGCCCTCGGCCTTGGCCCAGGGCAGGGTTTCCTTGACCCACAGCGCCGTGAGCAGCAAAGCGCTGCCAATGATGACCGCGCCGAACACAAACAGACCCATGCGTGGACCGAGCGCGCCCGCCAGATAACCGGTGACGATGCCGGCAATCGCCACGCCGACGTAACCGGCGAATTCGTTGAGGCCGATGGTGAGGCCGCGCTGGTCGGGACGGGTGAGGTCAAGTTTGGAAGTCTGCGTCATCGACCAAGTGAAGCCCTGGTTCACGCCGAGCAATACCGTCGCCGCGACGATCCAGTTCCAACTCGGCGCGTACAGGATCATGAAGGGGATCGGGATCGCCGAAGCCCAGCCCAACAGCAGCACCGTTTTGCGCCCGATGCGTTCGGACAAGCGCCCCGCCACGAAATTCAGGGTGCCCTTGACGAAACCGAACGCCACCACGAACGTCATCAGCAGCAGGAACGAACCCTTCGGCACGCCGAACTCGCTCTCCGCCAGCGCCGGGATAACGGTGCGCATCATGCCCAGCGTCAGCCCGACCAGCAGCACCTGGAACAATTGATGCAGAAATTGAGCCTGGTTGGGGCGGATGCCGTGGCTGTAGGCACGATAGAGTTCGTGATGCACGGATTCAGTGGAACGCATGAAAATTACTCCGAAAGATTTTTAGTGCAGCGACGCAATGTAGCGTCGGTATCCTGCCGGCAAATCGTCGCATGGGTTGCCGGCAGGATGCCGACGCTACACTGGTTTGGCGCTTTTGTTCTGCGCGATCATCCGACCCCTAGGACGCGATATTCGCCGCCATTATCTTGTCCGAATTAAAGGGGTCAGGGTTATTTGTTTTGCCAAGGGCTGACTAATCAAAGGGTTATTGTGATTTATTTTCGGTATTCCGTAAAACAATTCACCCTGACCCCTTTGATTATGGTGGTTATAGCCGTCGCGAAGTTCGTGTAGGGAATGCAGCGTGCTAATTTTTCAACCACCCGGATTTTTCTTCAGCGTGACAGAATGGAGCTTTACGTCGTAGTCTTGGCCATAGGATTCCAGTTCAGCCATTTCCGAAAATTCGAGAATACTGAACCGCCCTAAAATTCCCCTGAACTCGGATTCCGTAAGGAACAGGACCTTATGACCCGGTCTGAAGGAAAGTTCGTAGGCCGGCCCGCTGCCTTGGGTAGAATGGGCTCTGCTCGGGTCGAGCGGGCTTCGCACGCTCAGGTACGCGAGTCCCTCTGGCTTCAAGACACGGTGTATTTCGGCGATTCCCTGTTCTAATCTCTGGCGTGAAAGAAGCAGGTGCAGCGTGCGGTGTGAAAACACGGCATCGAAGCTGGAATCGCTAAAACCAAGATCAACAATATTGTCCAGCACGTACGTCAGCTTGCAATAGCTTCCGTTCGCGTCCCATTGGTCAGCAAGCTCGAGCGCCCCATCCGCAAAATCGGCGGCGGTAACCTGGAAGCCCTCTTCGGCCATGTACCTGGCATCACGCCCATAGCCGCATCCCAAGACCAATACCTCGCGTGCGCCACAGAACCTGAAGCGGGACACGGCTGCACGGGCACATGGGCTCGGATCCTTGCCCCAAATAAAACCTTCTCGCCGATATCTTTTAGACCAGAAGTCTGCGACGTCCTGAAGGTCGCTGTCTATTTTCATGCCTTGCCCATTTCTTCTCGCATCAAGCCGCAATGTTGGCGGCAACCATCTTGCCCATCTCTGGGGACCGAGACGGAATATCGCTGTTCAGATAGCTCCCCAGAAAAAATAAGTAGTCTAATCGTGCCACAGATACGTGTGACGCCCCGGCTGCGGCACGGCGCGCTCGCGTAATCACAAAAAAGTCGGCAGGCTGGACAAGGCTCGCCGCTACTTATTGAGCTGGCCGTCAAGTGATAAGAAAACTAAACCCATGCTTTTCGAAGCCCAGGGATTCATAGAATGCATGGGCTTCCGGGCGCTTCAGGTGGCTGGAGAGTGCAAGCTTGTAGCAGCCGAACTCTTTGCAGCGCGACATCGCAAATTTCATCATGAGTTTGCCTATACCCCGGCTTTGCCAGTCTTGCGAAACCACCACGTCTTCTACGACCCCGAAGGGCTTCCCCGAGTGCGCAACGCTGTCGACTATAATCAACGCAAACGTTCCCACTATCGCTTCGCCCAACTCCGCAACATAGATCCGATAGTTGGGATATTCCAGATATCGCTTGAAACGCACTCCCGCTGCCTCCAGAGAGAGGCTTTGCGCGGATCCGAATTCCAGCAGCGCGTACAACCCCAACAAGGCATCAAGGTCCGCCGAAGACGCTTCCCTGATTGAGACAGTGGCCGGATCCCCCTTCATAAACCAGCTTCGCGAAGCCGCGCAATCAAACCGACCGCCCGGATCATGGGGGTGATGTCGTTTTTCATAAATTAAAGGGGTCGTGGTTATTTGTTTTGCCAAGGGCTGACTAATCAAAGGGTTATTGTGATTTATTTTCGGTATTCCGTAAAACAATTCACCCTGACCCCTTTGATTATGGTGGTTATAGCCGTCGCGAAGTTCGTGTAGGGAATGCAGCGTGCTAATTTTTCAACCACCCGGATTTTTCTTCAGCGTGACAGAATGGAGCTTTACGTCGTAGTCTTGGCCATAGGATTCCAGTTCAGCCATTTCCGAAAATTCGAGAATACTGAACCGCCCTAAAATTCCCCTGAACTCGGATTCCGTAAGGAACAGGACCTTATGACCCGGTCTGAAGGAAAGTTCGTAGGCCGGCCCGCTGCCTTGGGTAGAATGGGCTCTGCTCGGGTCGAGCGGGCTTCGCACGCTCAGGTACGCGAGTCCCTCTGGCTTCAAGACACGGTGTATTTCGGCGATTCCCTGTTCTAATCTCTGGCGTGAAAGAAGCAGGTGCAGCGTGCGGTGTGAAAACACGGCATCGAAGCTGGAATCGCTAAAACCAAGATCAACAATATTGTCCAGCACGTACGTCAGCTTGCAATAGCTTCCGTTCGCGTCCCATTGGTCAGCAAGCTCGAGCGCCCCATCCGCAAAATCGGCGGCGGTAACCTGGAAGCCCTCTTCGGCCATGTACCTGGCATCACGCCCATAGCCGCATCCCAAGACCAATACCTCGCGTGCGCCACAGAACCTGAAGCGGGACACGGCTGCACGGGCACATGGGCTCGGATCCTTGCCCCAAATAAAACCTTCTCGCCGATATCTTTTAGACCAGAAGTCTGCGACGTCCTGAAGGTCGCTGTCTATTTTCATGCCTTGCCCATTTCTTCTCGCATCAAGCCGCAATGTTGGCGGCAACCATCTTGCTTTGAGCGGATTCGATGAGTGATCTTCGCCCCCCCAAAGCACAAAGTATTTGGTTCGGTCCCAATCGGGCGCGCCGAATTCCCAGAATGAATAACCGATCGAATAGAGCCCCGCTGCCCCATGTTAACCGAACAAAAGCCGCCGTGTGCCGCCCAGTTGGGCGTACCAAATTGTTGCGCCCACAATCCGGTCAGCGCCTGCATCTGGTCGCGCCCTGTAAAGAAGGCGAGCTTTTTCGGCTCCGTCGCGCGGATGTGCGCAAGCCGCTTGGTGAGCATCTCCAGCGCCTCATCCCACGAAATTGATACGAACTCTCCAGCACCGCGCTCCGCCCCGGGTTTACGCATCATCGGCCCGGTCAGCTTGGCCTTCGAGTACTGCTTCATGATTCCCGCAGAACCCTTCGCGCACAACACACCCTGATTGACCGGGTGCTTGCGATTGCCCTTGATAAAACGCACCCGGCCTTCCTGCAACGTCACTTCGATTCGCAGCGGCATGCGCACATGTAGCAGGTCGTGCACTTGACCTCCTGCCTGGAGGTGTCTTCGAACTTGATTGGTTGATTTCTGGTTTTGATCATTGGGTCTCGATAGCGATTGAGGGCAACATGCAGGCTTCTAAAACAGCCCGACGACCTTGCCGTCAATCAGGTCTATCTTGCTCGCTGATGGCACCTTGGGCAGGCCGGGCATGGTCATGATGTCGCCACAGACCATCACCACGAATTCGGCACCTGCGGCAAGGCGCACCTCACGCACATTGATCGAATGGCCATCGGGCGCGCCGCGTGCCTGCGCATCGGTCGAGAACGAATACTGGGTCTTCGCAACGCACACCGGATAGTGGCCGTACCCATCTTCCTGAAACCGCTTGATCTGGTTGCGCACCTTGCTGTCTGCCGTGACCTCGCTCGCGCGGTAGACCTTCTTGGCGATCTTGTTGATTTTTTCCCAGAGCGTATCCTGCTCTTCATAGACGAAGGTCATGGTCGATTTTTGCTCGCACAGCTCAACCACCATCCGCGCCAATTCCGCAGCGCCTTTACCGCCGTCGCCCCAGTGCGTGGCCAACACAACCTTGACACCGAGCCTATCCATGCGCGAGCGCAGCATCTCCAGTTCGGCATCGGTGTCGCTGGTGAATTTGTTGATCGACACCACGCACGGAATCGCGTAAACCTTGGACACATTCTCAACGTGACGCTCCAGATTGACGATGCCTTTTTCGAGCGCAACCAGGTTTTCCTGCGTGATCGTTTTGAGGTCGGCCCCACCGTGGTATTTCATCGCACGCACCGTCGCTACAATCACCGCTGCCGACGGCCTGAGACCCGATTTCCGGCACTTGATGTCGATGAATTTTTCGGCCCCAAGGTCCGCGCCAAATCCAGCTTCGGTGACGACATAGTCGGCTAGCTTCAGCGCCGCCTGGGTCGCAATCACGGTGTTGCATCCGTGCGCGATATTGGCAAACGGCCCGCCGTGCACGAATGCAAGATTATTTTCCAGCGTCTGTACGAGGTTAGGCGCAAGCGCATCCTTGAGCAGCACGGTCATCGCGCCGTGGGCATTCAGGTCCCGCGCGTAAATCGCTTTTTGGTCGCGGGTATAGGCAACGACGATGCAGCCCAAACGCTTTTTCAAATCCTCAAGCGAGGTCGCAAGACAAAATATCGCCATCACTTCGGATGCCACCACGATATCGAAGCCGTCCTGGCGCGGATAACCATTGCCGGGGCCACCGAGTGCCGCAGTGATTTCACGCAACGCACGATCATTCATGTCGACGACGCGCTTCCACTGGATGCGTCGAACGTCAATGCCGAGTTCATTGCCGTGGTGGATGTGATTGTCGATCAATGCAGCGAGCAAATTATTGGCCAGCGCAATGGCAGAAAAATCGCCGGTAAAATGAAGATTGATATCTTCCATCGGCACGATCTGCGCGTAACCGCCACCTGCTGCGCCGCCCTTGACCCCGAACACCGGCCCCAGTGAAGGTTCGCGCAGGCAAATCATGGCTTTCTTGCCGATATGGTTCAGCGCGTCACCAAGCCCGACGGTCGTCGTGGTCTTGCCCTCGCCGGCCGGGGTCGGGCTGATGGCGGTGACCAGAATAAGTTTGCCGTTCTTTTTGTCTTTCAACGTATCGAGGAACGGCAGTGAGACTTTCGCCTTGTAGTGTCCGTAGGGTTCGAGGTGCTCCTCGGCTATGCCCAATTTATCCTGCGCGAGTTTGGCGATCCGTACCATCTTGCTCGCCTGTGCAATTTCGATATCGCTTAGCATTCTGCATCCTCCAGTAATTGATTTTTTAGCTGCTGACGAACGCAGCGCCGGTGCCAAATGAAACGCTCGCGCATGCTTCCGGGTGGAATTTCATCCGGAACGAAACGCCAATGCTTGACCGTTGTTCAGTTCAATCTACTGAGCAATCTTGATGCCAGCAGGCATTTGCGCGAAAAAAATGCGCGCGCGGCGCGAATGGCGCGAACAAGGAAGATGCGATGCAACACTATCAACAGGCGATCAAGCTTAATCCGCAATCCCCGATTGCCCACGTTGAATTTGCCAACGGTCTGTTGATGTTGTTTGGCGACAAAGAAGTCGTCCAGGCGACCAAACTCTTCGAAAAGGCGGCCAAAATGAAAGGGCGCGATGCGATGGAAATGATGGATGTTGCGCTTGCCGTCGCCGAGCTTCTGGATGAGTGAGTACCACTAACTTATGGGTACCTCTAAAAATTCAATCAAGCCGATGATGGCAAGGCGCAAAGTCGCGAAAAAGCGCAGTGTACATGTAGTACATGAGCATTTTGAGCGGCTTTGCAACGCCGCCAGCGTGGCTTCAGTGAATTTTTAGAGGTGCCCATATATCATTCCGCACATGCTTGCCTACTGCACGCCAAATCCGCATGAATAGCATCCTGGTTGTCGAGGACGATGAAATCGTGCGCGAGGTGATCGCACGCACCCTTCGCGCGCGCGAGTTCGACGTTACCGTGGCACCGAGCGGCGCGGCGGCGCTGGCGTTGCTTCGTTCGCGGTTGTTTGACATGATTGTTTCCGACGTCAACATGCCGGGCATGGATGGCTTTAGTTTTATTCGCTCAGTGCGCATGACGCCAACCCTCGGCCACCCTGAAGTGATTTTCATTTCCAGTTCAGATGACCGCGCATTGTTCAAACGCGCGATGAATGTGGGTGCGTGTGATTTTTTGATCAAGCCATTTACCAGCGCCGAATTGAGCGAAGCCGTGACCACTCGCCTCGCCGAACGCGCCCATCGCACGGGAACTTACGCTGCGATCGCGCGCGGTCCGGCTGGCGTGAGCGGCGCGGAACTGGTGGTGCCCGGTTATCGCACACTGCGCATGCTCGGCGAAGGTGCGAGTTCCAAAGTGATGCTCGCCACGCAAATCCACAGCGGACAACAGCACGCATTGAAGCTGGTGCGGCTGCCCGATCAATTCGGCGAACAGCGCGAGGTCATCAATCGGTTTTTGACTGAATACTCAATGCTGGTGCGAATTTCTCACCCTAACGTCGCGCGTGTGTTTGAGCACGGCTTGGTCGAAAACTACCTTTACATCGGCATGGAGTATCTGCCGGGGGGCGACTTGCGCCTCGATATCGAAGCGGGCATGACCGCCAAACGCGCTCAGCAATACGCCGGCCAGATTGCGGCGGCGTTGTCAGCGATACACAGCGCGGGCATCATTCACCGCGATTTGAAGCCGGCCAATATCCTGATGCGCATGACCGGAGAAGCGGTGCTGGCCGACTTCGGTATTGCCAAGCAAATCGGTTCAGGGTTGGCCCTCACGCAAAACAATATCGCGCTCGGTACACCCTATTACATGAGCCCGGAGCAGGCGAGCGCCTGTCCGCTCGATGCACGCAGCGACCTGTATACCCTGGGCGTGTTGCTATTCGAAATGCTGACCGGCAAGCCGCCGTATCTGGCGCGCACCTCCGTTGAAATCATGGCCATGCACGTCAACGCGGCGCTGCCGGTACTGCCTGACGCATACGCCGCGTTTCAGCCGGTGCTACGGCGGCTGCTGGCCAAGGAACCCGGCGCGCGCTACCCCTCAGCCGAGGCTGCGCAAAAAGCGATTATGGCAATCGCACCCTGACCACGCGCTTAATGCGCGCGCTCGAAATCGAGCAACCATTGTTTGCGCGCCAATCCGCCACCGTAGCCGGTCAGCGTGCCGTCCGAACCGATGACGCGATGACACGGAATGACAATGGCACGATAGTTGTCGCCATTGGCGCGCGCCACGGCGCGCACGGCAGTCGGTTGTCCGATGGCGTTCGCGATCTCGGCGTAGGAGCGGGTTTGTCCGGCCGGTATCTCCAGTAACTGTTGCCACACGCGCTGCTGAAATGGTGTGCCGCGTTCTGCCAGTTTGAGAGTAAACGTCTTGCGGGTTCCGCCATAGTATTCAGCGATCTCGCGCTCGGCGGCATCGAGGTGCCGATGCTCGCCCGGCACCACCACGCACTTGTTGCGCACACGCAGGCGGCCGATTTCGCGTTCGAGGCCACGACGATTGACAAAATCGAGGACGTGAATGCCGCCGTCATCGGCGATGGCGAGCATCGGTCCGAGTGGCGTTTCCAGCCAGCGCGCGTACATGACGGCAACGTTGCCCGCTTTCGACGGCAGCGTACCGAACAAGCGGTTGAACGCGGCACGATAGCCGCTCGGTGAGTCGAATCCGGCATCCAATTGTTGATCGAGCACGTTGATCTCCTTTCCACGATGTTTGGCGGTGCGCACCACGGCCAACGCCGCGCCCATGCGCCGCGCGCGACTGTAGGCGTGGAACGTCATGCCGAAATAGCGCTTGAACTGCCGCCTGGCTGTCGACGGGTCGATGCCGATCGCCGCTAAATCGGCCTCGCGCACGCGGCCATCGATTTTTTCGTCGATGAGCTTCACCAACGCGTCGATCAAGGGCGGCTTGTCGCCGCTGCGTGCCATTGGCTTGCAGCGCAGGCAGGCGCGAAATCCAGCGTACATGGCGTCATCGGGCGTGGCGAAGAACAGCACGTTCTCGCGTTTGGGTTTGCGCGCCGAACACACGGCGCGACAAAAAATGCCGGTGGTGGCAACCGCCGTGAGAAAGACGCCGTCAAACGCGGCGTCGCGCGCGACGAACGCGCGCCACATGGTGTCTTCGCTGGGCAGGGTACGAGAAAGCGCTCTGTTCATGACTGCATGTTAGCGAACTCCACGAAACCCTTTCGGCGTTTTTCGGGCAGTAAATTTTGTGGACCCAAGGCACCATGCGGCCCGTTTTCAACCACTTATGCTGCAATGGATCAGGCGCTGCCGTCGCGCGGTCGCCGTGCTGTTGTCCCCCATCAGACAAGGAAATACGCCATGAAAAAACTAAACCTGATTCTCACCGCCATGATTCTTGCGCTGGCCGGTAGCGGTTGTGCGCGATGGCTAGGTCGAGTTGAGTCCTCCACCTGGCAGCTTGACCCGCAGGCGTCACCGCCTGCGGGTTTTTTGTCGCACTGACCGGACTATTTGGTGGCAACCAACAGATAAATTCGTTGCGTCATCGCGACGATGATCAGCACGCGGGTGACGTGTGCGGCCGTCACCAACGCGACGCCCAGTTGCAGCGTGCGCGCCGTAATCGACATTTCGGCAATGCCGCCCGGTGCCATTGCCAGCACCATCGACGGCAGATAAATGCCGGTGAGATAGCCCAGCAAAACCGCCAACAATATCGACATCAGCATGGTCAGCATGATGCTGCCGATCACCACGGCGACAAAGCGTGGCGCTTCGCGCAGAAACGCTTGCGAGAAGCGCGACCCGAGCGAACATCCAAGCAGCACTTGAGCTGCGTTGGTCAACAGTGCGTTCATCGACGACAGTTCGACACCGAGCGCGGTGACGACGATGGTCGTCACCAGTGGCCCCATCATCCACGGGTTGGGAAAATTTGCGGCGCGAAATAGCGCCCCTCCCAGCAATCCCACGCAAAACAGCGCCAATAATCCCCAGCCGGAAAATGGAATTGTGACCGGACGATAGACATCCCCACCCTGCACGTCTAAGAGCGTCAGCATCACCGGAATAACGAGCACCACCAACAAAATGCGTAACGAGTGTGCGACGGCGACCTTGTCTGCCGCGGCACCAAATCGGTCGCCGAGGTTTGCCATCTCCGCCGCGCCGCCCGGCACGCTGGAAAAAAAAGCGGTTGCTTGATCCACCCTTCCGAAGCGCACCAAAACACGACTGGCAACGTAGGCCACCAAAATCGCCAGCAGCGCGGCGGCAACGAGCACCAAGCCGTAGGTTGCAACTTCGCGCGCAACCATCGGCGTGAAGTACAGGCCGAGCGTGAGGGCAATCGTGACTTGCCCAGCTTCAAGACCGAGCGGTGGTGCCATCAGTCGCGCGCCGCTGAAATTGCAAATCGCCATCGCCACAAGCGGGCCGATCATCCAAGGTAACGGCGTCGCAAAATACGCGCACAGCGCCCCACCGGCGGTCGAAATCAGCAGGCCGACAACTATTTTCGGGAGATTGGGCAATTTGGAATCGATGATGAATGACCGTATAATTATCGGCTTTCCGCGCTGGATTTCATTGCGGGCAGTCAATTCGGCAGCGTCTGAAACCGTCGTCGCGACTTAGTCGCTCGGTTGGTGAGCGCCGGGTTTCGCAAAGCACCGCGCTGCGCGACAACAAGACATGGCCTGGTAGCTCAGTCGGTAGAGCAGAGGACTGAAAATCCTTGTGTCGGTGGTTCGATTCCGCCCCAGGCCACCAACGAATAAAAATGCCCCCTCGTGGGGCATTTTTATTTGTTGAAGGTCTGTGAGCAGGGATTGAACCACCTTTGGTTCGACTAAGTGAAGTCCAGTGGACTTCACTTGGACGCGCGAGCGCAGCGAGTGCGGTCGCGAAGCGATGGCGGGATCGCCTTAAGGCGAGGACGCCACATTCCGCCCCAGATCCATCCTATCACGTCGGGAGTCGCTGCATCGACTCCCGGTTCGCAGCAGCGTGCAAGGCCCGCCTTGCACGAAACCCTGCGCTTACCGCCTCGCGCGGGCTTTTTAGTTTGTGGATTGCGAGTAGAGAGCGAACCATCTAGGGTTCGTCCAAGTGAACGCGGTCGTGCCGCGACGAATGCAAACTCCGCTCTCAACAACACTTTCCAACCATTTCTGCCTGAAACTGCCCGTCCTTGCTGGTGTTTAGCACGTCGATCCGACCCCGGCAAATCACCCCGTTTGCTATAATTTCGACAGATTTTCCCGCCAGCGCCGCGTCATCGGTGTGATTGTCGGAATGCTGGCTATGCGACTGATTGCTGGTTTACCGATTTGTACACCAGCGATCGGCCAACAACGCCGGTGTCAGAAATGAAAATGCCCCGCAGAAGCGGGGTATTTTTGAGGCGCGAGACCGAACAGAACGAGATCGCGGCTAGGTGTGAAGGGGCGACGTGTACATGGTCGTACACGAGCCCCTCAGCAACAACGCTGCGGCTCGTTATGGTCGTGTCATTACATGTCCATGCCGCCCATGCCGCCCATACCACCCATGCCGCCGCCGCCGGATTCGTCCTTCGGCAACTCGGCCACCATCGCGTCGGTGGTCAGCATGAGGGATGCTACTGACGCCGCATTTTGCAATGCATAGCGCGTCACCTTGGTAGGGTCGAGTACACCGAACTCGACCAGATCGCCGTACTCGCCGGTGGCCGCGTTGTAGCCAAAGTTGCCTTTGCCCTCAACCACTTTGTTGACCACCACGGAAGGCTCGTCGCCCGCGTTTTGCGCAATCATGCGCAATGGCTCTTCGAGCGCGCGCATGATGATCCTGATGCCGGCATCTTGATCGGCATTGTCACCCTTGATCTTGCCCGCGTTGGTGCGTGCGCGCAAATATGCCACGCCGCCGCCCGCGACGATGCCTTCTTCAACGGCCGCACGGGTGGCGTGCAAGGCGTCTTCGACGCGTGCCTTCTTTTCTTTCATTTCAACTTCGGTGGCAGCACCGACGCGAATCACGGCAACACCACCGGCCAGCTTGGCCACGCGCTCTTGCAGTTTTTCTTTGTCGTAGTCGCTGGTCGCGTCGTCGATTTGCTTGCGTACGGTAGCCACGCGTGCCTTGATGGCTTCTACGTCGCCCGCGCCGTCGATGATGGTGGTGTCTTCCTTACTCACTTCGACCTTCTTCGCGCGACCCAGGTCCTTGAGCGTCACGTTTTCCAGCTTCAGGCCGAGTTCTTCGGCGATTACGGTGCCGCCGGTGAGGGTGGCAATGTCTTCCAACATGGCTTTACGACGGTCACCAAAACCCGGTGCCTTGACGGCGGTGGTTTTCAGGATGCCGCGAAGGTTGTTGACAACCAGTGTGGCCAGCGCTTCGCCATCGACATCTTCAGCGATGATGAGCAACGGACGACCGGCTTTGGCAACTTGTTCCAGCAGTGGCAACAGATCGCGGATGTTCGAAATCTTCTTGTCGTGCAACAGGATATACGGCTCGTCCAGGTTGGCGACTTGTTTCTCCGGATTGTTGATGAAGTAGGGCGACAGATAGCCGCGGTCAAACTGCATCCCGTCAACGAACTCGAGCTCGTTTTCGAGTGACTTGCCGTCCTCAACCGTGATGACGCCTTCTTTGCCGACCTTTTCCATTGCCCTAGCAATGATGTCGCCGATATTGGCATCGGAGTTAGCCGAGATCGCGCCGACTTGGGCGATTTCTTTGTTGGTGGTGGTCGGCTTGGAGATTTTCTTTAGCTCAGCAACGATGGCGATAACCGCTTTATCGATACCACGCTTCAAGTCCATCGGGTTCATGCCGGCGGCAACGTACTTCATGCCTTCAACGATGATGGCTTGTGCCAGCACGGTGGCGGTGGTGGTGCCGTCACCTGCGACGTCGGAGGTCTTGGAAGCAACTTCCTTGACCATCTGCGCGCCCATGTTCTCGAACCTGTCTTTGAGTTCGATTTCCTTGGCGACCGACACGCCGTCCTTGGTGATAGTCGGCGCGCCGAACGAGCGCTCCAACACGACGTTACGACCCTTCGGGCCGAGTGTGATTTTGACTGCATTGGAGAGAATGTTAACGCCGTGAAGCATGCGAGCGCGGGCGTCGCTCCCGAATTTGATTTCTTTAGCTGCCATGATGAATACCTCGTATCAGATTGGAAATTTGTGTGCGGCTTCGTGATGCAACGATGCTGAATCAACGAAGCAAGATTGGCGCGAAAAGAAAGCAAGTATTTCGGTCTGAGGCAAGGCGCGCGGAGGTTTTCGACGCGACGTGTACACGAAAGTACACGAGCTAGAAAAGCGACAAGCAACGCAGCATCAGGCCGAAATACGCCGCTTTATTTCGCGACGACGGCCATGATGTCTTCCTCGCGCATCACCAGGAGCTCTTCGCCGTCAACCCTGACGGTGGTGCCGGAATACTTACCGAACAAAATCTTGTCGCCGACTTTGACGTCCACCGGGAACAATTTGCCGTCTTCATTTTTCTTGCCCGGGCCAATGGCCAGCACTTCACCTTGGTCCGGTTTTTCGGCGGCGGTGTCCGGAATCACAATGCCAGACGCTGTTTTTTTTTCCTCTTCCAAACGTTTGACGATCACGCGATCATGCAAAGGACGTAGTTTCATAGTCTCTCCATATTTACGGTTAAAAAACAACAAGTTGCAAATTAGTTAGTGCCCACGAACATCGAAGTCGTGCGGAGCGCAGCGACTACCGCAGTCGCCACAGTTTAAGAGCGTTGGCACTCAACGCGGTGGAGTGCTAATTATAGTGACGAACCGCTGGAATTCAAGGCGTAGCGAATGAATGACCGCAGAAATATCCCACTTGTTGTGAGCGAGCGCTTACAGATGCTAGCCTGCATATTTCACAGGTCGGCTCCGTTCACGACAATTTTCGCGATGAAGCCAAGACTCACCTGGAATATCCATTTTGCACTTCGATCAACGCTGGGCCTACGCGCTCGATAGCGGGCGGCTGAACATGCGCTTTTCCGTTCTCTTCCTCGCGAATATCTCGATATTCACTCGTCAGTCGAACGAAAAATCGCACGCCCATCCACCCACTCTCGAACGCGTCCCCGTGAAATATGCAGGCTAGCGGTGTCTGCGGCACGCGGCTAAACTTGAACGCCTCGGCCTGATCGAACAACTCGCACTGACCGTCGGTAGCCGACTCGAAGAGGCCGCACCACGTGATTGGCGCTGGCGAGGGCGGCGCGTCAAATTGCTCGATGGCACCACCGTCTCGATGCCCGATACCACCGTCAATCAAGCGGCCTTTCCGCAAAGTGGCGAGCAAAAGCCGGGCTTGGGGTTTCCGGTTGCTCAGCTCGTCGGATTGATCTCGCTGGCAACCAGTGCCGTGTTGGGCTTTGCCAGCGGCTCCACCAAAGGAAAGGGTAGCGGAGAACAAGCATTGTTTCGTCAGTTGATGCCCCAACTCGACGGCGGCGACATCATTCTTGTAGATCGCTATCACTGCACCTACTTCACCATCGCCATGTTGCAGGCACGCGGT
>JBCKPN010000006.1:0-43642 GCA_038901695.1 Usitatibacteraceae bacterium
TCGATGGCGAGGACGGCGCGCAGTGGAAAGCGGATTTAGCAACGCTCGACGATTTGCTGTGGAGCGTCGTGCCGACCGACACGGCCAAGGGTCGGGCACGCTTGTTGAAGCTGGTGCCGACACTGCTCGGTCGTCTGAATGCCGGACTGGATCGCATCAACCTCTCACCCGAGGCGCGCGAGCCGTATTTTCAAGTCATGGTCGCCATCCACACCACGTTGCTGAGGCCGTCAAAGGGCATCGCACCCTTGCCCCCAGAGGAGGCGGCGGATGCGCCAGAGTTGCCGGCGAGCGACCCACGCGCCAAGCTGCGCAAGCGCAACACCACCATTGAGCGCGGCCAGTGGATTGCGTTGACCGACGAAGACGGTTCGGTGCAGCGCTGCCGCCTGTCTTGGGTGAGTCCGCTGAAAGAGACGTTTGTGCTGAAAAACTACGACACTAAGGAAGCCATTACGCTCACGGCCGAAGAGTTTCAGTTCTTGCAATCGGAAGACCGCATCAAACTCATCGAAGAACATTCGCTGACCGAGCGCAGCATTCAAGGCGCGATTCGCGGTCTGCTCGATCAGCCTGGAGAGGCCACCACCGCGCCGTAATGCGGGCTGCTCGATCAGCCTGGAGAGGCCACCACCGCGCCGTAATGCGGGCTGCCGCGTTACGGCGGCGCCCCCATCGCCTTGGCCAACGCTGCCGACTTGGCGTTTTCCGACGCGGCGAGTTTGGCTGTTCCAGTCTGCGTTACCCAGCCGCCGAGTTGCTCAGCCGTAATCGTGGCCAACGCCCGCACGAAGGCAGCGCTGTCATTGGCGACCGGCAAATAGTTGAACGCGCCGCCACCGGCACTCAGGAAAGTGCGACGACCTTCGTCGGCAATTTCTTCGAGTGTCTCCAAACAGTCGGCTGCGAACCCGGGGCAAATGACGTCAACACGCCGCGTGCCGAGCTTACCGAGCGCAGCGAGTGTTTGGTCGGTGTACGGCTGTAGCCACTCAGCTTTGCCAAAGCGCGATTGAAAGGTGACGATGGCATCAGCCGCACTGAGTCCGAGGCGCTCACCGACGAGGCGCGCCGTCTTTTGGCAGTGGCAGTGATACGGATCGCCATGATCAAGATGAAATTTTGGTACACCGTGAAATGTGATCACCAATTTGTCGGTGGCGAAATCGGGGCGACCAATGCGTTGCCAGTGCGCCAACACGTTTGCAGCAATCGCGTCGATGTAGGCCGGATGATCGTGAAAGCTTCTGACAAATCGAATGCCCGGCACATTGCGCACGCGCGCCAAGATGCGGCCGAGCTGATCAAAGGTCGATGCCGTGGTACTGGCCGCGTATTGCGGATAGAGCGGTAGCAGCAGAATGTTGTCGCAGTGTTCGGCTTTGAGTGCCGCGAATGCAGCAGCCATCGATGGATTGCCATAACGCATCGCCGCGCGCACCACGATGGGCGATGAAACGGTCTCGCGCAGTGCCGCGCCGAGCAGCGCGGCCTGACGCTCCGTGTAGACGCGCAACGGCGAACCCTCGCTGGTCCAGATGCTGGCGTATTTGCGCGCCGACTTGCGTGGCCGCACATTCAGGATGATGCCGTTGAGAATAAACCACCAAATCCATCGCGGAATTTCGACCACCCGTTGGTCAGACAGAAATTCTCTCAAGTAGCGACGAACGGCGCTCGGTGTCGGCGCATCCGGCGTACCCAAGTTGACCAACACGATGCCGGTCTTGGGTTGCGTGCCGTGGGTGAAGGGTGGTTCGGGTGCGAAGGGCATTTTTTTGTTGAGGGTTAGAGGTTAGACGTTAGACGTTAGACGTTAGACGTTGGGCGTTGGGCGTTGGGCGTCAGGTGTTGAGCGAGTCGGCGTCAGCGCCCGGGGTGTCGTCTTTCCCACGCCCGCCACCACACGCCGAACGCCAATCTTCAATGCTGACTCAGCGCACTCGAAAGCAATTTGGCAGTCACGTCGACAATCGGGATCACACGCTCATAGGCCATCCGCGTCGGGCCGATGACGCCAACCGTGCCGACAATCTGGCCGTCGACTTCGTAGGGCGCGGTGACCAGCGAAAACTCATCAAGCGGCATGGTTTCAGATTCGCCCCCGATAAAGATTTTGACGCCGTCGGCGCGTTGCGAAAGATCGAGCAACTCAAACAACTGCGATTTGGCTTCGAACAGGTGAAACAATTTTTTCAGACTCGACATATTTGAGGAAATATCGTTGACGTCGAGCAGCTTGCGCTCACCCGACACGACGACGCCGGATAGGGCAGGGTGAGTGGCGCGCGCTTCAATCACCGCGGCCATCAAGGTGGAAATATCACGATGCAGTTGAGAGAGCTCGCTCTTGACGCGGCTTTGCAGTTGATCAAAATCGCATCCGGAGTAATGGGCGTTGATGTAGTTGGCTGCTTTGACCAATTGCGCTGGCGAAATCGGTCTCTCGGTGATGACAATGCGGTTTTGCACATCACCATCGGTCGAGACAATGATCAGCAACACGCGACGTTCGGACAATGGCATGAACTCGACGTGCTTCAAACCCACGCCGACGCGGCGCGGCGTCATGACTACCCCCGCAAAGTGGCTGAGCTCGGACAGCATTTGAGAGGCCGCCGCCACCACCTGACGCGGGTCATCCGGGCGGATTTGCGCTTGCAGCGCCTGTTGTTCGAGTTGATCGAGCGGCTGAATGGTCAGCAGCGTATCGACAAAAAACCGATAACCCTTTGGCGTCGGCACACGACCGGCCGAGGTATGCGGACTCGCGATGTAACCCATCTCTTCCAGATCGGCCATGACATTGCGAATCGAGGCGGCCGACAAATCCATGCCGGAGAATTTCGACAGCGTACGCGAACCGATCGGCTGGCCGTCGGCAATGTAGCGTTCGACGAAATACTTGAGTAGGGTCTGCGCGCGTTCGTTGATCATGGTGTGATTGTAAGAAAAATTTGCCCTTTACGGTGAAATATCCGGACGGGTGGGTTTGGCCGAGCGCCGAGAGGATGGCGGCGGGGTCGGACGGTATGATTTAATCGACCCATGACTAACAAATTCAAGACCGTCGCCATCGTCGGCAAACAGGATGGTGCCGGGGTGGCAGAGCCGCTGGCTGTCCTACAGTCTTTTTTGCGCGAACGTGGCGTGCGGATTCGCATGGACGCTAGAACGGCGGCGCTCGCGGCCGTTGCGCCGGACGTGGTGCTGCCGCTCGAGAGTGTGTTTGAGGGTGCGGATCTGGCGATTGCGTTGGGCGGGGACGGGACGCTACTCGGCATTGCCCGCATGGTGGCCGATGCCAAGGTGCCGTTGGTCGGCATCAACCTTGGCACGTTGGGATTTTTGACCGACATTCCGGCCGATCAGACTGCGGCGCTGCTCGGTGCCATGCTCGATGGTGCCTACAGCACTGAATCGCGTTTGTTGCTCGACGGCGAGATCGTGCGCGACGGCAACGTGATTTTCTCGACGGTGGCGCTCAACGACGTAGTGGTGAGCCGCGGTGCGATGGGGTCGATGATCGAGTTTGCGGTCGAGGTCAACGGCGAGTTTGTTTATAGCCTGCGTGCTGACGGCCTGATTGTATCGACGCCGACTGGTTCGACCGCGTATGCACTGTCGAGCGGTGGCCCGATTCTGCACCCGAGCTTGCCGGCTATTTCGCTAGTGCCGATTTCGCCGCATACACTGTCCAATCGCCCGGTCGCCATTCCCAGTGACTCGGAGGTGCGAATTCGCTTGGTTCGCGGTGCCAATGCGCGCGTCAATTTTGATGTGCAGAGCTATTTCGATCCGGAGACCGACGACGTGGTGGTGGTGCGTGCGCATGCGCCGCCGCTGCTGCTGTTGCATCCGCTGGGACATTCGTACTACGCCATGCTGCGCAGCAAGTTGCATTGGGCGGAGCGCAATTCTTGATCATTTTCCGCGGATGGACCGAGGAAAAGCCTTTGTCAGTCGAACAGCTGAAAAATCTTCCACAGATGAACACAGATGAACACGGATAAAGGCTGGATCGAAGCCTGCAGCAGCCGCGAATCGAGCGAATCGTTTCATGGATCGGTAGCCGTTGCGACCCGGGGTCAGGTTCATATCTGTGTCCATCTGTGTCCATCTGTGGAAAAAATTGTTTTACCTCTCCTTTCATGCTCCGCGCCCTGACCATCGACAACTACGTCATTGTTGATCATCTGGAACTCGATTTCGATTCCGGCTTTAGCGCCCTCACGGGCGAAACTGGCGCAGGTAAATCGATTCTCATTGATGCGTTGTCGCTCGCGCTCGGTGCGCGCGCGGACGGCAATTGTGTGCGTGTTGGTCAGCCCAAAGCGGAAATTACGGCTGAGTTCGAATTAACCCACGTCGAATCGGCACGAGCTTGGCTCGCGGAAAATGATCTGGCCGACGACGACGCAAACGTGTGCCTGTTTCGCCGCGTGATCGATGCGACTGGTCGATCCAGAGCGTTTATCAACGGCTCAAGTGTGACGCTGTCGCAAATGCGCGATCTGGGCGAACGCTTGGTCGATATTCACGGCCAGCACGAGCATCAATCGTTGCTGCGGCGCGACGCGCAACTGGCGCTGTTGGATGATTTTGCGGGCAATGCCGCCGTGCGCGAACAGGTCGCCCATCGCTACGGTGAGTGGTCGCAAATCGCCAGCATGCGCGAGGCGCGGCTCGCCAATGCGGCTGCCATCGCACGCGAGTTTGAGGAACTGACGTGGCAAATTGCCGAAACCGAAAAGCTCAATTTCCGTGCCAGCCACTGGGACGAAACACTCGCTGACCAGCGCCGCCTCGCGAATGCGGCGAGCCTGATCGCGGCGGCCAACGCCACGATTGATGGCCTGGCTGAAAACGACCATGCGGCGATTTCCATCGTCGACGCGCTCGCCGCACAAGTGGCGAGCGCTGCTGAAACGGACGCCGCGTTGAAGGACGTGCACGCACTGATGACCAGCGCCAGCGTTGAGCTCAGTGAAGCGGTATCAAGTCTGCGGCACTATTTGCGCCGCCTTGAGGTTGACCCTGCCAGACTCGCCCAGCGTGATCGCGAGATTGCCGATGTGCTTGAGATGGCGCGCAAGTTTCGCATCACGCCATTACAGATTCCCGAGTTCTTGCAGCAAAAGCGTGATCGGCTGGCAGCGCTTGGTGGCGGACAATCGCTCGACGATTTGCGCGCGCGTGAAGACGAGGCTTTAGCCGCCTACCGTGAGGTGGCGACGAAATTGACCAAGGCGCGTCAATCTGCTGCCAAAAAATTCGCCGCTGACATCACCAAGTCGCTGCAGGCGCTGGCGATGCCGGGCGGATGTTTTGCCGTCGAATTCAGCGCCCGCGATCCCGGATCCAACGGCCTCGAATCATGCGAGTTTCAAGTCTCGGCACATCAGGGACAAGCGCTCGGACCGCTGGCCAAAATTGCCTCAGGCGGCGAACTGTCGCGTGTGTCGTTGGCGATCCAGATGATGGCCTCAGCACGTGGCGGCGTGCCGACCATGATTTTCGACGAAGTTGACGCCGGTATCGGTGGACGCGTGGCCGAAGTCGTCGGGCGATTGTTGCGCGGACTTGGTGGCAAGCACGAAGGCAGGCAACAAGTGCTCGCCGTCACGCATTTGCCGCAGGTCGCGGTGTGCGCGGCTCACCAGTTTCGCGTGGCCAAGGGAGCCACCGATGGCGTGGTGACCACCAACATCACCTTGCTGGCCAATCAAGCAAGAGTCGAAGAAATCGCACGCATGTTGGGTGGGCTGACCATCACCGCGACCACGCGCAAGCACGCGCAAGAGATGTTGGGGAATGCGACGAAGGTTTGAGGTTGCTATGGAGGGAGCGGGGGTTGATCGGTAGGGGGTGTTGTTGAGAATGTTTAAATGGTGTCTGACCCCAATTGTTACTTAATTGCCTTTAATTGATCAGAAGCACCTACGACAGGACGTTACGCCAAACGGCCTCGTGGCGCTCGCCAACGCATTGAGCGACAATAACGCTGCAAGACAAGTCCAAGAAGCGCGAAAGCGCTTATTTCAATTCATCAACCGCCGATCCAAGGTCGCCGCCTGACTCCAAACAGTTTCAGACGCATCTTACGATTGGAAAATACTGTGGGGCATATCCATGAATCGAGATGGCGACATCATCAAGGCGCTCGGATTCGTCGCGCTCTATTCGGCATATCTCGAAGAAGGCATTGATATAGTCATGGAACGACTCTCTGTCGTGAAAAAAATCACAGAGGGTGATCGGAAGCTCCCCACGAGTAAGAAGATTTCTCGGTGTCAGTCGGCGTTGAGTTCATTAAACAGTAGCGAGCTCGATCCACTGATAAAACTTCTTGTAGATGCCAAGAAGCTCCTAGGATGGAGAAATGAAGTAATACATGGTCGCATCTATGCAGGAAACGACAGAGGCGACAATCTGAAATCTGGGCGTGCTGGGGTTCCAGATAGGCAAGTAACCGCAGATGAACTTTACGATCTGGCAGAAGCACTCTTTTCTATGCAAGCGGCGGTGCCGAATATCTACTATTTCGCAACACTGAGAGCCATATCGGCGAAAAAATAATCGGGGACATCTCAGTCTGTCCCCGATTATTGATGGATAGACTTTTTCTACAACCTCGTTGGGTCTCGCAAACCGGGGCGGATACTCAGCCCCCGCTTAGGGTTGCATAGTGGTATCCATTCGGATACACTGATTGTATGAACACTTTTCTGCGCTCCGAGGAATTCGACGCTTGGCTCGCCAGCTTGAAAGACAAAGTAGGGCGTGCCCGTATCGCCCACCGTATCCGGTCTGCTGAACACGGCAATTTTGGCGACTGCGAGCCGGTTGGCGAAGGGGTCTCCGAAATGCGCGTCCATGTTGGGTCGGGCTATCGAGCTTATTTCACTCGGTGTGGAGAGGTAGTCTATTTGCTTCTGTTGGGTGGCGACAAGTCCTCGCAGAAGCGCGACATTAAACGCGCCATTGAAATGGCGCGGGCTTTGGATAAGGAGTGAATCATGGCCAAATTTGCCACTTTCGATGCTGCCGACTACCTCGACGATGAGGAAACCATTGCGGAATACATAACCGCTGCACTAGAAGACCAAAATCCTGACGTGTTCCTAACCGCCGTGCGTGATGTGGCGCGCGCGCGCGGCATGGCGCAACTCGCCAAGGATGCGGGTCTTGGGCGCGAGAGCCTTTACAAAGCACTAACACCCGGTGCCAAGCCACGCTATGACACAATGCTGAAGCTGCTTCATGCGTTGGGAGTCAAACTCTCAGCTTCCCCCGTTCATCGGTGAGCTAATTTCATGACCACATTGCGCGTCACCTCATTTCTACTTGCCACGCTACTCCTTGTCGGCTGTGCGGTCTCATCGAGTATCGAGAAGGCTGAGACTGGCAAGCCGGGGTTCGATGGCGCCATCTACGGTGGAAAGACGAGTTCAATAAACGTCGAGCTTCCCGGCGTCCCGCAGCATCGGATATTTCATCAGGGTTCAACTGGCTTCACCTCCGTTGAAACCATCAGAAACAGCGCGTTGAAAAGAGCGGACACCTTTTGTACTCAAAGCGGTATGGGTCCGTATCTAATCCAAGAGACCATATCGACACCGCCGCACATTCTCGGCAACTGACCCCGCATAGAGATCATTTTCTCCTGTGTCAAAAGCGCAAAGGCGAACGCTACAGCATCGCCCCAGGATAAGTACGAACGGCTTTCGAAGCTAAAGGCTCTTTTGGATGGTGGCGCTATTACGCAGAAGGAATACGAAATCGAGAAGCAGAAATTACTAGCAGAGTGAATCAGGAGCCTATCCCGATTTTTGTGTATTTCGATTTTGCTAGACGTTGGTAAAGCACGCCAAGAAAGGGGTCACATCTTGTAATGAAATATTCTTGCAACCAAAGGTGCTCTTAGCGCCACCTTTGTGTACACCACGGGTAGAGTAGAGAGCAGGCTCTCGCCTGCCCTCCCTCATCAAACCGTGCATGCAGTTTTGCGAGTTTTTGCTTCGCAAAAGCCCTGCTAACCCCAATTCCCGCACACGGCTTTCCGATGTTCTTCACGCCAAGGCATGCGCATTTCCCCGCATAGGACAATAGGGGACAGACCACGATTATTTCCTGCTACACTACACTTTTCTGCTAACTGCGACCATCCATGCCCCGACGCGCCCGCCTCTCCCTTCCCGGCATCCCCTGGCACATCATCCAGCGGGGCAACAATCGTGCAGTCTGCTTCCATGCCGAAGAGGACTACCAGTTCTACCTGCATTACCTCAAAGAATTTGCCGACAAATTTGGCTGCGAGGTGCATGCCTACGTACTGATGACCAACCACGTGCATCTGCTGCTTACCCCTGCGAAAGCCGATAGCGCAGGCCTACTGATGAAGCATCTCGGACAACGCTATGTGCAGTATGTCAACCGCACCTATCAGCGGTCCGGCACGTTGTGGGAGGGTCGCTTCCGCTCTTGTCTTACGCAGTCCGAAGAGTACGTACTGGCCTGCTATCGTTACATCGAACTCAACCCGGTTCGCGCCGGCATGGTGATGAAGCCGCAGGACTACCGTTGGTCAAGCTATCATGCTAACGGACTTGGAAGGGTCAATGCGTTGATTACACCGCATAACCAGTATCAGCATTTGGCGCGGACGGACGTCGCACGTCGTGAAGCCTATCGAGCCTTGTTCCGCGCCCATGTGGATGAGGCGTTGACCGACGAGATACGCAGTGCCACCAATGGCAACTACGTGTTGGGCGGTGCTAAGTTTCAGAAGAAGATCGAGAAAGCCTTGGGGCGACGGGTAGTGCGTGGGGTTGCGGGACGGCCTTGTAAAGTTGAGTAAGCAGACGACAGGCAGATGGAATTGCGGTGAGAAAACGGGCTGTCCCCTATTGTTCGCTATGGCCGGGCAAAAGCTGGAAACCTTCGTTTAATTGGATTGAAACCATCATGTTGAACGCCGACTTTATCGAATCCCTGCGGCTACGCCTCGAAGCGCATCCGATTTATGCGGCCGTGACCTCGCTGGACGACCTGAGCGTGTTCATGCAGCACCACGTCTATTCGGTGTGGGACTTCATGTCGCTGATCAAATACCTGCAAAACGAAATCGCCCCCGCACGCTGGCCCTGGACACCGAGCGGAGATGCTTCGGTGCAGCGCTTCATCAACGAACTGGTGCTGGAAGAGGAAACCGACATCGCGCTGCCGGGTCGTGAAGGCCATACCAGCCATTTCCTGCTTTATCTTGAAGCGATGCGCGAAATCGGTGCTGACGCCGACACCCCTGCGCGCTTTGTGCACAAGGTAGCGGAGCAGGGGATTGATGCGGCATTGCGTGCAGGCCATGCTCCCGCGCCGTCCGCCACCTTCACCCGCACAACATTCGATTTTCTGAACAGTGGCAAACCGCATACCGTCGCCGCTGCGCTGGCGCTGGGCCGCGAACACGTGATCCCGTCGATGTTCCGAGCGTTTCTGTCGCGGATGACGGTAACCGAAACGCAGGCACCGAGCTTTCACTATTACCTCAATCGCCACGTCCATCTGGACGAGGATTTTCACGCCCCGCTGTCGCTGCGCCTGCTTGCCTCGCTGTGCGGCGACGATGCCAGCAAATGGCGCGAAGCCGAGGCCGCGGCTGAAACGGCCGTCCATGCTCGGTTACAATTCTGGGACGGTGTTCTCGCCGCCCTTCCTAGTCAACAATCCCAAGCGGTCTGACCGCGCTTAATCCGACCATGCCCCAACTGATCAATTAAAGGGGTGATTTATTCCAAAGAACGCAGAAAACAAATGACGTTGACTCCTTTTGTTCATGAGACGCTGACCCCTTTGATTAGAGAGCAAAAAAAAGCCGGACGGCGTATGCCGTCCGGCGCACTGCTCTGCTTGTAGGCCGGCGCGACCCGCGATTTACTTGCCGGCCGCCTTTGCGGCGGCGGCCTCGAGTTCTCTGGTCTTTCTGTCGAGGTTCGCCAGTGCCGAGTTGACCCTGGCGAAATCGAACCACTGCTCGTCCGCGGCGGGATAGTCCAGTTTCGCGCCGTAAATGCGCCAGCCATCATCCCAGTTCACGGGGTCCTTGAACCCCAGCAGCCGGAACTGCAGGTAGGTCATCGTCGAGCGCGTCCCGGTCTGGCAGATGGCGATGGTGCGCTGGCTCTTGTCGAGCTTTTCGAACGCCTTGGCCGTGATGTCCGGATCGAGGTACGCGATTTCGACCATCCTGTCCGTCTTCGGATCTTTCACCTTGGGGAGCGTGTCCAGATGCGAGATGTTGAGCGTCGTGTTCGGGACATGACCCCCACGCACCGAGCGGATATCTTCCCCCCGGTACTCGCGCTCGGTCCTGGAGTCCAAAAGCTGCACACCCTTCGTCCCCCCTCGGGCGATCTTCAGAATCTCGTCCGTCGCAGCGTAGCGGCTCGCCACGATCTTGCTCCTGAATGTCGCCGGTTCCTTTTTTGTCGGTTTGTCACCGACCCGGTAGCCCGCCTTGCGCCAGGCGTCGAGGCCGCCGTTCAGTAGATATACCTTGTCGTGGCCGAGGTACTCCATGATCCAGAAGGCGGTGGTCGCGTCCACAAAGTCCCTCATGTCGCCGTGGTAGAAAACAACATGGCTGGCATTGCCGACCCCGACCCTGCCCAACATTTCGTCGTACCTTTTCGCCTCCAGGACTCGCGTCGTGGGGTCGCGCAGCGCGGTGCCGCAAGGTCTTCTCAGGCTGATGGCGCCGGGAATGTGGCCTTTGAGGTAGTCATCCAAAGCGCTGCAGTCCACCACCACCCAATCGGGCTTCTCGATATTTTTCTGTAGCTCTTCAGCCGTGAGCAGAAGATGCGGGTTCACCCACTTCGCGCTGACCACCGGAGCCCACCCGGTGACCGCCAGCGCCAACAATCCCGCGATGCCGGCTCGATAAATCAGCTTCCCGTTCATGTTCAACCCTCCTTGTTACGTTAACGCAAAAATGGGGTCAGACACCATTTATCTGCCGCGAACGCCGCGTCACATACTGCCGCAACACACTATCCATTCGCGACTGCCAACCTTCGCCCGTCGACTTGAAGTATTCAAGCACTTCTCGGCTGTAACGAACCGAGACAAGCTGCTTGGCGTTGACCGACTTCGGGCGACCACGCGCAACGCGCAGGGGCACCATTTCCTTCAACTGCTTTGCCGACAGCGGCTGCGCGTCGGGGTCGGCTTTGGCAGCCGCCGTGATGCGCCGGTTCTCGGCGACGGTCGGCATGATCACGGCAGTCTTTTTAATAATTTTCGACATAGTGTTTGACCTCTCGACGGGTAGCGCGACGCAGGCTGATAACCCTGCAACTCTCCCCACGCGCAACAAAAACAACGTAATACAAAACTGACGTCTTTGGCGCAAGCGCAAGCATCCGGGTCTCGTTATATTCGAATCGATCATCGATCCATACCAGCGCAGCGTCCCAGTCGAGCTGTCCCGCTAGCGCCAGTGAGAGACCGTGTGCTGCACGGTTGACCAAGTCTTTTGCAGGATCAAACTCAATACGTATTTATTATTGTAGCTACAATAAATAGACTTGTCAAACGCAAGCACCAACCCTCTGCGGCCAAAGAGTAAATAGGCTCATACACCACTTCATTTCACATCAGTGCACAAGCGCGGTCCGCGCAGAGCCGTCCAGCAATGGATTCACCGTTCGCGCCTCATGCGGTGGCGTTGCCAAACATCGCCGCCCAAAGTCCGCTGACCGCCACGCGCTCGTCGCCGAGTTCGTCGAGACCAATCCATGCCTTGCGCTCGTTGTTGTTCTGCGCGATGTGTAGCCGCTGGCGGTAGGCCAGATATGCCTTGGCCACCATGGTCGCTTGCGCTTCATCGACAATGCCGAGTGCGGCGGCGCGCGTGAGCAGGGCAAAGTTGCCAAGGTTGCGCAAAAATTCCGGATGCTCGACGCTGTGCGCCAGAATCAAGTACTGCACGATGAACTCGATGTCGATGATGCCGCCGACCGTATTTTTTAGGTCGAGCACATCGGCTTTGTCTTTTTTCTCCGCGCGCATTTTGTCGCGCATATCGACGATCTTGCGTTTGAGAACGCCGATATCGCGGCGCGTGGCGAGCACTTCGCCGCGAATCGCATCAAAGGCGGCCACGAGGCGTTGATCGCCGCTACACCAACGTGCGCGTGTCAGCGCTTGGTGTTCCCAGGTCCAGGCGCGCGCGCGTTGGTAGTCCCGAAACGCGGCGAGGCTCGACACTAGGAGGCCAGATTCACCATCGGGCCGCAAGCGTAAATCGGTGTCGTACAGTACGCCGCCCGCCGTCATGGTGTTGAGCCAGCTATTGAGGCGCTGCGCCAGCTTGCCAATTTGTTCGGCTGGCATGGCGGTCTGAGGGTCATAAAGGAACACCAGATCGAGGTCCGAGGCATAGCCCAATTCCTTGCTGCCCCATTTGCCGTAGCCGATTACCGCAAAGCCGGGCGGGGCGTGCCAATCGCTTGTTGCGTCGCCCTTGTTGAGCGCGCGCCACGCCAGCACCAGTGCCGCATCAACCAGCATGTCGGCCAGCAGTGACAACTCGTCGGATAACGACATCACGCTCAAGCGTCCTTCGATGTCGGCGATGTTGAGCTTCAAGGTGATGCGTTGTTTGGTGTGGCGCAGAATTTCGTATTGACGCTCGATGTCGTTGTGTGCGGAGTCGCATTGCGCTCGCAATTGTCGGCGCTCATTTGGCCAATCTATCAGCGGCTGGTCTGTCGCAGGCGGCTGTTGATGCATCAGATCGTCGAGCAGAATCGGGTGACGCTGCAATAGTGTTGCGGCCCAAGCGCTGTGACTGGCAATGCGCGCCACGCGCGCCAACACCTGCGGATACTCAACCAAAATCGCGAGATAGGTTTCGCGTTTGTCGATGGCCTCGAGCAAATCGAACACGCGGAACAGCGTGATCGATGTCGCATCTTCTGCCGCGCAGACGGTCAATGCGCGATCAATCAGAATGTCGAGGCGGCTGCGTAGTCGAGGGGAGAGGCCTTGCATACGGCTCGAGGCGCGCCAGCGCGTCACGCGCTCGATGATGATCGGCCGGTGTTCAGGTTGGTAAAGTCCAGCATTGGCGCACATTTCGGGAACATTTGCTTCGGAAACGCCCGCCAATAGGGTAGTTTGCCGCTTTGTTGCGCCATTGCCGCCGTTCGCCGGGATCTCGCCGAACACCGCTTCAAACTCTGCGGTCACGGCAGCGCGATGCCCATCCAGCACCTGCACGAACGCCGACCAATCGTTGAAGCGCATCCCTTCGGCGATGCGCTGCTGGTCGTCAGCGTTGACGGGCAGTGATTGGGTTTGTTGATCGTCGAGGTACTGCAAGCGGTGTTCGAGGTTTCGTAAGAACACGTAGGCTTCCTTCAAGGCTGACACGCGCTCGGTCGGCAAAATGTTACGCGCGGCGAGTAGATTAAGTGCCTCGCGCGTGCTGCGCGTTTGCAGCCCGACGTTGGGATCGCCAACCTCGCGCCCGCCGCGAATCAACTGATGGATTTGTGCGACGAACTCGATTTCGCGGATGCCGCCCGCACCGACCTTGATATCGTTGTGCTTGCCGCGCTTTGTCGCCTCGGCACGAATTTGCGCGTGCAGCGCACGCATCTCGTCAATCGCGGCGTAGTCGTGATAGCGCCGGAAGACAAATGGCGTGACCAGCGCCTCGAGTGCGGACACATTGGCCGCGTTGCCGGTGATCGCGCGCGCTTTGAGCCAAGCGTAGCGCTCCCACGGTCGCGCGTGTTCGACAAAGTAGCGTTCGAGCGACGCCAGAGACGTGACCAATGGCCCGCTGTCGCCGAACGGCCGCAGCCGCATGTCGACGCGAAACACCAAGCCTTCGGCGTCGGGCTGGTCGATGCAGCGAATCATGCGTCGGCCCAGTTGACTGTGAAACTCGTGCCAGCTGCGATCAGTGTTCGCCTCGCCGTCGTCGCGGTGCACAAAAATCAAATCGATATCCGATGAAACATTGAGCTCGTGTGCGCCGAGCTTGCCCATACCGACCACCATCAGATCGCTGCTGGCCGACGACGTCACACCGAATTCTGCTTCGAGCGCGGTGGCGTGGTGCGTCAGCGCAGTGCTCACCACCAAGTCGGCAAACGCGGAGATGGCGGTGACGACCTCGTCAAGGTCGGCGAGTTGATTGAGATCGCGAAACAGGATCGCGAGCATGGCTCGTTGGCGCTGTTCACGCAGCAAATTGTTGAGGGCAGCAGAGTCGGTGGTCTGTGGGCGCGGCAGGTCACGTAGCGTCGCTACGGCTGACTGCCAGGCGTGGGTGCGCAGCCATTCAAGGTGTTGCGGATGGCTCGCAAGCAGGCGTTCGGCATAGCGAGACGCCCGGCACATACGCGTCAGGGCGGCGTCAAACGTGGCAGTATCGATTGCGGTTGGAGGTGTCGCAGGCGTCGAGGGTGGCAAGATGAGCATGCAGCAATATGGAATGAATGTGTGGACTGTACGCCGTTCGCGCCGTCGCCCGTTAAAATAGTACGTAACTTTTCGTCGTCGGGGACATCAGGGCACCTCTAAAAATCCAAATTTCGTCCCGAAAAAGGGACTTCCGATGGTCGTCGCAATACTGCGTTGCAAGGAAAAAATAATTCCTTACATATTATGTATATGCGCGTCATTATTTTTTCCTTGCGCCTTGTCTTGCTTAGAACTTTGAATTTTTAGAGGCACCCATCATTTTTTCCAAAGCCAAACTGCTCGGGCAACGGTGCGCAACAACGGCGTTCTGGCTGGTGGTGGTCGTGGCCGTCGTGATGTCCGTGGCAGTGGCGACGCTCAAATACGCGGTCATGCCCAAGGTGCACGAGCACGAGGCTGAGTTACAAGCGCGCCTGTCAGCGGCAAGCGGCATGGCCGTCAGCGCTGAATCGATACGCGGCGGCTGGCGGGGCTTTTCGCCATTTGTCGAAATGACGGGGGTTGATTTCAGGGAAGCCAAAGTCGCACCGGCAGCCGCGAATGAAAAAGTCGCGCCGGGCGCACTGGCGTTGCGACTGCCGATTGTGCGCGCCTCGGTGTCGATTCCGTTTTTGATGATCGGCCAATTGCGTTTCAGCGAGTTGGTCGTGTATTCCCCGCAGCTTTCATTGTTGCGCGCCGCTGATGGCTACATCTATTTCGCGGGACGCCCGCTAAACAAGAAAACCGCCCAGCCCGACGATAATCGATTGATTGAGTGGCTGCTGTCGCAGCCGGGCATTGAGATTCACCACGCCACCTTGACCTGGCAAGACGACACCACGCCCGCGCCCGCGCTGTTGTTTTCGGACGTGGGCATTCGCATCGACAAGAGCTTTGGCCGCCACAATTTCGGGTTCAACGCGACGCCGCCGCTGGCGCTGGCTCGCGAAGTCGTCGTGCGCGGGCGTGTTGGCATCGAGCGGCGCGAACGCAAGTCGAATGGCTCGTCGGCCTGGGATGTTGAAGGCAGCGTATTCGCCTCGGCGAGTGATGCCAATCTTGGTGAATTGCGACGCCATTTGAATGTACCGGATAGCTGGCAGTCGGGCGTGGGCACGGTGCGTACCTGGGTGGACCTCGACACGCAGACCGCGTCCAACGCGGCAACCGACAAATCGTCGATCGCGGCGTGGGTGAATCCGGTTAAGTCGATTGTCGCCGACGTGGCGATTATCAACGCCCGCGCCCAATTGGCGGACGATGTTGCGCCGTTAGCCATTGCCAAACTTGCCGGTCGGCTCACTTATGAGCGGCTGGAAAACGGATTTAGCGTTGGCAGCAAGAAGCTTGAATTTCGCACCGATGAAGGCGTCAATTCCCCGCCGGCTGACTTTTCACTGTCGCTGCAAGACTTCGGCGTGGCAGACAAGGAGCGCGGCGAAGTCACCGCCAACGGCATCGATCTGAAGGTGATGACGTCGCTTATTGAGTACTTTCCGATTGGCCGCGACGTGCGCCAGTTGGCGGCCAAGTTCGGCCTGCGCGGCGCGGTCAAGGATTCGCGCTTTGCGTGGATCGGCAGCGTGCAGCAACCGCTGACCTACCAGGTAAAAGGGACGCTGGTCGATTTCGCGTCCAACCGCAACGACGCGATACCCGGTGTGGTCGGGTTCACCGGCAGCGTCGAGGCGAACGAAAAGGGCGGCAGTTACACGGTGCGCTCGACGGCGATGACGCTCGACCTCCCGAGCGTGTTTCGCAATCCGTTGCGCCTCGACTCGCTCGACGGCAAGGGCGCGTGGCAGGTGACCGACAACGAGGTGACGCTCAAGGTCGACAGACTCAAGATTGTTAACCGCGACCTGAACGCCGAACTGAATGGCACGTACACGCGGCTGCGGGAACGCGCGGGGCGTGAAATTGCGCCTAACAAGCGTCCCGGCGCACTCGACCTCACGCTCAAAATCGCCGAGGCGAGCGCCAAGCAAGTGCCCAGCTACTTTCCGAATGACGCGGCGGCGACGCGCGAGTATCTCGAATGGGCGATTCGCGGCGGCAGGGTTGAGGATGCGGTGTTGTCGATCAAGGGCGAGGTATACGATTTTCCGTATCACAATGGTCAGGGTGGTGCGTTCACGGTGCGCGCCAAGCTCAAGGATATCGAGTACCGCTACGCCGACGGTTGGCCGAGCGCGTCGAATATCGGCGCTGAATTGTTGATTGATAACACGGCCATCCGCGTCAAGATTGACGCTGCGCGCATTTTTAACGCCAAGATTCGCAACACTGAATTGTGGATCGCCGACACGCAGGCGACACCATCCATAGTTTCGATTGTCGGTGAAGCTGACGCACGCGCTGAGGACGTGACGCGCTATTTGCGTGAAAGCCCGTTATTTACCACCATCGGTGCGTTTACCAAAGTGGTCGCGCTCGATGGGCCGGGAACACTCAATCTTGACTTGAAAATTCCCTTCGGTCACACGGCGACCGCTCCCGTGACCAAGCAGTCACCGAAGTTGACCGTCAGCGGACGCTACGCGCTCACCAAGGGCAACGCGAACCTCTCCTTCGGCATGCAGATTGGCAACCTCGGCGGCTCGATTGCGTTTACCGAGGCGAGTATCAAGAGCACCAACCTCACCGGGGTGGCGTTCGGCGCGCCGATGGCAATCAACATTGCCGGTGGGGGCGAGGCCGGTGTGACGACCGATTTTGTCGGTCGTGCTGATGTGCAGCAGTTGGGTGATTTGCTACCGTTTCGCATGCCCCGTCAAGTCACAGGAACTACCGACGTCGTCGGGCGCGTGACCAGCACACGCGCCGGCGTTGACGTGGTGGTCGATGCCAGCATGGCGGGCGTGGCCTCGACGCTGCCCGCGCCATTGGCAAAACGCCCCGACGAAGTGCGGCGTCTCAACGTCTCATTGTCGAGTGTTGGTCAGCCCGACGAAAAAATTCGGCTGTCGATGGCGGGCAATGCGACCGGCACGGCGCTGGATGCACCGGAGAGTCGCATCGAGGCGCGCTTCCGGCGCAAGGACGCGACGGGTGTCGCGCAGTTTCAGGGTTTGGCCAGTGTCGGTGCGGGGCTGGGCGAGGCAGCGCTGGCGGACGGGCTGTGGCTGGCGGGGAATTTGCGTCATCTGGACTTTGATCTGTGGCTGCGCGCAGCCAGCAACTTCTATCCGAAACCGGCGGCCGGTGACGCGCCAGCGCCCGAGTCGGTGGTCGCCGGTTTCGATTTTTCGCTCGAGCGGCTCAGCGCCTATGGCAGACAGTTTTCCGGGGTCAAGATTCGCGGTCGCAAGACCTCGGATCGCGCCAATCCCATCTGGGCTCTGAATGTGGTGAGTAAGGAAGCCGAGGGCGACTTCACGTGGCGCAGTGCCGCCTACGCCGAACGCGGCGCGGTGCGCGCCCGATTAAAGCGCCTGGTGTTAGCCGACGACGTCAACGCGGCACAAGTCGTCGCGGCGGGGAGCAACGAAGCGACTGTGGACGCGCAGCAGCTACCTGCGCTCGACATCGTCGCCGACGAATTTAACTTCAAAGAGCGCTGGCTGGGCAAACTCGAGCTCAAGGCCACCCCGCAAGCCGAAAACTGGCGCATCGAGCAACTGGTGATCAGCAACGGCCACGCGCGCGCAGAGATGGAAGGCTTGTGGCAGCGCTACGGCGATCCGTTTGCCGCGCCGCGGGCGGGTCCGGTCAAATCGCTGACCAGCGTCAATATCAAGGTCGAGTCGTCGAATCTGAATGCGCTGTTCGCACAATTTGGCTATGGCGACCAAATGCGGGGTGGGCGCGGCGGACTCGAAGGCACGCTGTCGTGGCCGGGGCACAGCTACCAATTCCAGACCGCCAACCTGTCGGGCGCGTTCAAGGTCAACGCGGATCGTGGGCAGTTTGCCAAGTTCGAGCCGGGCGCGGGCAAGCTGCTCGGGCTGATGAGTCTGCAATCGATTCCACGTCGCCTGAGTTTTGACTTTCGCGATCTGTTCAGCGAGGGCTACGCGTTTAATCGCATCGAAGGTGACTTGACCATTACTGACGGCATTATGTTGGTCAAGAAATTCGACATTGCCGGGCCGGCTGCGGACGTGCGCATGACTGGCGATGTCGCGCTACCGACCGAGCGTGTCAACCTCACCGTGACGGTGGCACCGAAGCTAAGCACGGTCGCCGCGGTCGGTGCGGGCGTGTTGGTCAACCCGTTGGTCGGACTCGGCGTTTTGTTGGGAGGAGAAGTCCTCAAGGCACCGTTGGAAAGAGTGCTGTCGGTACAGTACACGGTCAGCGGCAAGTGGGATAATCCCGATGTTGAACGCATTGGCCGGACCACCGTGCCAATTGACCCGAAAACCATCGCCCCTGCAACAGCCCCTGCCCTCGCACCTGCCCTCACACCCGCCTCTAAAGCGGTAGACACCAAGCCGACCGACGACCGTAGCAAGAAGAACGCCCCGTGATCCTGACCAAGAATTCCAGTACGTCTGACCCGCTCGCAAAATCCTCCCAATCGACGCAATCGTTTTTTCGGGTCGCCGCGATTCAGATGGCGTCCGGCCCGCAAGTCAAAGCCAATCTTGAAGAAGCCACGCGTCTGGTCGCGCTGGCTGCCAGCAGCGGCGCGCGCATCGTCGTGTTGCCCGAATATTTCGCGCTCATGGGGCTGCGTGACACGGACAAGGTCGAGGCCATGGAAGCCGAGGGTGAGGGCACCATTCAGCAATGGATGTCCGAGACCGCCGCCAAGCACCGCCTGTGGTTGATTGGTGCCGGTGTGCCGATTGCCTCGGGCACGCCGGGTAAGGTGCGTAACAGTTGTCTGGTGTATGACAAGACCGGTGCCCGTGTTGCGCGTTACGACAAAATTCATTTGTTCAGCCTGTCGCTGGGAGCGGATCAGTTCAACGAGGCGCGCACCATTGAAGCCGGTGACACGGTGAAGGTGGTCGAAACCCCGTACGGTCGCGTCGGACTGTCGATTTGCTACGACCTGCGTTTTCCGGAATTATTTCGCGCCATGGGCGACGTCGACATGATTGTCATTCCATCGGCGTTTACGGCCACCACAGGTAAGGCGCATTGGGAGACGCTGATTCGCGCGCGCGCCATCGAGAGCCTCGCCTATGTGATTGCACCGGCGCAAGGCGGTTACCATGTGAATGGTCGTGAAACCCACGGCGACAGCATGATCGTCGATCCGTGGGGTGTCGTCCTCGACCGCCTGCCGCGCGGATCGGGCGTGGTGGTGGCCGGCATTAATCCGCAATACCAGCAGACCTTACGCAAGTCGTTGCCGGCGTTGAGTCATCGCACCCTGAAAACTGTCTGATCCAGCCTGCATATTTCATGGGTCGGCTCCTCTTTAACCATTACGGCCTCCAACGAGTCGCATTCATGGTCAATTTGCCGCCTGCCAATCTGTACCGGCGGGCCTGCACATTCGATGGCAGGCGACTGGGCGGCGCTTTTCCGTTCTCTTCGTTGCCAATGTCTCAACATTGGCTCCTCAGTCGAACGAAAAATCACTCACCCATTCACCCACCCTCGAATGCGTCCCCATGAAATTTGCAGGCTAGCCCATGAATTCCAAGCAACTCGACTGTCTTGCCACAGCACGCGCGACTCTGCTCGCGCCATACGATCTGACTGAGGCCTCGATTGAAACCATTTTCGGCGAAATCATGCAGCACGATGCTGACTACGCGGATCTGTATTTCCAGTACGCCCGATCCGAAGGCTGGAGCCTCGAAGAAGGTCGCGTCAAATCCGGCAGCTTCAATATTGACCAAGGCGTCGGTGTGCGCGTGGTGTCGGGCGAGAAAACTGCATTTGCCTACTCCGACGACATCGGCATGGAGAGCCTGACCGCCGCGGCACACGCGACGCGCAGCATCGCCAAAATATTTGCCGCTGGTAGCGCCGGCCGCGTGGCGACGGTGCGTCCAACCGGCGGGCACTCGCTATATCAACCAGACGATCCGGTGTCCGGTTTTTCCGACGCCGAGAAAGTTCGTATCCTTGAGCGGTTGGAGCAATTTGCGCGCGCCATTGATCCGCGCGTCAAGGAAGTCATGGCAAGACTTTCCGGCGAATACGAAGTGGTGATGGTCGCGCGCAGCGACGGCGTGCTCGCTGCGGACGTGCGGCCATTGGTGCACATCGGTTTGACGGTGATCGCCGAACACAACGGTCGACGCGAGCAAGGGCAAAGCGGTGGTGGCGGGCGCTACGACTACCGATATTTTTCCGACGAGGTGTTGCGCGGCATGGCGGCGGCCGGCGTGCGCGAAGCGCTGATCAATCTCGACGCCCGACCTACCCCGGCCGGCGCGATGACGGTGGTGCTCGGTGCCGGTTGGCCGGGAATTTTGTTGCACGAAGCGGTGGGCCACAGCTTGGAAGGTGACTTCAATCGCAAAGGCAGCTCGGTATTTGCCAACCGCGTTGGCGAGCGCATTGCCGCCGCAGGTGTGACGGTGGTTGACGATGGCACGATGGCGGACCGGCGTGGATCGTTGAATATCGATGACGAAGGCAATCCTACGCAGCGCAACGTGTTGATCGAAGACGGCATTCTCAAAGGCTATATGCAGGATTCCCTCAACGCACGCTTGATGAAAGTGCCGGTCACCGGCAATGCGCGACGTGAGTCATACGCACACATTCCGATGCCGCGCATGACCAATACCTACATGCTGAATGGCGACAAGGCGCCGGAGGAAATTATCGCGAGTGTCAAGCGCGGACTGTATGCCGCTAATTTTGGTGGCGGACAAGTGGACACCGCCAGCGGCAAGTTTGTGTTCTCGGCGTCGGAAGCGTACATGATCGAAGACGGCAAGATTACCTATCCGGTCATCGGAGCCACGCTGATCGGCAACGGCATTGAGTCGCTGAAAAATGTCACCATGATCGGCAACGACATGAAGCTTGATTCAGGCGTCGGTGTGTGCGGCAAAGAAGGACAGAGCGTGCCGGTCGGTGTCGGGCAGCCGACGTTGCGCATTGAAGGCTTGACCGTTGGCGGCACGGCCTGATGTGGCAGTGGTGGCGCGGAGTCGGGGCGGCGCATGAGTGAAGCAACGGATAGCCTGCCGTCAGCGCGCGTGCCGCTCAAGTTCACGTCGGATTTTTCCTGGCGTGCGGTCGCCATCGTGATGGCGGAAAAATTTGGCCTGCGTGGCCTACGCATCAGCGCCATGATTGGCGCGATGATTGTTTATTTCTGGTGGCGCGGTTGCGACGGCATTATTTGCACGGTTCTGTATGTGCTCGCTGCCACGACGCTGTTTTTGCTGGTGCTCATTGTCTGGACTGCCAAAGAAGCGCTCGATCGTTTCGCCCGTGAGCACGCCGATCGCGCATGGCTGACGCTGGATGACGAAGGCGTGGGCGGGGAAGCCATGCTCATTGATGGCGAAAAACGCTTCAAGATGCCGTGGCGCGATTTTCGGCGCATCAAGGAACGATCCCGGTTCTGGATACTCGAAACGGTCAATGGCAACTGGATGGTGCTGCCGACGTCGAACTTCACGCCGGAGGCGTGGGCGCAGATGCGGGCGCATCGCAAAGAGTTCAAACGACGGTAACGGCGTTGTCAAACGTCACGGCTGAAACCAAACTCGTTTGCGGCACGTAGGACGGTAGCCAGTCGATGCTGGCACTTCGTTCACGATTAGATTGGATTGCATATGAAGCGACGCACGTTTATCGCCAAGCTTGTGATGACTGTCGGAGGTATTGCTGTGTTCAAGAACGTATTCGCACAACGTCGTGGCCCGCCACCCGCCGACGCTGCATCGGTCCAACTGGCGATGGGGCAGGCCGGTGGGCCACCGCCGAAAATCGACAAGCTGACGTTGAGCAAGGAGCAATGGAAGCAGCGCCTGACGCCCGCGCAGTTTGACGTTTTGCGCAATGAAGGCACGGAGCGCGCCGCGAGCAGTCCGTTGAACAACGAAAAACGCAAAGGTGTGTTTCACTGCGCTGGCTGCGATCTCGCGCTGTTCACGTCGGAAATGAAATACGAAAGCGGCACTGGGTGGCCGAGCTTTTTCACGACGCTGCCAGGCGCGTTCGAGAAGTCGACCGATTTCAAGATTTTCTATCCGCGCACTGAGTACCACTGCGCGCGTTGTGGCGGACACCATGGCCATTTGTTCAACGACGGCCCGCCACCAACCCGCGAGCGCTGGTGCAACAATGGCGTCGCACTGAGTTTCAAAGCAGCGACTTGAATTTGAAACGCTAGCACTGACGCGGTGTTTCAGGCAAAAATGCCTGAAACACCGCGTCAAATGGCGAGTTTTCATTTTTGTATGTTTGCCGAGCGCCCTGATACTATTCGTCACATGAACTTTCGCGCCGCTTATTATTTTTGGGACACTTTTTCTATGCCACCGGCGGAGAAAGGTTAGCGCGCAACGTTCGCAAACCAAGTTTCGAAAAAACCGCCGACCCACTACTGGCGGTTTTTTTTCGCCGAGTGCCCGTGACGTTGGCGGGGTCGGTACTCCACCTTTGCTTCGTCAACTATCATGCCGACTACAATAAACCCTGCAAACCTGACGCTTGTCACCCGACCACCCGATCCCGACATGACCTACAACACAGATGACTTACGCATTCGCGGCATCAAGGAGCTGACGCCGCCGGCACACCTGATGCGCGAATTTCCGTGTACCGATCAGGCTTCCACGACGGTGTTTCGCGCACGCGAGGAAATTCACCGCATCATGCACCGCGGCGATTCGCGCTTGCTGGTCATTGTCGGGCCGTGTTCGATTCACGACTACGATGCGGCGATGGATTACGCACGGCGATTACAGGCGCTGCGTTTGACGATGGAGCCGGACCTGACGATTGTGATGCGCGTGTATTTTGAGAAACCCCGCACCACGGTCGGCTGGAAAGGGTTTATCAACGATCCGAACCTCGACGAAAGCTACGACATCAACAAGGGGTTGAGGCAGTCGCGCAAGCTGTTGCTCGATATCAATCAGTTGGGACTGGCGGCGGCGACTGAGTATCTGGATCTCATCTCGCCGCAGTACTGCGCCGATTTGATTGCCTGGGGCGCGATCGGTGCGCGCACCACCGAGAGCCAATCGCATCGTCAACTGGCTTCGGGGCTGTCGTGTCCGGTTGGGTTCAAGAACGGCACCAGTGGCAACATCGGGATTGCGGTCGACGCGATCAAGACGGCTTCCGCGCCGCACCACTTTTTGTCCGTGACTAAGGGCGGTCACTCGGCGATTGTCTCCACCGCCGGGAATGAGGATTGCCACATCATTTTGCGCGGCGGTCACAAACCGAACTACGATGCGGCCAGCGTTGATGCGGCGTGTCAGGAATTGGGAAAGGCCGGACTCGCGCAACGCGTCATGATCGATTTCTCACACGCCAATTCGTCCAAGCAGTACCAAAAACAGATGGATGTTTCGACCGACGTCGCCAAGCAAATTGCGGCCGGTGACAACCGCATTGTCGGCGCGATGGTGGAAAGTCACATCAATGCGGGTCGGCAGGATATCGTTCCCGGTCAGCCCTTGGCGTACGGCGTGTCGGTGACGGACGCTTGTCTCGGCTGGGACGATACTGAAAAGTTGTTGAAGCAGTTGGCAAAGGCCGTGCGCGATCGGCGCCTTGCCAATGCCGAATAGCGCGGGTGCACACAATGGCCATTGAGTTACGCATTCTCGGCCGCCATCAAGCCGATGAGCACGATACCGGATTTACCTATAACGGTGTGACGTTCAATCAACATAACCTGCACGTTTTTGCCGGACTCAACGCGGTGGACACGCGCGCTTACGTCGAGTCAACATTCGCCTGCCTAAAGGAGTCCGGTCAAGTGTGCGCGCGCATGGGTGCCTACAAGCCGCGCACCAGCCCTTATTCGTTTCAAGGCATGGGCAAGGAATGCTTGCCGTGGGTGTTCGAGCTCGGCGGCAAGTACGGTATCAAAGTGATTTCTATGGAAGTCACGCGCGAGTCGCATATTGACGAAATCAATTCGGCGTTGGAAGCGACCGGTCGGCCAACCGGCGTAATGCTGCAAATTGGCACGCGTAACACGCAAAATTTTGAATTGTTGAAAGCAGTCGGGCGCCAGCGTGAGTTTCCGATTCTGCTCAAGCGTGGATTCGGTATCACGCTCGACGAGTCGTTGATGGCCGCCGAGTATTGCGCTTCCGAGGGCAATACTAAAATCATGTTCGGCTTGCGCGGTATGAAAACCAACTTCGGTGACCCGCATCGCAACCTGATCGATTTTGGCCACGTGCCGGTTGTACATCGACTCACACGCATGCCGGTGTGCGTTGATCCCTCGCATTCGGTCGGCACGCGCGAGGCGTCGCCTGACGGCATCCTCGATATCTTCCACGTCGCGGCACAAGGCGTGATTGCGGGTGCCAATATGCTGCTGGTCGATATGCATCCCAATCCCAAAAAGTCGCTGGTCGATGCAGCGCAGGCGATTTCACTCGCCGAGCTTCCGTACTTTCTCGAAGATGTGGCGGTTGCGCGCGCGGCTTATTTGCAGCGCGCGGCACTCGCCGCGCGCATGACCCGCGCGTGACGTCGGCCTGACATGAGGTGCCAGTGGCGGGTTTCGCGAAGCGTGTATGTGCGACACGCGGTGATGACAGCGCTATTGGTGCTCGGCAGTTTCAATGTCGCCACTGCCTCGAACAAACTGACATCGCTCGGTGTATCACCTCGCATCGCCGCGCTCGCACCATCGCTGACTGAACTTGTGTTCGCGGCCGGCGCAGGTGAAAAATTGGTCGCAGTGTCGGCCTTCAGCGATCATCCGCCACAGGCACAACGACTGCCGCGAGTGTCTGACTACAGTGGCATCAATATCGAAGCGTTGCTAAGCACCAGACCGGATGTGGTGTTGGTGTGGGCCTCGGGCACGCGCGAAAAGGACATTGAGCGAATCACCGCGCTGGGGATCAGCACCTTTCGCATCAGTATCCAATCGCTAGACGACGTGCAGCTGGCGCTACAACGCATCGGCGCGCTCGCCGGAAGCGCAAGCGTTGCGAAACAGGCGGCGGAAAAATTCGCGCAACGCGCAAAATCGCTTGAAGTATTGAACCGCGGAAAATCCCGCGTTTCGGTTTTCTTTGAGGTGGGAAACGCACCGCTGATGACGGTCAATGCGAATCACTTTATTTCGGAGGTGATTCGGCTGTGCGGTGGCGTCAACATCTTTGCCGATGTCGCCCAACTGGTATTTCAGCCATCGCGCGAGCAATTGCTGCAGAAAAATCCAGATGTCATTCTGTTCGGCGCGCAGCCCACCAATGCCGCGCACAATCGCATGCGCGAAAACGAAATCTACGCCGGACTGCGCGCAGTGCAGCGCGGCAACGTGCTGCCGATTACGGCCGATTACGTGTTGCGACCGGGTCCACGATTGCTCGATGCGGCTGATGAAATTTGTCGGCAACTCGACACCGTCCGAAATCGACCAAGCCTCGCCCGCGGAGCAGCCGCGCGTTAGCGGTCAACGCCGCATCGGCGGATTGCAAATCCGTTTTGCGATTTCATCACTGGCACGTTCCGACAACCGAACCAGTTCGTCCACGATGTTCATCGCGATGTCCTGCTTGGCATCGGCGTGGTGCTCGATAATCCCCGCTTGGGCACCGACCCGGATTGCGCCGATTAACATGCTGTTGGACTTCAGCGAATGCGCCGCGCGCCGCACTTGATCGTGGTCTGCGACAGCGACGCCGGTCGAGATTCGATTGAGCAGAGGCCCGATGTCCGACAGATACATTTGTAACGCGTACTGGTACATCTTGCCACCAGATCGGGCATCGCGCCCGCGCAAATCGGCAAGCGCGTGGTCGCAAAAATGGACAGGCTCCGTTGTTACGCTGGCAGGGACGGGCGGTTGAGCGTCGTTGGCATGGCTGACTGACATGCCTTCATTTCGGCGGCGACGCTCGATTCTTTAGCGTCGGCGCGGCGGGGAGCGCCGGACAAGTGCGCTAGTCGACCAGACCGTTCTTCAGCGCGTAGTGGGTGAGCTCGGCGTTATTGGCAAGGCCCATTTTTTCGAGCAATCGCGCACGATAGACGCTCACCGTTTTGGGCGAAATCGACAGTGCCTCGGCGACTTCGGTCAGTTTTTTGCCAGACGCAATCAGGCGCAGCGTCTGAAACTCGCGATCCGAGAGCCTTTCGTGAGGGCGCGTGTCGGCATCGCCCGTCAAACTGTTGGCCATGGCCTCGGCAATCTCGGGCGTGATGAATTTTTTGCCTGCGGCAATGCGCTCGATGGCTTCGATCAACCTTTCCGGTGCGCTTGCCTTGTTGAGGTATCCGGAAGCGCCTGCACGCAGCGCGCGAACGGCGTACAGATCCTCAGTGAACATCGACAGGATGAGCACCTTGCATTTGGGCGATTCGTCGCGCAATGTTTTCAGGATCTCGATACCGTTCTTGCCAGGAAGATTGATGTCCATGACGATGACGTCATATTCACAGCCGGGAAGCAGGCTGCGCAGTTCGCCATAGTCTGCCGCTTCACCGACGACTTCGATGTTGGCACTGTCCTCGAGCGTAAGCCGGATGCCGCGGCGCACCAACGCGTGGTCATCGACCAAAATCACCCGCGTCATGGCTGCACCGCCGTGACGGCGTGCGCGGCGACCTGAACTGAGATCAGCGCTGTGGTTCCGGTTTCGGCACCTGTATGGGTGGTGTCAAAATCCAAGGTCCCGCCAATCGACGCGAGTCGCTCGCGCGCGGCAAAAATGCCGAACCTTTCCGGATCCATCAACTTTGCGACGGAGGTTCCAACGCCATCGTCGCGCACCTCGACGATCAGGTCGCCGTCGATATAAAACAGCGCACACCAGATGTTGTTGCCTCGAGAGTGTAATTGCGCGTTCTCGATGAGTTCGGTCGCGGCATGAAACACCGCGACCGCGACGTGTTCAGGCAGTGTAATTTCCGGCGGGCTTGCGCTTAAGTGCGGCGTCATGCCGCAGCGCATGCGAAGTTGGGTGAGGCGCCACTCGATCGCCGCGACAATGCCTTGATCCACTAGATTTGAGCGCAGACTGGTATAGAGTTTTTGACTGGCATCGACCGCTTTTTGCACTAGTTCAGCGGCCTCGCGGACGCCAGATTCAATCGTCGTATTAATGCTCTCGCCAGTTGGCTGCGGTGGCAACAGCTTTTCGATGCGCGTCAGGGCGAATGACGCTGCGACTAGGTTGCCGCCGATCTCGTCGTGAACTTCAGTACGGATTGCCGACCGATCTCGCTCGCGGACATCGGATAAGTGCAGCGCAAACGCCCGCAATCGCCGTTCGCTGTTTTGCAAATTCTGTTGCGCAAGATTTCTTGCCGCACGCGCCTTGGCCGCCGCGATGGAACGTTCGATGGCCACGGGGAGGCGCTTGAGTCGGCCTTTCACCAGATAGTCGTCGGCGCCATTACGCATCGATTCGACGGCCAAGTCCTCGCCCATCTGCCCCGAAAGGATGATGAACGGCAGATCCTTGCCCGACTCCTTGACGACGTTGAGCGCGCGAACCGCCGTTAGCTGCGGCAGGACATGGTCGGAGATCACCAAATCCCAAGTCTCCCGCTGCAACGCCTCGCGCAGCGCAGGCTCGGTTTCGACCCGCTGACTGACCACCTCAAAGGATGCGGCTGCCAAACTCGCGACGATGAGTTCGTAGTCCAATTCCGAATCCTCGACGGAAAGAATGCGGATGGGTTTGCCGGCTGATTCAGTCATGTCCGAGGGTTCGTTTGCAGCAATGGATGTTGGTCGTCTGGCGATACTGCATTGACCCGATAGCGCGCATGAGACGGAAATAGGCACCGTTACACCCGTTTTTCCGCAGTTTGCGGCGCTGCCAAGCCGCCGAAAATAGACCTGTTCTGGCGGTATTTGAACGAGGAACGCTGGCGTTGCCTACCGCGCAAAGCCACGCAGGTAGTGGGTCTCAGTCTAGCACGGCAGATGCGACTCGCTGGGCGTTCGTCGGCGCGCCGCCACGAGTATTTCTGTCGTGCAGGTGTAGTCAATCATTGGGGAAGTCGTGGTCGATTCAGAAGCCGTCACAAATGCGATATCCGTCGTTTGTCCACAACTGCGCGTCGCACAGGCGGAGCTCGGACGCATGCAAGGCATCATTGACAGCGCCGCCTCAGAACTGCTGCGAAGCTTCCGGGAAATTCAGGATGCATTAGATAGAGGCGGAATCGACGCCGCCGGGACGGGCGCTGATCATGCGCTGCTGCGCGCCATGACCGCATTGCAGTTTCAGGACATGACCGGGCAACTGATATCGGGACTTCGTGCCCGAATCACGTGCGCAAGCGGCGTGTTGGATCGTGCAACCGCCGGAGAACTTTTGCAGGGCAATCCGGCGGGTGAGATTTTCCCGAGGCAGATTGTATTGCAAGCGAACCTCGCGCCAGGCTCCATTGATTTGTTCTAACAGATAGGTCGAAGCACAATTTTCTAGTGACTAACCAGCTCAAAAAGTACAAGGAATAGCGCACCATGCAATCGATTCTGGCAGTAGATGATTCAGCATCAATCCGACAAATGGTTGCATTCACGCTGAAGAACGCGGGTTACAACGTGATTGAGGCCGCTGACGGCAAGGAAGGATTGGCGAAAGCAAGAGAAAATACCGTCAATCTGGTGCTCACGGATCAGAACATGCCTCTGATGGATGGAATCACGTTGGTCAAAACGCTGCGCGGATTGCCGATGTATGCGACGACACCGATGCTTATTCTGACCACAGAGTCATCGGCCGAAATGAAGGCGCTGGGCAAGGCGGCTGGTGCCACCGGGTGGCTGGTCAAGCCGTTTGATCCGGCGCGTCTCGTCGAAGTCGTGCGAAAAGTCATTGGTCAGCATGTTTTGGTCGCGACGAAGCCAGCGACAGCTGGCTTGAGAGGTTTGGGGACAACATGGGAACCATGACCAATCAGGGAATTCCGAGGATCGATGCCGGCATCGATCTGAGTCAGTTCTTCGCGGTTTTCTTCGACGAGGCGTTTGAGAACCTCGCTTCGTACGAGTCGCTGTTGTTAAGCGCCGATCCAGCGCAAACCGACGGCGAGACACTCAATGGAATTTTTCGAGCCGCGCATTCGATCAAAGGTGGCGCAGCCATGTTCGGATTTGTTGATGTCACGGCGCTGACGCATGAGCTCGAAACGTTGCTCGATCTGGTGCGCAAACACGAAATAGAACTAAGCACACCGATGGTTGACTGTCTGCTCGCATCGGGCGATGCACTGAAAGCCCAGTTGCAGCGCCATCAAGCGGGCGGAGCAGGCGAGCCCGCGCCGATTGATCACCTTTTGGCAACGCTGCGGCAGTTGGCCACCCAGCCGTCAGCCACCGCGCCAGGGGCATCAACAGCAGGCACCGCCACAACGGCGGGTAGCACTGCACGCAAACACGCGACAGCCGAACAAACGCGAACTCTTGCGGTGCGCGTGGGACCGCTGCTTGCCGCGTTTGAAATACAGAGTCTTCTCGACCTGTTCGACGATATTCCGGGCATGGGTAACGCCACGCTGGTTGCCACTGACAACGTCGGGGTCACCGATTATTGTGACTTGAGTGTTGTCACTTCATGCTCCAGCAGCGACCTGATCGATTTGTTTACCTTCTACGTCGACCGCGAAAAGGTCAGCGTCACGGAAAGTTCTCGGCCGATGGCTGACGTGACTCAGATCCCCGATTCCGATCCCGGGTTTGGATTGTTTGATGAACTCGTGCCCAATGTTTCCGCCAAGCCCGCCGATAGCGCGACGACCGACATGGCCACTGGCGCGCATGCGCCGAAGTTTGACCGACACGCGCCGCTAAACGATTCGACAACATTGCGCGTCTCGGTCGAAAAAATCGACCAGCTCATCAATTTGGTCGGCGAACTCGTGATCACTCAAGCAATGCTTGCGCAGAACGCCGAAACACTGAGTCCGAATCAGCATGGCGGCATCGTGGCGGGCTTGGCCGACCTGGAGCGCAGCACGCGCGACCTGCAAGACTCGGTGATGGGCATCCGCATGATCCCGATGTCGTTCGTATTCAATCGGTTTCCGCGCATGCTGCGCGATTTGGCGGGCAAGCTCGGAAAAAACATCGAGCTCAAGACCAGTGGCGAGGCGACCGAACTGGATAAAGGGCTGATTGAGAAAATCACCGACCCGCTGACGCACTTGGTGAGAAATTCAGTCGATCACGGCATCGAAATTCCGGCGGATCGCATTGCAGCGGGTAAATCGCCGCACGGCACGATTGCGCTTTCGGCGCGACATCAGGGTAGTTCGATTGTGATCGAAGTCAGGGATGACGGTCGCGGGCTTGATCGCGACAGAATTCTGGCCAAGGCGATCGAAAATGGCATACCGTTACCCGATGGGATGTCGGATCAGGATGTCTGGCAACTCATCTTCGCACCAGGATTCTCGACGGCTGAAGTGGTAACCGATGTGTCGGGACGCGGCGTTGGCATGGATGTCGTCAAACGCAACATCAGCGCGCTCGGCGGTAGCGTCGAACTCGACTCGACGCTGGGTCATGGTACGCGTGTGTTGGTGCGACTGCCGCTTACGCTAGCGATCATGGACGGCATGTCGGTACGGGTTGGCGGCGAGGTCTACATTCTGCCGCTGGCGTCAGTGATCGAAACATTTAAGATTGATCCGTCGAAGATCAAGTCGATCCCGGGCAAGGGCCACGTCGTGCAGTTGCGGCAGGAGTATTTGCCGGTGCGACTCCTCGCACGAATGTTTGATGTGCCCCAACCGGCGACAGAAACGGATCGTTCGATCATGATCATCGTCGAAGCGGACGGAAAACGTTCCGCGCTCGTCGTTGACGAACTGATGGGGCAGCATCAGGTAGTGGTCAAGAATCTGGAAGCCAGCTACCGCAAGGTTGAAGGCTTTTCGGGTGCGACCATCCTCGGCGACGGTCGCGTCGGGCTAATTCTCGACGTTGGCTATCTGGTGGCGTAGTCGATCCCAAGGTCGGCTTTCTCCGACTGAAGGTTGCAACAACTTCATCTTTTTCTGCCTCAATTTTTAACGGAATTGGCCGATGTCCTTCACGGAGGCAATGCACTCCTACACCGACCTGACTATCGACCTTCGCAGGGCATTGTCCGTCCGCCATGAGCCACTTTGCTCCCGGAATTACCTATTCGCCCGTAATCGATCGTCGACATGCGACGATTGGCATCCATTTGCGCGTTCACTGCGCACACAAACCGGCAGCGGATATTGTTCCCAGCCTGAACGCTCTCTCGGCATTCTGGCCAACCGCATTTTCGACGATGCTGGTTGAGTTTGTCGGGGTTGCCGACAGCAAGTGGCCGAGCGGCTGGCAGGTACCCGAGTCGGCGCTTCCAGTCGTCGCTTCGGCGGCGCTGCTACAGGATCAAAATTATCTGGCGCTAGGCGACGCTGCACCGCGATTGTGCTTGCGATCGCACGAAATCGTCGTAGCGAATGCCACAAAAATCGCCTACCTCGCCGCATCGCCGTCCACGCTTTCACAATTTTCACCTTCTGTGCGCGGCGCATTGCCGATGCTGGCCCTCGACTTCGATGAACCCATTGAGCAAGCCTACGCACTAAACCACGGTGCAGTCGCCTGGAGCGGCTGGTCTTGCATGAAGTGGAAAAGGCGGTCGGCCGACAAAAAAGTGGGATTGCTGTCGACCATTCTCAAACTCATTCAGCTCATCGATAAAGATGCTGACAGCGCGACGATTGAGACGCTTTTCAAGCGCGATGCGGTGCTCTCGTATCAACTCGCATCGATGGCCAACTCGGCGGCCTACGGGCTCGCCGTAGAGATCACCTCCATCAATCATGCGATGAATATTCTCGGCCGTGAAAAACTGAAACGCTGGTTGTCCTTGTCACTGTTGCACGCAGGCGGAGGCGACACGCCACAGGTATTGCTGAATACGGCTTACGCACGCGCATCGTTTCTCGAGACGATCGGAAAATCGCTCGATTTCAACGGCGCAAAGGAAGATCTGTTTCTATGTGGCGCCTTCTCGTTGCTTGATCGCATTTTGGGTATTCCGCTTGCAGACCTGCTCAGCAGAATTTCAATTTCCGATACGATTACCGACGCTCTGATAGGGGACACTGGTTCATTCGCGCCGCTCATCGAACTAATGCGCGCAGTGGAAATGCAGGACGACCTTGCGGTCAGGACGCAATGCGAAATGCTGTCGCTCAATCTGATGACGGTCAACCAAGCGCTGTTGGCGGCGCTGCCGGTCAACCCGTCCTGCCGATTGCAGTCAATATTTCCGCCAATGCATTTCAGACACCAAAGTTTGTACAAAAGGTGGAGGACTTCGCCCGCTCGTTCAACGTTGAGCCTGAACTGCTCGAACTTGAGATCACCGAGACCTTACTGATGCAAGACTTGAAACAGGCGCTACCCGTTCTTGAGTTGTTGAGTGAACTCGGGGTGAAGTTATCGGTGGATGATTTCGGCACCGGTTACTCGTCGCTGTCGTACTTGCGCAAGCTGCCAATCGACACTCTCAAAATCGACCGCTCATTTGTGCGTGAGTTGTTCGAAGGCTTCGACGATGAAGCCATTGTCTCGGCAATCGCAGCGCTGGCGCGCGCCCTCAACCTTCGGGTCATCGCCGAGGGCGTCGAGACCGCGGCGCAGGCGAGTTTGCTAAAGATCCATGGGTGTTTTCTGATGCAGGGCTATTGGTTTTCCAGGCCGCTCGAGATTGGCAACTTCGATAAATACGTTGCATCGATGGCTCTGACTCCCATGGAGACTGGGCGCCACCAAGTGGTTCCGGTTCGTCGCACACGGTTGTAAACATTGCCGGTTCGAAAAAATTCTAAAGAAAGAGCATGTCATGAGCCTAACCCGACCTGTACAACCCTTTGGCGGCCTTTCAAATCGCCGAGGCGCACAGAGCGCCGCGCCCCCCGCAACGCCGCTCGATACGGCTCCCAATGCCACGACGCCGCGCCAGCCAGCGCTAGTCGCCAAAGAGGCAATGCACCGATTGGCGCGCGAAAAGCTTCCACCTACACCGGAGAACTTTGCCGAGGCGTACTACACGATCGAGGGTACGCAGCCGGTGATCCACTTAGAAAGCCACAGTGCCGATGGTGCGCACGCTGCGCGTGCCGCGCTGAGCCTTGCGGCAGCGCTGCCGTTCGCGGATCAGTCGCGGCAGGCCATCGAACAAGCCATCCGACGCGGCGCGTGGCATGCCATCGAGCATTTGATCAACGAAGGTGCATCGATGCCGACCCGGAGCAACGTAACTGGCAAGCACCTCGAGATTGAGGCGCTGTCAGTGGCGTGGAGCGAAACCTCGGTGATGGCGTTCACCTGTAGCAGTACGCGCTACAAACGTACGCCGGACTTAAAGCGCACGGCCGCCAACCTCATGCATTCGATTCGACACGTAAAGTCGGGCAATGAGCACGACGAGCTGCGCGAGCTAGCACTGCGCCGGTTGGGCGACGACGCGTAGAGGATAGGCAGTGACCGGCAGGTTGTAATCAAGCCAAAACGACACCAGACTATCGAACAGTTCCTTGCCGGCACCTGCCGTTGACGGTTTACGCAGGTAGGCATTGGCACCGGCCAAGTACGCCGCCTCGACGTCCTTTGGGTCGTCTGAATTCGAGAACATCACAATCGGGATGTTGCTCGTGTGCGGCATGGCGCGCAACAGCCGAACCGTTTCGATGCCGTTCAACCGTGGCATCTGCACATCCATGAGAATTACGTCGGGAGTCGGCAGCAAGCCGGTGCTCGTGGCAACTGTCCGCAGTTGATTAATCGCGTCGACGCCGTCTGAGGCGGAATTGACGATGAGCTGCGGGTACTTCGACAGACTGGCCAATGTGAGTTCTAGTTCTACCGGATCATCTTCGACCACGAGTATCGAATGTTGCATTCTTTTCCCCAAGAGTCTTCGAAGTACAGAGTCGCCAAATCGTTCCGCCAGATGGATCGCATATCGCGCGGTGTACGGATTTTGTGCATTTTGTCACAAAAGCAAGTCTTGAAGCGCTCCCAACAGGGCACCCAACAGGGCACCCAACAGGGCTCGCCCACAGCAGCAGGACATCACAGCGGTCAGGCCCAGCCCCGCGCGCGCTCTACCGCTTTCCGCCAGACCGCTAACTTGGCACTCGCCTCATCGCGGGACATGGCTGGTAGCCATCGCCGCGCTTCGCGCCAGCCCTGTTGGATCTCGTTGGCGTCTCGCCAAACGCCAACGGCAAGCCCGGCCAGATAGGCCGCTCCTAGGGCGGTTGTTTCGGTCACTGCCGGTTTGACGAGCGGTATGCCGATTAAGTCCGCCTGCATCTGCATCAGCAGGTTGTTGTTGGTGCCGCCGCCATCGACCCGCAGTTCAGTCGCTTCGGTGCCTGACGCACTGCGCATCGCGTGCAGCAAATCCGCACACTGAAAGGCGATTCCCTCTAGCGTCGCCCGCGCGATGTGACCTCGGTGGCTACCGCGCGTCAGTCCGATGATCATGCCTCTGGCCGTGGCGTCCCAATCTGGCGTACCGAGGCCGCTGAACGCTGGCACAAACACGACACCTTCGGTCGAGGTCACACTCGCCGCCAGCGCTTCTACTTCAGCCGCATCTTGGATGATGCCGAGGCCGTCGCGCAGCCACTGCACGGCGGCACCCGCGATAAAAACGCTGCCTTCCAGCGCGTACTGGGTGGCTTCGGACTTGGCGCCATCCAGCCGCCACGCCACGGTGGAAAGCAATCCGGCGGATGCCACCCCTGGGCGCGGTCCGGTATTCATCAACATGAAACAACCGGTGCCGTAGGTGTTCTTGACCATGCCGGGCGCGTGGCATCCTTGCCCAAATAGCGCGGCCTGCTGGTCGCCGGCGATGCCGGCAATCGGTATTCCGCGCGGCAGTCCTTCGCACGCCGTTTCGCCGATCACGCCGCTGGAACTGACAATCCTCGGTAGTACCGAGGGCGGAATGTCCATCAGTTTCAGCAGTTCCGTGTCCCACTCGAGGTTGTGAATATTGAACAGCATGGTGCGCGAGGCGTTTGAGACGTCGGTGGCATGAACTTTGCCCCCTGTGAGCTTGTACAACAGCCAACTGTCGACCGTGCCGAACGCAAGTTCGCCGCGTTCCGCGCACGCTCTTGCGCCGTCCACGTGATCGAGCAGCCACTTGATTTTGGTTGCCGAGAAATACGGGTCGATGCGCAATCCGGTTTTCGCGAGAATAGTGTCACTCAGTCCACCTTGACGCAGTGCGTCGCAAACCGCCGCCGTCCGGCGATCCTGCCAGACGATGGCATTGGCGATCGGCTGCCCGGTCTTGCGGTCCCAGACAATCGTCGTTTCTCGCTGGTTAGTGATGCCAATCGCGCGAATGTCGAGAGTGTGTGTCGCCGCAAGGGCGGTTGCTTGGGCGATAGCGTCCTGCGCGACGGTGAGCTGGGTCTGCCAGATTTCATTCGCGTCGTGCTCAACCCACGCCGCGAACGGAAAATGCTGCGCGAATTCGCGCTGCGCGATGGCGAGCGGCGATCCGTGCTCGTCAAACACGATGGCACGGGAACTCGTCGTTCCCTGATCAAGCGCAAGTACGGCAGTCTGCAGTGACATGAGTTTGGAGAGAAAAGCGCTGAGCGCCGAAAGTTAATGACGATTTGGCCAGTATGCGTAGTGTATAGCCTGTATGGTGAGCCCGTCTGCCGACTTACCTGCCGGCGGTGGCCAACAGTCGGCACGGTCTAATCAACTAAACTGTCAACTTCAGACGCTGCTCGGCTGCTATAAAATAAACACTAGTCCAGCTTGTGGATAAAATCAATGAAACTGCCAAAACGGCTTGGCACGACGAATCTCTGATCCACGCACATTCGAATACCAGAAGCAAGGGGTTGCAAACATGGGTCTGTTAGACGATCTAAAGAAGGAAGCGGAGTCAGTCAAGAATCAGGAGGCACAGCGCACGCAGTCATTGAAGGTGAACGCGGTTCAGGTCGATCATTCGTTGCGCGCGGTGTTCAAGTACTTGCACGAGCTGTTCCGCCAACTGAACGTGGTCAAACCGCCATGTGACCGGCCGTACAACTTGCTGACAGTCGGAAAGATCGAGGGGCTGTCGCAAAGCGATTATCGAATCGACTATCGCACTTCGCAGCGCAATAACAGTGAGCATTTCGAAGAGCTCACCGTCACCTTTCGCCGCGCCAAGGCGGATACGTTCACCATCAAGCGTGAAGCCGAATTGATTGAGCGCTTCCGCGATTTGCTGTGGCAGAACAACATGCGCTTCACGTCCGAACCGGTACGCAATGAGCGGCGCGTTATTACGCACGAGTTTTTCACCATCAACAATGAAGTGATTTGCGGTGCCGATATCGTCGGAGACTACGATGAGGGCGTGATTCGCTTCAAACTGAAGAATGTCGAGGATTTCGGTCCGTCGATTTACACGCTCGAGCCGTCGGTGATCAATGACAAATCGCTGGAAGATCTTGCCAAGTTATTCATCGGCAAAGTTGATACCAATTTTGAGATCTACAATCGCAAGGCGGCATTTGGTACCGGGAGTGGCAACTATCCGCGGCTCAATGCCAAGGCGGTGCAATATCAGCCTGATCCAACAGCGCCGGAGTCCGAAGACGAAAAGAAAAAGCGCGGTCTGTTTGGGCTATTCAAAAAGTAGTTTCGCGCCTTCTGTAAATGAAAACGCCGTCCCGTGGGACGGCGTTTTCGCTGGCGGATGCGTCACGCCTGACGCCAACTCAACCCCGGTTTTGCAAGGCAGCGATGCGAGCTTCAATCGGCGGGTGGGTCGAAAACAACGCCATGACGCCCGCCTTGTCCGAGATGCCAGAGGCAGCCATTGATTGCGGCAACTCGCCGGGGGCGAGTCCGCCGAGGCGACGCAAGGCGTTGACCATTGGTGTTGGGTTGCCCATCAACTGCGCCGCGCCCGCATCGGCACGAAACTCTCGCTGACGAGAAAACCACGCGACGATGATCGAGGCAAGGACGCCGAGAACCAACTGGCAAACAATATCGGCGACGTAATAGCCGATGCCGGGCGAATGGCTGTTGTTGCGCAGCACGACCTTATCGACAAAATAGCCGACAATCTTGGATACGAATACGACGAAGGTATTGACCACACCTTGGATCAGGGTCAAGGTGACCATGTCGCCATTCGCGATGTGCGCGACTTCGTGGGCGAGCACCGCTTCGACTTCTTCCTTGGTCATCGACTCGATCAATCCGGTTGAAACGGCGACAAGCGCGGAATTCTTGAATGCACCGGTGGCGAAAGCATTGGGTTCACCCTGAAAGATCGCCACTTCTGGCATGTCGATATTCGCTTTGTTGGCCAGCCGCTGGACGGCGGCAACCAGCCAGCGCTCGGTATCATTCTGCGGCGTCTCGATGACCTGCGCACCGGTCGACCATTTGGCCATCCGCTTGGAAATCAACAGCGAAATGAACGAACCGATGAATCCGACAATGGCCGAGAACGCCAGCAGCATCGGCAAGTTGAGGCCACCGGCAGTGAGGAACTTGTTGACGCCAAGTGCGCTGGTGACGATGCCCAGCACCAGCATGATGGCCAAGTTGGTTGCCAGAAAGAGAACGATTCGTTTCATAGGTCATACACCTGTGTAGGTAATTCTGTCGAGCGCAATTCTAGCGGCATTTGCGGGTAGCTCACGCTGCATATTGGGCAGGCGCGCTGTAATTCAAGTTGCCGCTTCAACGTCGCCCAAGCCAGTTGCTCACCGATCGCCGAAGCGGATACCGACTTTGGCTGGCGAAGCGCAATTTAGTTCAGCCGAGCGCGACCCCTGACAGGTTCGCATTGACAATCGCAACGTCGGCGAAAGTTTGTTGGCGAGCATAGGCAGGCTAAACTCCTGCCATGCAGGATTTCTGGATTGATTCAGGCTTCAATCACCTTGAACGCAACGACCATGGCTGGTTGCGCGTCACGCCCGGCTACATCCGATCGATACTGATGCGTCCGGAATTGGCTCCCATCGCTGCGTCCGGCCCGAATGAATGCCGGCTTCACGCCGAGCTGATGGAAGCACCCATGCAGGCGGTCTCGATCGACGCCATCGGTGCCATCGAAGACGCTGACACGCGCGAAAACTACGTGCATTTTCTGCGACTGCGAAAAATGCTCACCGATGCGCTGACGGTCGAGCGCTTTTACCTGCGTGCGTTCTCCACCGGAAAAATTGATTTTCCGCCGGTGTTCACCGACATGGCCGCCCACGCCATCGTCCGTGGGTTGCTCGATAGCGAGCAGGATGTAGAAAACGTCTACGCGGTGCGCGCCGGCGAAATGTTTTTCCGTCGCCAGCGTGTCTCGACTGAAAATGCCCGCGTCCTGAGTGCTGACGCGGAGACAATTCAAGTGTTTGCCGACTCTGGCGGCTTTGGCAATCTCGGCAGACTGTTTGCACAGCAGGGTACGCCGATGCGCTCGCTCAATATGGATGTGCTGTCGCACGAGAATGCGCAGCTCTACTGGTTCTCCGAAAACCGCTATCGCTATGTGCTCGACCTGACCCACGGCACGTCCGGGCTCGATGCCTTGGCTGACTTGCTGGCGCGTTGGGTGACGCATTTTTTCGGTGTCGCAGTGACGGTGACCGCGTTGCCAAAAATCGAAGATGCGTCATGGCGCTGGCACATCGGGCTCGATGTCGAGTCGAGCGCAATTTTGAACGACATGTATCAAGGCCATGTGGTGGACGAAGAGCGACTGCGCCGCCTCATCGGCTTGTTTCGGCTAGACTTTCATGATCCACAAGACATGCGTACCGAACGGCCGCAGCAACACGCCACTCCAGGTATGAAACGAGAGACCACCCGAGATATTGGTGTGATGCGCGATGAAGTGCACCACCGCGCGTACTTCCGGCTCTGATGTTGGATAGGGCCCGGCTCCCAACTGATCGAACTCCTGTCGCCAGCCCGCCGGGAAATTGCGATTCAGATCGAGGCCTTGCTTGTCCTTGTTGACCTTGACCGTGTAGCCATCGTAATCGCGCATGCGCCCTTCGGGAATCATGCGGTAGTAGTCACCGCCGTATTCGTTCGCCGCGCGCGGCACCATCAGCCGCTTTTCGACCTCGTGACACTTCCAGTTGCCGTTAGCGTCTGGGATACGCATCGACAGAATGCGGCCATCGCCGTCGATGTCTTCGATGTCGAGTCCGTCAATCGCCTCTTCGTCAAACGGATAAGGACGCGTCGACGAACGAATGAGTTTGGGTCCGCCGTTGTCAGCATCACGCATCGCCCATTCCGCACCATCCGGATTCATGCGTGGACAAATGTAGAAGGCGCGGGTGTCGAGACAGCGCGTGATGTCATCGCGCTTGCCGTACTGCGTCACGAGCTTATTGATGAAGTAGAGCGCTGCCGCGCCTGCCGCGAGTTCACTGGCGTGAATATTGGCGTCCACCCAATAGGCGGGCTTGTCGGTGGCAGGACCGGTCTTTCTATTGGTCGCCGTCAACACCCAGATATCGCGCCCTTCAAAACTCTTGCCGATGGATTCGATTGACAGCAAGTCTGGATGTTGCTTGGCATACCACTGCAGAATTTGCGAAAATTCGTCATGCCGGTAAAAACGGTCGAAGCGGACATCCATTTAGAGTACCCTTATTTGCGCGATTGAGGTGATTGCTGTGCCCATGTAAGAACTGGCAAATGCCATTTTGGCACTCAATTGTGCTACACCGGTTGAGCTGATACCCGATTTTCGAGTCATCTCCAATATGAAGCGTTTTCTGGATCTTGCATCGCGCCGCGCCGTGAGCCGTCGCCTGGTCGCAGGCGTGGTGGCGGCGGCACTGCTGAATGGTACCGGACGCCTTGCCGATCATCACGCAGGCGGTCAGCCCGGCGATTGCACTGTCGGCACTCGCGTTGATTAACGCGCCCGGCGGCTATTTAAACGCAACGTCTGGGTTGAGATCGGCATGACCGAGCGACGCAAATCGCAGCTCATGTTGATGATCAATTACTAACCCCATCCCCATTCACATTGAAGGAATTCATCATGAACAAATTCGCATTCGCCGTCATCACCGCCGTGGCGCTCGGCGTGTCATCTGCCACTTTCGCTGCCACCAAGACCATCCTGATCGGACTCGATGGTCTGGTCTGCGCGCTTTGCGCGCAAGGCGTCGAGAAAAAATTGAAAGCTCACGCCGCGACCGACAAGGTGTTTGTCAGCCTGGAGAAAAAAGTTGCACTGGTGGGCCTCAAAGAGGGCAAGGATATTGCCGACGAGACCATCAAGGCCGAAATCACCGAGGCCGGTTACGCCGTCAAATCCATCTCGCGCAGCGACGAGGCGTTTGAGGTATTGACCAAGAAGATCAAGACCGATAAATGATCGACGAAAACCTGCGCCCTACCGCAGCACTTGGCCCTGCGCTGAAACAAAACGCGCTGGCCTCGGTGCTGTCGCTATGTGCCAGCGGCAGCACGCTGGTCTGCTGTGCACTACCGGCGTTGTTGGTGTCGATCGGGGCGGGTGCTGCAGTGGCGGGCTGGTCACCACTTTTCCGCAAATCGTGTGGCTGTCTGAACACAAGCTGCCGCTATTTTCGTTCGCCGCCGTGATGCACATCGCCGCAGGCGTCATGCAATGGCGCGCAAAAAGCCTGCCCTGTCTGGCCGATCCAGAGCTGGCGGCAGCGTGCACGCGCACGCGCAAATTGTCGACCGCAATCTATTTTTTTTCGCTGATGATGTTCGCGATTGGATTTTTCTTCGCATTCATCGCACCAGTTATTCTGGCTTGACAGGCGTTGATTGGCGCGCGTTTCCAGGCATTTATGCTTGGAAACGCGCGCCAATGCTTGTGTTTTGATGTAGCGATTAGCGTATCAAACCTACCAGATGGTGACGCGCTGCTCCGGTGGCAGATACATCTTGTCGCCTTCTTTCACCCCAAACGCGCTATAGAAACCCGGCTGGTTGCGCAATGTGGCAAAGCCGCGCACCGGTGCGGGCGAATGCGGTCCGGTTTTCATTTGCACGATCATGGCCTCGGGCCGCGACTTGCTGCGCCAGACTTGCGCCCAGCCCATGAACAAGCGTTGATCGCCGGTCAGGCCATCGATCACGGAGCCATCCTTGCCGCCGAGCGAGAGCTTGTAGGCCTTGTAGGCAATCGCCAAACCGGAATTGTCGCCGATGTTTTCGCCAAGCGATAACGCGCCGTTGACATGGTATCCGGCAATCGGCGAATACGCCGAGTACTGCGCGATGAGGCCGCGCGTCTTGGCGGCAAATTTTTCGCGATCTTCGGCCGTCCACCAGTTACGCAAGTTGCCGACCGCGTCAGACTGGCTCCCGGAGTCGTCGAACCCGTGGCCGATTTCGTGGCCGATCACCGCGCCGATACCACCGTAGTTCACCGCATCATCGGCCGCCGCGTTGAAAAAAGGCGGCTGCAAAATGCCAGCCGGGAAGGTAATCTCATTGCGTCTTGAGTTGTAGGACGCGTTCACGGTCTGCGGCGTCATGCTCCATTCGGCGCGGTCAACCGGCTTGCCCAGACGCCCGATGTTGCGCTGGTATTCGGCCGCGCTGACGCTTTTCAGATTGGCGATGAGATCGTCCTTGACGATGGTGATGGCCGCGTATTCGCGCCATTTGCTGGTGTAGCCGATTTTCGGGCTCATCGCGGCGAGTTTGGTGCGCGCTTCTTTTTTGGTCGCCTCACTCATCCAGTCGAGCGCATTAATACTCTGGCCGAACGCGGTCACCAGATTAGCGACCAGCTTTTCCATGCGCGCCTTGTGCTCTGGCGGGAAATGTTTGGCCGCGTAGAGCTTGCCCAAGGCATCGCCGAGCGCGCTATCAACCAACCGCACACCGCGCTTCCATGCTTCTTCGTTGGCCGGCACACCGCGCAGGAAGGTGCCGCTGAAGGCAAAGCTGTCATCGACCAATGATTGGGACAAGAACGGCGCATAGCGATTGACGAGGTGCCACTTGAAATACGCCTTCCATGTCGACAGCGGGGTGGCATCGGCAAGCTTGGCGAAGGCGGTGAGGTAACTCGGCTGGGCGACGATCACGGACGTGACCTTGCCCTCCACGCCCGCCGTACGAAGGTGCAAGTTCCAGTCGTAGCCGGGTGCCAGCTCGGCCAGCTTGGCGAGTTCAATCTTGTTGTAGGTCTTGGCCGGATTGCGGTTTTCCACGCGCGTCCATTGGCCGCGTGCGATATCCGTTTCAAGCGCCAGCACGGCTCGGGCGTTGGCGGCGGCGTCCGTGTCACCGGCGGCGGTCAGCATTTTCTCGATCAGCGCCTGATACTTGACGCGCGTCTCCGCCATCTTTGCATCGGTTTCGTTCAAGTAGTAATCGCGATCCGGCAGGCCCAGACCGCTTTGCGACACCGACACCACGTATTGCGTCGCGTCCTTGGCGTCTTGCACCACGCCCATGCCCACCGGTGCTGTTACGCGCATGCGGTTCATCGAGGCGACCATCTCGGCGAGCGCCGATTTATCTTGCAAGGCATCGATGCGCGCCAGATCGCCTGTCAGCGGCCTGATGCCCAACTTGTCGCGCCGCGCTTGATCGAGGAAGCTGGCATACAGATCGGCAATTTTCTGCGCCTCGGAATGGGCGACTCTGCTGGCATCTTTTAATTGCTGTTCGATGATGATGTGCAGATTGACCAACGCGGCTTCGCGCAAATCGTCGAACGAACCTCGGCTGGATTTGTCGGCCGGCAGCTCGACGGTTTTCAGCCAGCCCCCGTTAGTGTAGGCGTAGATGTCGTCTTGCGGGCGCACCGTGCGGTCCATATTTTTGAGTTCGATGCCGGAGATCAGCGCCACCGCTGGCACCCGCTGCGCAGTGGGCGCAACATGGTGCGCGACATCGTGGGCAAGCAGGGCGGGCGCGGCACCCGCAACCAGGGTGAGCAAGACCGCGCGCATCAGTACTGGGTTGATTCGTTTCACAAGCGTGTCCTCAAATGGAAAATAGGGAATTCAGCAATGTCGAACGGGCGATTATCGCCCAGCTTGCCGCCCCACGGCCTTGACGTCAATCGCG